>JBBSJJ010000010.1:0-53487 GCA_038257335.1 Chitinophagales bacterium | reverse complement strand
TGCTAAAGGCTATTACAGCCTGAGTGAAAACTACAAGTCCTTACATCGTAAAACACTTTAAAGAAACCGCCGTACACGCAAGTACATACGGTGGTGTGAGAGGGCGGCAAAGATTAATACCTTTGCCCCCTACTTTAATTAATTAACTTTCTTCATTCCAAATTTATGGAAACCAAAACGTTCAGCATCTCAACACAAAAAAGTTTATGCGAATACTGCTTAGGGTTTCCATTTTCACTTGTTGCATATGTTTTGCCATCGCCACGATGGTATATTTTTTTTGGTATCAACCAAGCCTGCGAGGTAGCAGGCAAAGTTTCCAATTCAGTAAATCAAGCCTCAAAGCAAGTGAGGAAAAAGTTCATGTTAGGCTGCAGGCAAAAGCACTTGCATTAAAAGCATACGCAGTGCAAAACGGGTTCAATGTAGATCGTTGTTTTATGATAGACATGAGTGTGCCTTCAGGCAGGCAACGTTTTTTTATTTACAATTTTAAAACTGGTAAGGTAGAAAAGGCTGGCCTTGTTACCCATGGCGCAGGCTCCATCACGGGCGGGGAGGAATTGTATTTTTCCAATGTGCCAGGGAGCAGTTGTACATCCCTGGGTAAATATAAAATTGGCAATGCATACCAGGGCCGCTTTGGCCTTGCCTACAAATTGCATGGTTTGGAAAAAAGCAACAGCAAAGCATTTGAGAGATTTGTGGTATTGCACGGGCATAGCTGCGTTCCTGCAGACGAGGTGTATCCTCTACCCATTTGCCCCAGTCTTGGATGCCCTACTGTGGCGCCGGAATTTTTAAAAAAGCTTGCCAGTTGTATTGGTGCTTCCGGTAAGCCAATTTTATTGGAGATATACAAATAATTAAATTGTCCTGATATTCAGCTTACCACTTCATTAGCTGGAATGTTTCTTTTTGGTCTTTCAACTGCAGCTGTAAAATATATTTTCCCGCAGGAAGCTCCGCAATACCGATGGAAATAAAATTAGAATTGTTTGCTGCCAATGTGCGTGTTAAAACAAGCTTACCCTGCATATTGTAAAGGGCTGCTTGTACAGGACTTTCAGGTGTTTTTGTAAAACTCAACTGTATGAGTGTACTGGTATTTTTTATTGAAGCCATTCCCTTGGCCTGCTTTTTAAATCTCACTGATATAATATTAGAGAATTCTTTCTGATCCCGGGTAGAAACTGCTGCCACACGGTAATAATTTTGACCTTCTAAAGGATGAATATCTTTATAAGAATAGGGAAGCGATCCAGAAGAATTTAATTTGCCCTCTACAGTAGCCAATGGAAGGAAGTTTAAACCATCTCTACTGCTTTGAATAACAAAGTGCTTGTTGTTATGTTCATTTAAAGTTTGCCATTGTAGCAATATAGTTTCTGCCTGGGCCGTGGCCTTGAGCTCGCCGAATGTTACGGGAACTAATTCAAAGAATAAATTTTTCTCCAACACTTTCCCTTTGCATATGGTATGGCCTGCGGGGTTTAAATGAACACCATCGCCTAGAGAATAAATTGTTTTTATTCTAAGCTCTGGTTCTTGTACGATGCCTGAGTAAAAATCTATCGCAAATTCACCAAATTGATTTAATATGAGATCACGGAGTGCTAATAATTTATGTCTTTCTGCGGGGCTGAAGCCGTCCCTGGGCTGTGTGGTAGTTATAAAGCACTTTATTTTGTTTGCATTGGCGCTATCCTTTATGGTCTGCAGGCATGCAATTATTTGAGCGTTGGGTATCCAGTCGTAATTGTTGGTTGGATAATTTACAATGATCACGTCGGGCTTTGGAGATAAATTAATAGCTCTTGTGATGTTAATATGGGGATTGGGCAATCTGTAATTGAAGCCTGCTGGCGGTGTGTAGCTGCTTGGCATTCCATCAAAACAATCGGTACTGCTTTGCCCCAGGTTAAAAAGGGTGTCAATAATGTCAAGATCTTTAAAATGCTTCTTTACTTTAAATACCCATGCGCTATCTCTCGGTATACCAGAGGCAGAGGTAAAAAACCCATAAGCAGACGAAGAGCCTATCACCGCTATGCGTTTTTGGGAAAATCCCGGCAATGAGTTTAAAAAAAATAAAAGCAGAAAGGACATGGGTATTACCTGCGCAAGTTTCATTTAAAAAATTTTAGTATTCTATAAATGTGGCTTAGGTAAAGCTATCAGGGGGATGGTTAGTAAAGGTAGTATTATAAACCATATTCACAAACCCGTAAATAAAGAAAGCCCCGCATTGCGTGCAGGGCTGCTGAATAAATTTTAAATCTATCAATTTATGGGAACTTCTATAGCCAACAGCTCTGCATCTTCGCTCGCCGTAATGCTGAAATTGTCAGAGGATTCAATGCCGGCAGCATCTCTTTTACCCAGTTTTTTACCATCTATCTCAACAGAGCCATTGATCACAACTACGAAGACACCATTACCCTTGAAAGCATTGGCATAGTCAATGGTTTTGCCTGCCTCTAAATTCGTCATGGCAAACCGTGCATCCTGGTTTATCCATAAGCCAGCATCTGCCTCAACAGGCGAAACCACATACTGCCATTTATTTACCCGGTCTGCAGTGTCAAAACTGCGCTGGTCATACCTTGGTTTAATGTTCCTTTCTTTGGGATAGAGCCAAACCTGGAAAAGTGTAACCGGTTCCGTAGTCGATTCATTTGCTTCAGAATGCTCTACACCTGTGCCTGCACTCATGATCTGTACATCGCCGGCTTTAATAACACCCTCGCCACCTGAGCTGTCTTTGTGCTTAAGCGCACCGGTAAAGGGTATCGTAATTATTTCCATATTATCGTGCGGATGTGTGCCAAAAGCACCGCCACCCGCAATAAAGTCATCGTTCAATACCCTTAGCAAACCAAACCTCACTTTTTCCGGGTTATGGTAGTTGCTAAAGCTGAAATAATATGTAGGTTTTAACCAGCCATAGTCGGCACTGCCTCTTTCGCTGGCTCGGTGTATGGTCATTTTCATAACAAAAAATTTAATTAATGTTCAAACATCAAATATAATGCCATTTGATTCTCTGCCATTTTGATTGAGTTGCCCAGGTAAACTAAGCTACAAAAAAAGCAGCGCTTGCACGGGCGCTGCTTCAAATATCAATAGTAGGTATCTAACAGTTTTGTACGTACAGGTGCGAAGCCTGCAGTTCCGTGTAATGTTTGCCTAATAATAACGTGGTGTTGTGTGAAAGCCCTTTCAAATTTTTCATGCCTTTTTTATACCAGCCAATTACTGATTTTTCCAGATACTGAATATGCTTTAATAATACATTCATGTTCTTTTGCCCTGTGAAAAGATCCGTTGTGCCAAGCAGGTTTTTGGAGGCTACGCTTGCTACATCAAAACCAGTTTGGTTTAGGCTGTATAAAACGGCATTCAGTTCTTCTATATTTTGTTCACTTTCATTAGCTTTTTCTTCGAAATATAGTTTCAGCTGGTTTGTACCTGCATTAAAGGCGGCATGTTCAAAGGCCACCATCCTTTCATAATTTGCCAGCATTAAATTTTGCAATTCTTTTACGGCTACGTTGGAGTTACTCATTGGGTAGTTTTTAGGGATTTTGCAAATTAGTGTAGATGCTGTTGTGTTAGAAAAAGTTTGGCAACAGATACCAGCGCCAGCACGTGAAGACCTGCCTGCTTAAAGCATAACCAGTATTCAGGGGCCGCATTCATTGCTACTGCATCGGCTACGGATATTACATTCCTTCTTAGCTGCTTTTTATCAAGATCACTGTTCACAATTTTCATAAAGAGGGCGTTACTGTTTCCATTGTATTATTTGAAATATTGTGCCAACAATTTTCAAGTTAGCCATTTTGCAATCTGGGGAAACTATTACTCGGCACCCTCAAATGTTGTGGCAATAAATAAAAAAGCAACTCCTGTGGGGAATTGCTTTCTACAAATTTTTTGCTGCTTAATTAGTTAACGTTCGTCCAGTCATCCTCGGTTAAAGCAGTAGACTGGTCTTCTTCCCTGTGTTCGTTGTATTCAATAATAAAGTTATTTCTTCCCTCCCCGGTTATAATGCTCATAAATTTTTGTTGCACCAGTTCCAACATATTCAAAAAAATGAATATGGCGTGTATGCGGTTTTCGCAAGGCTCAAATATTTTTTCAAAAGAAAGGGTTTTTTCTTCCCTGCTGATGGTGAGCATGTAGTCCCGGATGCCCTCCATGGTGTAATCGTATTGCACCACGGTGTGCACGGGTTTATTATTTTTTTCCTGGATGCGCAGCATTACTTTTTCAAAGGCCTTCATTAGCTTAAAAAGCGTAAGGGTTTGTATTTCGGTGCCTTCGCCTGCTTCTTCACCTATCTGCGACAGTTCTTTTTGCAGGTTCCCTCTTTTGATCATGAGCATGCGCTCCGCCTCCAGTTCTGCCATCACTATAGAAGCTTCCTTGAACTTCTTGTATTCAAGAATTTTATCTACCAGTTCTTGTCTCGGATCAATTTCGTTGCCCGAGGCATCGAGTTCTTTGCGAGGCAGCAGCATTTTGGCTTTGATGCGCATGAGCGTGCTGATGAAAAGAATGAATTCGCTACTCAGTTCAATATTGAGTTTTTCTGACTGGTGAATATGATCCAGGAATTCGTTGGTTATTTTTGTGATGGGAATATTATAAATATCCAGTTCATCTCTTTCTATGAAAAAAAGCAATAGGTCAAAAGGTCCTTCAAACTGGTCCAGCTTTATCTGGTAGGTGGTAAAGTTCACTGTAAAAATTTTATCGTGCTTAAAAAGGTCCGGCAGGCAGCTGCTGAGCAGGGGCGGTAAAATTATGGTTTTTTAGCATTAAAATTATAGGCAAACCCAAGACCCATCAATTGCAGTAGTTGTGGTGCAGGCCCTTTGGCCGGGTTTACATTCTGAGTATCATCGTCGTATATCATATCAAAATTTAAGGTAAAGTTGATGTAACGGGTAATTTTTGCCGCCAATACATTGGTCCAAAAAATATCCACGTTCTTCGGATTGCTTTTGTAGTTAGAAAAAAGATCCATCTTAGATTTAAATGTCATATTTGCTCCAATTTTTTGAAGCAGGTTGGCACTTGCAAAAGCGCCAAATTCCTGGCGGGCATTTTTTTCAACTGGAACACTGTACAATGGAGCCAACAGATCGTCTGCTACAATTACCCAGCGGGCTGTGGCAGGTGATAAGAATAAAGAAAAGTTACCTGCGGGCTTATAGTCCAGTCCCAGTGAAAGTAATATGTAGGCAGGCATCAAGGTTTTGGAAGTAAGCAAAGCCGTATCATCGTCATTGGTAGTTTTAGCATAAGCAAACCCCCTGGCAAACTGGCTACGGACATTTAGAAGCGTTGCTACATTTAAGTGTTTCGATAATGCATAACCATACTTAGAAGTAAAATCTATACGGTCGCTCGATTTGCGTTTGCCCAGGCTGGTGGTATTCACTATGCCATAAGCCAGGTCCAGGCTGTTATCCCAGTAATTTTTATCTTTTTTGTAAAATGCGAATACGTTGAGAAAAGCATTTAGGGAGAAGGAAAACTTTTCACCTCCCGCACTCCAGTTACTCAGCGAGCCCTGGTTGATGTTCAAATTAAACAAGCCTCCTTTTTTCCAGGTTTGGTTACTGGTGTCTTTATCATCTTTTTTGATAGATTTTTCAGCGTCCTTTTTTAGGTCTTTCACAGTTACATCCTGGGCGAAGGAGCAAGCGGCTATTGTGAGCGTTAGTAAAAAACTGACTGATTTTTTCATGTTGTTGTGTTGTGGTGCAAAAATATACGGCTGTCGGAAAACCGGCAGCCGTTTGAAACTAAGATGTTTGAAATTATTTTTTAAGTGCATCCCTGATTTCCATCAACAATTGTTCGGTAGTAGAGGGGGGCGTTGGTGCAGCCTCTTCTTTTTTCTTCAAGGAATTTATCCCTTTCACCATTAAAAATATAACAAACGCAATAACAAGGAATGTAAGCACTGCGTTTAAAAATTTGCCCCAGTAGATACCTCCTGGAGCCCAGTTTTCAATTTTAGCAACCCCAGCCGTTTTCAAAGCTGGCGTTAACAGTAGGGGAGTAATGATGTCTTCTACAAACGATGTAACAATTTTGCCAAATGCACCTCCAATGATTACAGCTACTGCCAAATCAATAACATTTCCCTTTGCAATAAATTCTCTGAATTCTTTTACAATTACCATGATGGTATTTTTTTTGGGTTTTAGATATATTCTTTATGATCTCGTCAAAATAGCAAAAAATATTGTAATGCTGATTTATTCAATCAACTTTGCGCCTCATTACAGGATATGAACAACAAACTCACTGATTGGTTTCTATTTATCGCCTTGTCATTCATTTGGGGTAGTAGTTTCATTTTAATCAAAGGCGGACTATTGCATTTGTCAGCTTACCAGGTGGCTTCTATCCGCATCGCTGCTGCGGGATTGGTATTGTCGCCAGTGGCGTTGCTCAGCATCCGCCATATTCCAAAGAGCAAATTGGCAATTATTTTTATGTCGGGCATGTTGGGCAGTTTGATACCTGCCTACCTGTTTTGCCTGGCAGAGCAAGATATTGACAGTTCGCTGGCAGGGACGCTCAATGCACTTACACCCATTTTTGTAATAATGGCAGGAGCAGTTTTTTTTCAAACAACAACGCCCCGCAATAAAGTTTGGGGCATAATGCTGGCTTTTGCCGGTAGCATTTTATTGTTTTTTAGCCAGCCCGGTTTTAAAGAAAATAGCAATGTTGTGAGTATTCTATACGTTGTGTTGGCCACATCACTGTATGGTTACAATGTAAACATGGTGCATCGCCATCTTGCAACAATCAGTTCTTTAAAAATAGCTTCGGTGAGCCTTAGTTTGAATGCCATTCCTGCAGCGTTCGTTCTTTTCTTAACCGGTTATTTCGATAAAGACCTTTTGCAAAGGGAAACCTTGATATCTACCGGCTATGCAGCCACCCTGGGAATTTTTGGTACAGCCCTGGCCACCATTTTGTTTTATGTTTTATTAAAACGTGCAGGCGCCGTTTTTGCCTCCATGGTAACCTACGGCATTCCAGCGGTAGCCATTTTTTGGGGAATTATTTTCGGTGAACAGGTAGGGTGGAAACAAGTATTATCGGTCTTTATTATACTGGCAGGTGTTTGGGTGGCCAATAGAAAACCCAAATTGCCCGCTGAAATTTGAATCTAAAGTTAGTGTGCACTGCACGTTAAACAGCAGCACACTTTTTAACCTATAAAAAAATGAACTTCCGAGTTCTGGCAACAGGAATTGAGCAACTACTTAAAAAAGGCAATTTCTTTCTTGCCTTCATGCACTACAGCTTTAGTGCCGAGCACCTTTTTTCCTTTGCTGTCGTAATACATAAGGTAAAGAGTATCTCCCTTGCGGGTATAACGGCCAGGGTAGTGCGTATTTTTTACGCTGTCGAAAAGTTGGCGATAAAATTCAAAATAATTATTTTCTTTAATATCGAAATGAGCATCATTCATATCTGCAATGGAGGTGAAACTCATTACAACCTTGCTGGCCTTAAACTCCGCCTCATCTTTTTTAAACCTGGCAGCAGGTGAGCAGGCCACGCCCATAAAGCCAATGAACAAAACTGGTAAGATATATTTCATAAATAGAATTTGATATAATGCTGGCAAAAATAGGGCTATTTATTCCGCCATGTAAAAAGATCAGTCGGCCAGGTATCATGTCCCGTGAAAGTTGCCATTAAAAACCGTCTGCCTGCATCTCACTACGATAGCGGCGGAGCTCAAAAAAACTTCTTTCCCAATTTTTAAATACAACCCTCAAGCCTTACCTTTGCGCCCTGAAATACAAACCTTTTATACTTTAAATACTTTTTATGGCCAATACCGGCAAAGTAAAATCCATCATCGGCGCTGTTGTAGACGTGCAGTTTGATGCCGAGTCAAAACTTCCCGAAATTTTAAATGCATTGGAACTCATCCGTGAAAACGGCGATAAACTGGTGCTGGAAGTGCAGCAGCATTTGGGTGAAGACAGTGTGAGAACCATCGCAATGGATGGTACCGAAGGCTTGGTACGTGGTACTAAAGTAATTGATACCGGTAAGCCAATTGCAATGCCGGTAGGAGATGCTATCAAAGGACGTCTTTTTAATGTAACAGGTGATGCTATTGATGGTTTGCCACAGGTAAGCAAAGAAGGTGGTCGTGCCATTCATGCCAAGCCACCCTTATTTGAAGACTTGAGTACCGCTAACGAAATTCTTTTCACTGGTATTAAAGTTATCGACCTTATTGAGCCATATGCTAAAGGTGGTAAAATTGGATTGTTTGGTGGTGCAGGTGTTGGTAAAACAGTATTGATCCAGGAATTGATCAACAATATTGCAAAAGCATACAATGGTGTATCTGTGTTTGCAGGCGTGGGAGAAAGAACCCGTGAAGGAAATGATCTGATGCGTGAGATGATTGAAGCAGGCATCATGAACTACGGCGAAAAATTTAAGCATAGCATGGAAGAAGGCGGATGGGATCTTGCTTCTGTAGACATGGAAGGTTTGAAAGATTCAAAAGCTACTTTCGTTTTTGGTCAGATGAACGAACCACCCGGAGCAAGAGCTCGTGTGGCATTGAGTGGTTTGACTATTGCAGAATATTTTCGTGATGGCGATGGCGAAGGCCAGGGTAAAGACATTCTTTTCTTTGTAGATAATATCTTCCGTTTTACACAGGCAGGTTCTGAAGTGTCGGCTCTTTTGGGTCGTATGCCATCTGCCGTGGGTTACCAACCTACATTGGCTACAGAAATGGGCCTGATGCAGGAGCGGATTACCTCTACAAAAAATGGTTCTATTACTTCGGTACAGGCGGTTTATGTGCCAGCGGATGATTTGACCGATCCGGCACCGGCTACAACATTTGCCCATTTGGATGCCACCACTGTATTAAGTCGTAAAATTGCGGATCTTGGTATCTACCCAGCGGTAGATCCATTGGATTCTACTTCAAGAATACTTACAGTAGCTATCGTAGGCGAAGAGCATTACAACACTGCCGATAGGGTGAAATTAATTTTACAGCGTTATAAAGAATTACAGGATATCATCGCCATTCTCGGTCTGGATGAGTTGAGTGACGAAGATAAACTGATCGTATCAAGGGCACGTAAAGTACAGCGTTTTCTTTCTCAGCCGTTTTTTGTGGCAGAGCAGTTCACTGGTTTGAAAGGTGTATTGGTTCCTATAGAAGATACCATTCGTGGTTTCAATGCTATCATGGATGGAGAAGTGGATGAGTATCCGGAAGCAGCCTTTAACCTGGTAGGTACTTTGGAAGATGCAGTTGAAAAAGGTAAGAAGTTGATGGCAGCGGCGCAGGCGTAAGAAGCCCCTGGCCCCTAAAGGGGTACTTAGGCTGAAAGTATATTCGTCTTTCGATAAAACTCTTTGAAGAAATAGTTTGGCTTTTGGAATGAACATTTGTTTTTCATCCCATACGGACGGGATAATTGTTGTGGCTCCCCCGACAGGATTGCGGGGTCACTCACTTGTACCAAATACCTTTATTGATCTTTTATCGAAGCGGTCAAATACAACATGCTAACTAAATAATTTTTAACCAACAAACCAAGTTCCCCTTTAGGGGACAGGGGAAATATGACACTTGAAATACTAACACCCGATCGTAAAATTTTTAGCGGAGATGTTTACGGCGTTCAGTTGCCGGGCATCAATGGTTTGTTTGAAGTATTAGACAAACACGCACCTATGGTAAGTGCTCTCAAAGCAGGCAGACTTAAAGTTCTAAAAGATAAGAGCAACACGGCATCTTATACCATACAGGGTGGCTTTGTAGAAGTGCTAAACAATAAAACGACGGTCTTGGTAGAAGGTGCCACAGAAGTATAAAAATATTACACCTACAATTTTACTAACAGCCCTTGCATTTTGCAGGGGCTTTTTCATAGAATTTATTTTTTAAAATTGTTTCTTCAGCATCATATAACTCCAGGCAAATAATGGCAGGAATGCTACCAGCAGCCAGTAGCTTGCTCCGGCAGTTAGGTTGATCAATAAGGCTATCAACAATAAATAAAAGGGGTAGCTCAAAAATAATATGCCAAACAAGATAGAATCATAATGATCGCTGTCGTATCCCTTTTTGCTGGATATTTTTTTGGCAATAAAATACAATGGCGAGTGCAGCAGCCAGCCAATAATAGCGGGTGCAGCAAGCAATATCTTCTTAAGTATGGAAACTGGAGCTCCCATTTTTTGCCTCAAGGGTTTGCTGTCATTTTTATCAATTTCATATACCAATGGTTGGAGTGCAGCCTGCAGTAGTTGGTTAAATGTGTTGATTGATTTTCCGAAACCCTCTTGAGTGGGTACATCTTTTTTGTAAATAAATTCACCAAAATTCAGATCTATATTTTTACCAAAAACAGTAAAGCTTTGGTAGTTGATGCCAGTCGGGAGAATGGCTAGATCAATACCCTCTTCCCAACTGCTGATAGCAAGGCGGGCCGTGCCCTTCATGAGTGGGCGCAGGTGCCATTCGTTGATGCATCTGCCCTCACTAAAAATCAAAACAATGCCATCATTTTTAAAAATTTCTTTGCAGGCCGCAAACGTTTGGTAGTTGTGTTCCATGTTTTCTACGCCTTCACTGCTGCGATATACCGGCAGCATCTTTAGCGACCGCAGCAGAGCACTAATTAATTTATTTTTAAACGCATCGCCCCTGGCAAGGGAGTACACAGGCCTTTTAAAAAGAGATGAAATAATGATGGCATCTAAAAAAGAATTGGGATGATTGCAGGCAATCAACAGGGGACCCCTGGCAGCAAGCATGGCTTTGTGGGTTACACGCAGTTGCCTGCAGTATAACCAAAAGCTAATAGCAGCAGGTATTTTAAGCAGCCTGTAGAGCAATGATAATTTTTTGTGAATATAGGTGTTCGAAGTGGAAAGGGAAAAGTTGGCAGAAGTAAGTTTGCAGCCTTGTGCAAATAAAAAATGTTTAGGCTCAACCTTCAACGGTTCAGTTCAATTGTGGGTCTGTGGGGAAATGAATCATTCTTTCATATTTTCCACCCAGTTGTATCAGGCTTGCTTTCCAGATGGCATCCTGCGGCGTCTCGAAAATAATTTTCTTGGTTGCTTCCACCGTTAGCCAGCTATTTTCTTCTATTTCGCCCACCAGCTGGCCCTCGCTCCAGCCGCTATATCCTAAAAAAAACTTTACTTTTCCAGGGTCAATACTTCCTTCAAGTATGAGGTCTCTGAGCGTATCATAATCGCCGCCCCAGTAACACTTATCCGTTATTTTCACAGATTCTGGAAGCAGTGAGGGGTATTGATGCACATAATGCAAAGTGTCTGGTTGTACGGGTCCACCATTATAAACAGGCCAGTCAAAGCCAGAAAACACCGGAAGCAATTCGTCTAATTTTTGCGGAAACAAGTTGTTCAGTACAAAACCAAAACTGCCCTCCTCTGTTTCATGGCGGCAAAGCAACACCACGGATCTCATAAAAGAAGGATCTTTCAAAAAGGGTTCTGCTATTAACAATATGCCTGATGCCGGTGAAATCATGTTTCTAAAGTAAGATTTTATTGCAGAAAAAAATAAAAAAACACAAGCAGCGTCGCTGGTAAACCTTCGTTAATTAAAAAAATAGTGGATTTATATAAACTGTTTAAAAAGGTTAAAGCTTTAGATTTGTGCTATCACACACATTCAAATCTAGCAAGCCATTCATGAAAAAAATTTTCCCTATCATTACGGTACTCACCTTGCTTAGTTTATTAGGGCTTATTTTTTTTCAGATAAAATGGATACAAAGTGCTAAGGATATTAAGGAACAGCAGCTGTCGGAAAATATTAGCCGGGCCACAGCAGAAGCGGCAGAAAAACTAATGGTAGAGCGTACCATCCTGCCTTACCCAAAAAAGAAAAGCGAATTACTTTTTCCATCTGAAAAAAGACCCATGGAATTTATGAAAAATTCTGTGATTCAACGGTTCAGCAAAGATGAAATCAGTGAGATTATTAAGCACTCCCTCAATAAATACCTTACAAGAGATGTGCCCTTCGAGTTTGCCATTGCGCAAAATAGTATTTTGGGAGAGGAAATTCAAACGGAAAACTTTTACAAATATGCCATCGATACACTCGATAATTTTCAGCATGCTTACCCATTAGTTGCACCTAGTGGATCAAGCCTGGAAAACTTAACCATGGAAGAATTGCTTGTTGTAATTGTACCCAACGAGCGTTCCATTGTTTTAAAGGAAATCTTCTGGTTCATCATGGGATCCATCCTTTTTACGCTCATCATCACCACCGCATTTTACATTACCATTCGCAGTTTGCTAAAACAGAAAAAACTTAGTGAGATCAAGTCTGACTTTATCAATAATATGACCCATGAGTTCAAAACCCCGCTGGCTACCATCTCCCTTGCAGTAGATGCTTTGAAAAACGAAAAGGTGATGGGCGATAAAGAGAAGACCCAATATTTTGCCGGCGTTATAAAGGAAGAGAATAAGCGGATGAATAAGCAAGTGGAAGCTATACTGCAGGCAGCGTTGCTGGATAAGCAGGAAGTTCAACTGAACCTTAACCGGCATGGCGCTCATAACCTTATGAGTATTGCGATAAACAATATGACCTTACCCTTGCAGGAAAAAAATGGTGTATTGGAAGTGAAGATGGACGCTGCCAATGATGTTATAATGGCCGATGAGGTACATTTTATAAATTTCGTAAACAACCTGTTGGACAATGCCGTAAAGTATTCTAAAGACAATCCGCATATTAAACTAACTACTTTGAACAGCGGCCAGCATTTTAAAATAAAAATTGAAGACAACGGTATAGGCATGAACAAGGAAACCCTGGGCCGTATTTTTGAAAAATTCTACCGGGCCCATACCGGCAATATACACAATGTGAAAGGTTTTGGCCTGGGGCTTAGCTATGTAAAAACGATGGTTAATGCTCACCAGGGTACTATCAAGGCGGAAAGTACACTAGGTAAAGGCAGCTGTTTCATCATAAGCCTCCCACTCGCAAAATAGAAACCGAACCTATCCCACTAGTTAATGTACTCCACTTTTCGATCCCACGCTGCTAGCCATAGCATCCTTCAATCCAGTTACCCACAGGTTTCCACACTAATCCACATTCAGTTCACAGATCCATTCCTCTAAAATCGTCCAAACCGGCCATAGGTAGGCATAAGTTACTGTGGATAAATAACTTTTTCTAAAAAAGTGTCGCAAAGTGGGAAAAAGTGTTATTTTGTGTAATTAATACTTCATAACCAACTTAATTCCCTTCATGATAGGCTTTTTGGGCGAATACGAAGCAACCATCGATACGAAAGGAAGATTCCTTTTGCCGGCCGGCTTTAAAAAGCAACTGCCGCAGGATGCTGCTGCCCAATTTGTAATAAACAGGGGATTTGAAAAGTGCCTTACCCTATACCCCCTTCCTACCTGGGAGCCCATCTTTACCCAGATTAGCCAACTGAACGATTTCGATCCCAAAGTAAGAGAATTTCGGCGCTATTTTTTGAACGGCGCCACCGAGGTAGACCTGGATACTGCGGGCCGCCTGTTGCTGCCCAAAAATTTAATGGGGCATGCTTCGCTGGAAAGAGACATTGTGCTGGTATCGGCAGTAAACAAAATTGAGATTTGGGATAAAACCAAGTATAAAGAGTTCTTTGAATCATTTACCCCCGAGGCCTTTAGTAACCTGGCCAACGAAGTAATGAATAAACCTGGCGACAAGTTGATCTGACCTAAAGTTGAATAGTATGGGAAATACCAAAAACATCAGGGAAGATCAGGATTCGGCCGATCAGGCCGGCGACTACCACGTGCCGGTTTTATTGCAGGAAGCTATTAAAGCCATGGATATAAAACCCGCTGGCGTATATGTGGACTGCACTTTTGGTGGTGGCGGCCACAGCAAGGAAATTTTGAAAAACCTGAACGAAGACGGAAAGCTGATTGTGTTTGACCAGGATGAAGCTGCAAGAAAAAATGTACCCAACGACAAGCGGATCATTTTTGTAGCCCAAAATTTTCGTCACTTGCAAAAATTTCTTCGCCTGCATAAACAAACACAGGTAGATGGCATTTTAGCAGACCTCGGTGTTTCAAGTCACCAGTTTGATGAGGCGGAAAGAGGTTTTTCTACCAGGTTTGATGCGGCTCTGGATATGCGCATGGACAATAGACAGACTGTAACAGCTGCTGAAGTTCTGAACAATTCTACGGAGTTGCAGCTCCACAAAATCTTCGAAAAATTTGGAGAGGTCACCAATTCTAAAACCCTTGCCAAAACAATTGTAGAGCAAAGAGCCATCACACCGTTTAAAACCATCAATGCTTTTAAACAGTCCCTTCAGGCAATCGTAAAAGGCAATCCAAATAAATATTTTGCCCAGGTTTTTCAGGCTTTGCGCATAGCGGTAAATGACGAGATGGGTGCCCTGGAAGAAATGCTGCAGCAAGCCGTGCCGGCCTTGAAACCCGGAGGCCGCTTGGTAGTCATCAGTTTTCATTCACTGGAAGATAGGATGGTTAAAAATTTTTTTAAGCACGGCGCCGTGCAGGAGCCAGAAGCGGATGATGTGTACGGTACCCGGCAGGAAAGCCCCTTAACCATCATTAGTAAAAAGCCCATTGGAGCAAGTGCTGCAGAATTGAAAATAAACCCAAGATCGAGAAGTGCCAAATTACGAATAGCACAAAAAAAATAAGTGATGAGTGAAGTAACTAAAAGTATAGAGTCAAACGCCTTCTTAAAAAGGGAATGGAAGAAAGTGTTCAACTACAAATGGATTGTAATGAACATTCCTTTTTTTCTCTTCCTGGCGGGCCTGGCGGTATTGTACATCTATAATGGGCACATGGCAGATAAGTTGGTGCGAAAAATAGCGGTAAGTGAAAAAAATATAAAAGAGCTGGAGTACGAATACAAATCTGTAAAGGCAGATGTGATATACCGAAGCAAAGCAAGTGAACTGGTAAAAGCAGTGGAGCCATTGGGCCTCAAAGAACCCAAACAGCCACCGGTGGTTTTAAATGCCCCCTCCGCCCCTTAAAGTGGGCAGAAAGGTGAGATTAGAAACTGTGAACTAGTGCTTTGTTAAGGATAAAATGACGTGGCGATTTGTGAATGGTGAATCAATAGTGAAATATTGACCATTCACCATTCACAATTCACGCTTCACATAACACTAGCAAAAAAAAGTTTGAATAAAGAAAGAAGCTATCACTAAATAATAACCTGCAAAGCCCCTTTAGGGGTTTGGGGTATCATGGAAATTAAAAACGACATATTATGGAGAGTCTACCTGTGCTTCCTGGGCATAGTAGTACTAAGCGCCATGGTGCTGGGTCGTGCATTTTACCTGCAGCAAGTGCAGGGAGATTATTGGAGAGAAATGGGTGAAAGCCTGCAGTTAAAGTACTTGCCAATAGATGCAGAGCGTGGCAGCATTTACAGTGAAGATGGTAACCTTTTAAGTACGTCTATCCCTGTCTTTGATGTGTATGTAGATTTTGCTGCCGAGGGGTTGCGGGAAAAACAGGGCAAGCGCTTCAAAGAAAATGTTGATTCTCTTAGCCTCTCTATGGCTACTTTGTTTAAAGACCGAACTGCTGCAGAATACAAAAAATTGTTGCAGCTGGCTTATAAAAATAAGGACCGCTATTTTGCCCTAAAGAAGAAAATTTCTTTTGATGAATATCGCAGCCTGCGCTCTTTTCCCTTGGTAAGACAAGGTAGAAACAAAAGCGGTTTTATAATAGATACCCGGGACAAACGCATCAACCCTTATGTATTGCTGGCCAACAGAACTATTGGCCTTTCCCGGTTAGATGCAAAGAAAAATGTAGGGCTCGAACTTACTTATGACAGTTTGTTGAGAGGCATATCAGGTCAAAGATTGATCCGCTATGTAGGCGGTTCTTATATGCCGGTGATGGGCTCTGAGTTAGATCCTGTAAATGGAAAGGACATCATTACCACGCTGGATACCTACATGCAGGATGTGGCCGAAAATGCGCTTATGCGTATGATGATAGGCAACAATTCGGTGCATGGTACCGTGTTGATTATGGAAACAGCCACGGGAAAAATGAAAGCTATTGCCAACCTGGGTAAGCAACCTGACGGTAGCTATGCAGAAGATTTGAATTATGGAATTGGAAAGGCAACCGAGCCAGGTTCTGTTTTCAAGCTCGCCACATTGTTGAGCCTGCTCGAAGACAAGCATGTAACTATTAATTCTATTGTAGACTGCGAGGGAGGTATGAAATCATTTTATGGTTTAAGAATAAAAGATTCTCATCTCGGAGCAGGCAACATCACCGTAAAGCAAGCTTTTCTTACCAGTAGCAATGTGGCATTTGCAAAGCTGGCAGATCAATATTACCACAGCGAACCTGGAAACTTTGTAAAACATCTTCAAAAATTTCGGCTGAACCAAATGACCGGGATAGATATCATAGCATCTTCGGGCAGGCCCACCATTAAAACACCGGCCAATCGCAGCTGGTCTAAAACTACCATTCCTTACATGGCACATGGTTACGAGGAATTGGTGACGCCACTACACATGCTCATGTTGTACAATGCAGTAGCCAATGATGGCAGAATGATGAAACCCTACCTCGTAAATTCTATCAACGCCTACGGTGTGAATGTAAAAAAAATGGAACCCGAGATTTTGGTTGAAAAAATTTGCAGCGATGAAACGTTGGTGCAGGCAAAAGAATGTTTAAAAGCTGTAGTAGACAGTGCGCATGGCACCGGCCACCGGGTGTTGTTCGATTCGGCTTATTCTATTTCAGGTAAAACAGGCACAGCCGTAACGGCGCTGGATAACAGGGGATACAATAAAGGCAATAAAATTTACCAGGCCTCTTTCATTGGCTATTTTCCCTCAGGTAAACCAAAATATACCATGGCTGTGGTTATTCAAAATAGCCGGGAGTCAAAGAAAATTTATGGCGCAGATGTATCGGGTACCGTTTTTAAAGAAATCAGTGACCGCATTTTTAGTCGCTTTATTGCCAACGAAAACAAGGTAAACAATCCTGTGGCTGATACCTTGCAGTATAGCTCTTATGGTTTAAAAAACGATTACCAGTCCATATTTAGTTACCTGCACATTAGTTATCGTGATTCTGTGCAGGGAGGATATTGGAGAAACATGCAAATGAAAAATAATGGAGCAGGCTTATCAATGGCAGCCAACACTGCCACTGCAAGCAAGGTAGTGCCAGATACTTACGGCATGGGTTTAAAAGATGCAGTTTACCTGTTAGAAAATAAAGGAATGATCGTAGAAGTGCAGGGTAGGGGAAGAGTACAAAATCAAAGCCTTGCGGCTGGCAACACATTTATCAAAGGACAAAAAATTTTATTGCTGCTCAATTGAGCCAAATAAATGTTACAGGAATTACTATATAAGCTTGCTATCCGGTCTGTAAAAGGCAATACCAACATTGGTATCAGTGCCCTGCACACCGATTCCCGTTTGGTAACATCCGGAAGTTGTTTTATTGCCATTAAAGGCAGCGCCACAGATGGCCATGCACATATAGCTGCCGCTATAGAAAAGGGTGCAACAGCCATTGTATGTGAGCAAATGCCGGCTACATTACAAGAAGCCGTTGCTTATGTGCAGGTAGAAAATACTGCAGTTGCAGCAGGGAGGATGGCCCACAAATTTTATGGTGAACCCAGCACAAAGTTTAAGCTGGTAGGCGTAACCGGTACCAACGGAAAAACAACCATCGTTACGCTTTTGCACAAACTGTTTACTTCCCTCGGTTACAAATGTGGCCTCATTAGTACCGTGCAAAACCAGGTGGCAGAAACTATCATCCCGGCTACGCATACCACACCAGATGCAGTTACATTAAACAACTTGCTACAACAAATGAAAGATGCAGGCTGTGCTTATGTGTTTATGGAATGCAGCAGCCATGCAATAGAACAACAGCGTATTGCCGGGTTGCAATTTGCCGGGGCATTGTTTAGTAACATTTCTCACGATCACCTCGACTACCATAAAACCTTTGATGAATACATAAGGGTAAAAAAATCATGGTTCGATACGTTGCCAGCCAGTTGTTTTGCCATTAGCAATGCAGATGATAAGAGGGGAGGAGTAATGCTGCAAAATACAGCAGGCAAAAAATATTTCTACAGCCTTAAAACGCTGGCAGATTTTAAAGGTAAAATTTTAGACAACAGGCTTACGGGCTTGCATATGACGGTCAACGACATAGAAGTCCATTTTAAATTGATAGGCGAATTCAATGCTTATAATTTATTGGCAGTATACGGTGCAGCCATTTGTATGGGCCAGGATAAACAAGAAGTGTTGCTTCAACTGAGCAGTACCGACGGCGCCGAGGGAAGGTTTGATTACATGGTGAGCCCGCAGCAAAGAGTAGTAGGCATTGTAGATTATGCTCATACGCCGGATGCTTTGATCAATGTGTTGGCCACCATTAAAAATTTGCGCCAGGGTTTTGAAAAAATAATAACTGTGGTGGGTTGTGGTGGCAACAGGGACACCACTAAAAGACCCCTCATGGCTGAAGTAGCCTGCGAGTACAGCGACAAAGTAATTTTTACAGCAGACAATCCCCGCAACGAAGATCCCCAGCAGATCATCAGGGAGATGGAAGCCGGGGTGAGTGTGGTAGCCAGGAAAAAATACATCAGCATTGCCGATAGAAGAGAAGCCATTAAAACGGCCGTGAGTTTGAGTAACCAGGAAGATATCATCCTGATTGCCGGAAAGGGGCACGAAAAATACCAGGAGATAAACGGTGTGCGCAACGATTTTGATGACAAGAAGGTATTGCAGGAAATGTTTGAATTGCTGGAAAAGTAAATGGGCAATGGGTCAATGGTGAATGGTGAAAGGTGAAAGGTGAAAGGTGAAGGTGAAAGGTGAAAGGTGAAAGGTGAAAGGTGAAAGGTGAATGCTTGCCCCGACAGAATGTAGCGGGTCAATGGTCAATATTAAGTTAAGCAGAATGACCCAACGACTAATGACTAATGACCCAATGTCTTAATGACCCAATGTCTCAATGACCCAATGTCTCAATGACACTTAAATTAAAAACGAAAAATTATAACTAACTACCATGTTGTATCACTTATTTGACTGGCTCACAGAAGAAAACTTCCGGTTTCCCGGAAGCGGACTTTTCCAGTTCATTAGTTTCAGGGTGATGCTGGCTTTGATCCTTTCCCTGGTGATCACAACAGTGTATGGTAAAAAGCTGATCAACTATTTGCACAAAAAGCAATTGGGCGAAACCGTTCGTGACCTGGGCCTGGCGGGCGAGCAACAAAAGAAGGGAACGCCTACAATGGGAGGTATCATTATAATCCTGGCCATCATCATACCTACTTTACTGTTGGCTAACCTGGATAAAGTGTATGTAAGGCTGATGTTGCTCTGCACCGTTTGGCTGGGCGCAATAGGTTTCATAGACGACTATTTAAAAATTAAAGCAAGAAGAATAGCCAAGGAAAAGGGCATTGATTATAAAAAGACAGATGCTGATGGACTTGCAGGAAAGTTCAAAATATTTGGGCAGGTAATGCTAGGCATTATCGTAGGAGCCACACTTTATTTTAACGATGCTGTAGTAGTAAAAAGAGAGGTAATGCAAAAAGGGCCCATCGTTAATAAAACCGGCCAGGTCATTAAATACGATACAGTAAGGGCCGATGGAAAAACCAGGGTTTTTGTAGATGCAAAGTCGGTGATAACCACCATTCCATTTGTAAAAAGTCATGAATTTAATTATGCCCGTTTATTGCCCAAAAGTCTGCAGGACTATACCTACATTCTTTACATAGCCATTGTAATATTTATAGTAACGGCAGTGTCTAATGGGGCCAATATTACAGACGGGCTGGATGGGCTGGCCACAGGTGTGTGTGCAATTATAGGAATTTGCCTGGGCATATTTGCCTATGTAAGTGGCAATATAAAAATGGCCGAGTACCTCAACATTATGTACATACCAAACCTGGGGGAGCTCAGCATTTTTATAGCAGCCTTTGTGGGAGCATGTGTAGGTTTTCTTTGGTACAATTCTTACCCCGCCCAGGTTTTTATGGGCGATACGGGTAGCCTTGCCCTGGGCGGTATTATTGCATCGCTAGCCATCATAGTACGCAAAGAATTGTTGATACCTATTTTTTGCCTGGTGTTTTTTGTAGAGTTGCTCAGTGTGATGATACAGGTGAGCTATTTTAAATATACAAAGCGAAAATATGGTGAGGGTAAGCGGGTGTTCCTGATGAGCCCTTTGCATCATCATTACCAGAAGTTGGGCTATCATGAAAGTAAGATTGCTGTGCGCTTTTGGATTGTTACCATTTTGTGTGTGGCTATGGCTATTGTAACCTTAAAGTTGCGATAAAAATATTGTTGAAAAACCGAAGTGGATGAAGTTGAGGAGTGTGTTCGAATGCTGGATCTGGTGACTATGAAACGTTTTAAAAATTAGTGCCGTACTGTTGAAGAGCTTGAGTTTTAAGAATGTCCGTTGAATACTGTTGAAGAACCTTTTTAGTTTGAACCGTAGGAAAAAGATGTCCTGCAATCTGAATACTGTTGAAAAACCTTTTTAAAAAAACAAGCAACAAAAATTGCCGGTAATTTCTATGCTGTTGAAAAACCAAATTTTAATTCTTAAAGGAGATGAACAAACGCATGGTTATACTCGGGGCTGCAGAAAGCGGCATTGGTGCGGCCATACTGGCGCAGCAAAAGGGGTATGATGTATTTGTTTCTGATGGGGCACTGATCAAAGAAGAGTTTAAAAATGAGTTGCTCAAATATAACATTGCCTTTGAAGAAGGGCAACACACTGAGCAACACATTTTAAATGCCGGCGAGGTGGTAAAAAGCCCTGGTATACCGGGCAACGTAGCGCTCGTAAAAAAAATAAAGAGCAGCAACATTCCGGTGATCAGCGAAATAGAATTGGCCTACAGGTTCAAGGGGGAAAGTGCCATCATTGCCGTAACAGGCAGCAATGGCAAAACAACTACCACGTCGCTCATCTATCACATTTGCCGGCATGCCGGCAAAGATTGCGCTCTTGTAGGAAACATAGGAATCTCTTTTGCCAGGCAGGTGGCGCTAGATCCTAAGGAATTGTATGTAGCAGAGATCAGTTCTTTTCAGTTAGATGACATTGACACCTTTAGGCCCAATGTAGCCGTACTGTGCAACATCACCGAAGATCACATGGATCGATACGATTATGAACTGGACAAATACGTGTACAGCAAGTTTAGAATAGCACAAAACCAACAACCAAACGACGTTTTTATTTACAACATGGATGATGAAACAACAACAATTAACATTCAAAAATTTTCTATAAAATCAATACTAGCACCTATTACTATGAGCAAAGAGATACCACAAGGCGCTTACCTGGCTAATGCTAAAATGCACCTCAAATGGAAGAATGAAGATGTGCAAATGAGCATCGATGATTTTACCCTAAAGGGAAAACACAATCAATACAACAGTATGGCCGCAAGCATGGCTGCCACGGCAGTAGATATTCGCAAAGAAAAAATAAGAGAGGCGCTGCAAACTTTTGAAAGCCTGGAGCACCGCATGGAAGCAGTAGGTATTGTAAAAGGTATCAGTTTTGTAAACGATAGCAAGGCCACCAACGTAAACAGTACCTGGTATGCCCTGGAAAGTATGACCCAGCCTGTTATCCTTATCCTGGGTGGTGTAGACAAAGGCAACGATTATAGTTTATTGAAAGAACTGGTAAAAGAAAAAGTAAAAGCCATTGTGTGCATGGGGGTAGACAACAGTAAGATTCACGAAACATTCGGCGACATCGTTTCGCTGATCGTGAACACCCAAACTGCTACAGATGCTGTGCAGTCCGCCTACCATTTTGGTAACAAAGGCGATGTGGTGCTGCTCAGCCCGGCCTGTGCAAGTTTCGATTTGTTTAAAAATTACGAAGACAGGGGGAAGCAGTTTAAGCAAGCAGTGAGAGATTTGTAGAAGGGCAAAGGGCAAAGGTCAAAGGTCAAGGTCAAATGTCAAAGGTCAAAAGTCAAAAGTCAAAAGTCAAAAGTCAAAGGTGAATGGTGAATGGTGAATGGTGAAAGGTGAAAAGTCAAAAGTCAAAGGTGAATGGTGAAAGGTGAAAGGTGAAAGGTGAAAAGTCAAAAGTCAAAGGTCAAAGGTGAATGGTCAATGCCTGCCCCGACAGAATTTAGGGGTCAATGGTCAAAAAAGATTTAGTGTTGAAAGGTATAAAACAAATGTCGAAAAAATAACTGAAGCCGGACCTCCCTCTCCTTCGGAGAGGGAACGAGGGTGAGGCTAAATGTTGAAAACGTAATTAATGCCGGACCTCCCTCTCCTTCGGAGAGGGAACGAGGGAGAGGCCTTTATGTCAGATTATAAAACCATATTAAATCAAATGTTTGGTTCTTCTCCTACAGAAGAAGCCACACTCAATTCGGCCTTTGGCCGGTTGGGAGGGGTAGATAGTTTTGTGAAAAAAACCAGGGGCGATCGGGTGATATGGGCCATTGTAATTCTATTGACCATTGCCAGTTTGTTACTCGTGTACAGCAGTACGGGTTCGCTCGCCTACCGCATGAGCAAGAGTACAGAAAGCTATCTATTCAAACAATTTGCCTTCATCATCCTGGGCATGCTTATTATTTATTGGGCGCACAGGATCAACTACACCATCTATTCAAAAGTTGCCAAAGTTATTTTTCTGCTGTCCATACCGCTCTTGCTCTACACCTTATTTTTCGGAGTGCAGTTAAATGCCGGTAGCCGTTGGATAAAGTTGCCGGTGATCAACATGACTTTTCAAACCTCCGATTTGGCCAAGCTGGCTTTGTTCATGTACATGAGCAGAATGCTCAGCCGCAAACAAATGGTCATCAAAGATTTTAAAAAAGGCTTTTTGCCCATCATCATACCGGTGGCTATCATTTGTTTGTTAATAGCGCCCGCCAATCTTTCTACTGCAGTCCTTATTGGTGGCACCAGTATTTTACTCATGTTCATAGGCAGGGTGAGTTCCAAACATATTTTAGCTACCATAGGAGTAGCGCTCATCCCGGTGCTATTGCTTACCAGTATTGCTGTGTCCACTTACGACAAAGAAGCCGGCGAGAGCAAAAAGTTACCAGCCATACTTTCTGCCGGGCGCATACCTACATGGATAAGTCGCATACAAACTTTTGTGTACAGCAACAAAGAAGACGACAACGAAAAAATGTACCAGATCAACCAGGCAAAAATTGCTATTGCCAATGGCGGTTGGGTAGGTAGGGGCCCCGGCAACAGCCAGGCACGTAATTTTTTACCCCACAGCTATAGTGATTTTATTTATGCCATTATTATAGAAGAGTATGGGTTGCTGGGGGGTGCCGCCATCATTTTTATATACCTGCTTTTTTTGTTCAGGTGTATTCGCATTTACCGCAAGTGTCCCTATGCCTTTGGCGCCTTCCTGGCGCTGGCACTCAGTTTTATGCTGGTTATACAGGCAGTGGCCAATATGGCGGTTAATGTAAATTTATTTCCCAACACCGGCGTAACGCTACCACTGGTGAGTATGGGTGGCAGTAGCTTTTTATTTACTTGCCTGTCAATCGGTATTATTTTAAGTGTGGCAAGAAACGTAGAGCAACAAGAGGGTAATGCCCTGTCCCCTAAAGGGGAACTCAAGTCCGTATCAACGTAGTCTTAGGCGAAATAAAAAAATTGAAAAGTAATTGTAAAAAATGCGAGCGGATTTAGCGTAAATGATGATAAAAGAAAAAGTAAATATTAACAATCTAAGTTCCCTTCACCCCGAAATTCTTCGGGGCAAGGGGGCCAGGGCCCGGCTGTCTTTCATCATAGCTGGCGGTGGCACAGGGGGGCATATTTTTCCCGCCATTGCTATTGCCAATGCACTTAGCCGCATAGCACCACAAACACAAATACTTTTTGTGGGTGCCAACGGAAAAATGGAAATGGAGAAAGTACCGCAGGCGGGTTACAGCATCAAAGGCCTGGACATAGCAGGTTTCAACCGGAGTTCTTTGCTTAAAAATATTGGCCTGCCTTTTAAACTCGTTAAAAGTTTTTTCCAGGTAGCAAAAATTATCAAAGACTTTAAGCCTGACGCAGTGATTGGCGTTGGTGGTTATTCCAGTTTTCCGGTTTTAAAATATGCGCAAAGTAAAGGCATACCCACTTTCATTCACGAGAGTAATTCCTTTGCCGGCAAGAGCAATATTTTTTTAGGAAAGAATGCCAGCGCCATATTTACCGCAAGCGGCAATATGGAAAAATTTTTTCCGGCAGAAAAGATTATTATAACGGGTAACCCTGTAAGGCAAAATATTGCGCAGAGCAACGTAAGCAAAGAAGAAGCTTTGAAACATTTTGGGTTGACAGCTGATAAAAAAGTGGTGTTGAGTATTGGCGGCAGCCTGGGTGCAAAAAGCATCAACGAAGCCATTGACAAAGACCTTGACTTGTTTGAACAAAATGACCTGCAACTTATTTGGCAAACCGGTAAACCTTACAAAGTTGCAGCCACAGAGCGTACAAAAGGGAGAGCGCATGTTTTTGTAAGTGACTTTATTACCCAGATGGAATACGCTTATGCAGCAGCAGATATTGTTATAAGCAGGAGTGGTGCCATGGCCATTGCAGAACTCTGTATGGTAAAAAAACCCGTGTTGTTTGTGCCTTATCCTTTTGCTGCAGAAGATCATCAAACAGCAAATGCAAAAGCTTTGGCAAATAAAGCAGCAGCAGAAATGATAAAAGATGAAGATGCGTTACAAATGTTGGTTCCTTCTGTAATTGCTTTGGCAAAAGATAGCGGCAGGCAACAGGAGTTATCAGCTAATATCGGTGGCCTTGCGGTAGCCAACGCAGATGTGAAAATTGCAGAAGAGATTTTAAGGCTATTGAAAATATTAGAAAATTAAGCGGCATTATTAATAACAATGATAGAAAGTAAAAACATATCGTCCACAGCACCCAATGCTCTCATAACAGAGTTGTTGCAGGGCTCTGTTTACTTTCTGGGTATTGGTGGCATTGGTATGAGTGCATTGGCAAGGTATTTCAACAGCACGGGCACCAGGGTAAGTGGCTACGATAAAACAGCCACCACGCTCACCCGCCAGTTGGAAGCGGAGGGTATGCAAATTCACTACGAAGACAATGTAGAACTGGTAGATAAAGATGCTTTATTGGTATTGTACACTCCTGCAATACCGGCTGATCACACCGAACTCAATTTCTACCGGAACAACGGTTACCGCCTTATGAAGCGAAGTGAGGTGTTGGGTCTCATCACCAGTAGCCAGTTTAATATTTGTGTAGCAGGCACGCACGGTAAAACCACCACCAGTGCTATGCTGGCGCATATATTAAGGGATAGCGGCGTGGGATGCAATGCTTTTTTAGGAGGTATCGCCAGCAACTACAACACGAATTTTTGGAGCAGCCCACAGAATATTTGTGTGGCAGAGGCCGATGAATACGACCGGAGCTTTTTGCAATTAAAGCCCGACGTAGCCATCATTACTTCCATGGATGCCGATCATCTTGATATTTATGGCACTGAGGAAAATATGCAGGATGCGTTTATTGCATTTGCAGGAAAAATAAAAGAAGGTGGCAAATTGTTTTTGAAGAAAGGGTTGGTACGATCCGGTGAAATGCAGGCTGCTCATAAAAACACCTACAGTGCCACAGACACCGAAGCCGATATCTATGCAAAGAATACCAGGGTAGAAAACGGCAGTTATTTTTTCGACATTGTTTTGCCAGGCCGGGAATTGAAGGGAGTTGAGTTGAACATGGGCGGTCTTCACAATATTGAAAATGTGCTGGCAGCTATTGCAGTAGCCGCTCACATGGATATTGACGAAGATAAAATCCGGAAAGCGGTAGCATCCTTCAAAGGTGTGAAAAGAAGGTTTGAATATGTTATACGTTCTGTGGAAGCAGGCCCCGTTTTTATAGATGACTATGCACATCATCCGGAAGAATTGAGGGCGCTCATCAGCAGTGCCAAAGAGTTGTACCCCGGTAAAAAATGCACGGTCGTATTTCAACCGCATTTGTTTAGCCGCACGCAAGATCATGCAGCCGGTTTTGCAGAAGTGCTGAGCCAGGCAGATGAAGTAGTGCTGTTGCCCATCTACCCTGCAAGGGAGTTGCCCATAGCCGGTGTTACCAGCCAGCTGATATTAGATAAGATAACCATCACACAAAAATCTATAAAGAGCAAAGAAGAAGTGCTGCAATGGATGAAGCCAAACACAATAGAACTTTTTATAACAAGCGGAGCGGGAGACATAGATACATTGATAGACCCATTGAAGCAAATCATAGAATCAAATTTGGAGCATAGTAACAAATAAAAATAGTTGAGTACTGCAAAATTAAATACTAAGAAAATATTGTTCACCATTGTATGGTGCATAATAGCTGTTGCTGGCATTGTGCTGCTGGTGGCCGCTGTGCGTAGCAAGGATGTAAAAGTGTGCAAGGGTGTGCAGATAGACATCATAGATGTGAGCAATAATTTTTTTATAGATAAGGCAGATGTACTCGGCATCATTCAAAACTTTGTGGGCGGTACACCAGAGGGGCGAACCATCAAAAAGTTCAATCTCGGGGCTATAGAAAGTAACCTTGAAAAAGATGTTTGGATAAAAAATGCAGAATTGTTCTTTGATAACAATGAAATGTTGAGGGTGTCAGTTTATGAACGGGAACCAATAGCAAGGATATTTTCTACCGCTGGTAATAGCTTTTACCTGGATAGTAGTTTAAAAGTATTGCCACTGAGCGAAAAATTTTCAGCCAGGCTGCCTGTGTTTACTGGCTTTGCGCACGACCCCGATTTTTTGTCAAAAGCAGATAGCAGTACACTACGGGCTGTAAAGGAATTGAGCCTTGCGTTGCAGGCCGATAGTTTTTTAATGGCCATGATAGAGCAAGTAGATATTACCTCGCAGCACAATTATGAAATGATTCCCAAAATAGGTAACCAGGTAATTGTGTTGGGTAACACAGAAAATATAGCAGAGAAATTGCACAAGCTCAAGTTGTTTTACAAAGCTGTTATCACTAAAGTTGGCTGGAGTAAATACAGTGTTATCAACCTGCAGTATAAAAACCAGGTGGTAGCTAAAATAAAAGATGCAGCAGATAAAACATCCGACTCTTTGCGAGCCTTGCAGATCATGCAACTGATTGCAGAAAGATCTGCCCGGCAGGCCGCAGATTCTGCCCGATTTTTTACCCAGGAAACCGAGCGCAGTTTGGCAGACAGTAGCATGATTCAACAATCTGTGCAGAGGGAAGATGAAGGCGTGGATGCTGCAACAGTAACGATCAATCCTTTAAATGATGCAGCAGTAAAGGTAGTGCCGGCACCAGTCGTTATCAAAGCACCTGTTTCCAAACCACAGGCAACAAAGCCGCTGCTAAAAAAAGCAGAGCCATCAAAAAAGCCGGCGCTACAAAAGCCTGCGACAGCGCCCATTAAAAAAACAACACCGTCAAAACCGCCTTTAAAAAAACCAAAGGCAGTAATGACAAAAACAGGCACCTAACAACGCCTTTAAAAACTACAAACACAAACACACATACAAACACACACAAACACTAAACTTACAACTATGATTCACGAACAACCTATTATTGTTGGCTTGGATATCGGCACTACCAAAATTGCTGCTATAGCGGGGAGAAAGAATGAATTTGGAAAACTGGAGATACTGGGTTTTGGCCGGGCCAACAGCAATGGTGTGCAACATGGCATGGTGCTGAACATAGACCAAACCATCAAAGCCATACAGACAGCGCTGGAAAACTGTTATGCTTCCAATCCTAATCTTACCATCAACGAAGTATATGTTGGTATTGCCGGGCACCATATCAAGAGCCTGCAAACCAGGGGCGATATTGTTCGTCAAAACCTGGACGATGAAATTACACAGGCAGAAATAGACAGGCTGGTCGCAGACCAGTACCGCACCTATATTCCTGCAGGTGATAAAATTATTGATGTAATTCCACAGGAGTTTACGGTAGATAATTTTCAGAACATACCCAACCCCATTGGTTACAGCGGGGTAAAAGTGGGCGCAAACTTCCACATCATCACCGGCGATAAAAATGCAATCCGCAACATCAATCGTAGTGTAGAAAAATCTGGTTTGGTTACCAAAGACCTGGTGTTACAACCGTTGGCTTCTGCCGCTGCGGTAATGTGCGACCAGGACCTGGAGGCAGGTGTGGCCATTGTAGATATTGGCGGTGGTACCACTGATCTTGCTGTATTCTATGAGGGTATTTTAAAACATACAGCCGTTATTCCTTTTGGTGGCGAAAATATTACCAACGACATTAAAACCGGCCTGGGCGTTTTGAAAACGCAGGCCGAGCAAATGAAAATTCAATTTGGCAGTGCCCTGAGCGATGAAGCAAAATCAAATGCTTTCATCACCATCCCGGGCTTGCGTGGTATGGCTCCCAAAGAAATTTCTGTGAAGAACCTGGCCAACATCATACAGGCACGCATGAGTGAGATTATGGATTTTGTGACCTATCATTTAAAGCAGGTAGGCCTTGATAACCGCATGCTGAATGGCGGTGTGATTCTTACCGGCGGCGGATCGCAGTTAAAACATTTAATACAACTAACAGAATATGTAACAGGTCTTAATGCACGAATAGGTTTCCCCAACGAACACCTAAGCGGCGGTCATATAGATGAATTGGCCAAGCCTATGTACAGCACCTGTATTGGTTTGATATTGAAAGGTTACAACGACTATGAAAATAAGAACAAGCACCTGGCTCCTAATTTTACGAAGGTAGAAATGCCCGTTGAAGAAGAAGAAGTAGTTGCCGTTGAAGAAGAACTGGTGCCGGAAGCAGTTGTAAAAATAAAGCAACGTAAAACTTTGCAGGGCTTCATGGATAAGTTTAAGACAAACCTGATTGAATTGTTCAAGGAGGAAGAGGACACGAAGTTTTAGGAAAGGTGAAAGGGAAAGGTGAAAGGTGAAAGGTGAAAGTCAAAAGTCAAAAGGTGAAAAGTAAAAGGTGAAAAGTAAAAGGTGAAAAGTGAAAAGTGAAAGGTCAGAAGTGAAGGGTCAAGAGTCAAAAGTACTGATTGGAAATTGCCCATTGCCCATTGCCCATTGCCTATTGCCTATTGCCCATTGCCAATTGCCCATTCACCATTGCCCATTGCCCATTGCCCATTGCCCATTTCCCATTGCCCATTCACCATTGCCAATTGCCAATTGCTCTTTGCCCATTGCCCATTCACCATTCACAAAACAGCATTAACATACATACACACAGAACATACTTACTAACACAAAAAACTACAAACATGATTCAATTTGATTTGCCAAAAGACCAATCCTCCATCATCAAAGTTATTGGTGTGGGCGGTGGTGGCAGCAACGCAGTAAACCACATGTTTTCGCAGAATATAGAAGGCGTAGACTTTATAATTTGTAACACCGATGCGCAAGCAGTTGCCTTGAGCAAGGTGCCCAACAAGATACAGTTGGGGCCACACCTTACGCAAGGGCTGGGTGCTGGCGCCAATCCTGCCATTGGCAGGCAGGCAACAGAAGAAAGCCTGGAAGAAATAAAGCGCATATTGGAAGTAAACACCAAGATGGCCTTCATAACTGCAGGCATGGGTGGTGGTACCGGTACCGGTGGTGCGCCCATCCTGGCAAAAATTTGTAAAGATCTTGGTATTCTTACCGTGGGCATTGTAACTACGCCCTTTGCATACGAAGGAAAAAAACGAATTGCCCAGGCAGAAGAAGGCATTATGTTGTTGAAAAGTCATGTAGACACCTTGTTGGTAATAAGCAACGATAAATTGCGTCACCAGTTCGGCAATTTAAAAATGAAGGAAGCATTTGCTAAAGCAGACAATGTATTGGCCACTGCAGCAAAATGTATAACAGATGTAATAAACAGTACCGGCCAGATAAATGTAGATTTTGCGGATGTATGCACCGTTATGAGTAACGGCGGCGTAGCCATCTTGGGCAGTGCAGCAGCACATGGAGAAGACCGGGCACAAACAGCTATTGAGAATGCATTGAATTCTCCGCTGTTAAATGACAATGATATCCGTGGGGCAAAATGGATTTTAATCAACATCAATTCGTCTGAGGGTGAGCATGAGTTTACGATGGATGAAGTAGAAGTAATTCAAAATTACTTGTTGAGCCAGGCTGGAGAAGACACCGATGTAATTCTTGGTTTGGGTTACGATAGCACGCTCGGCAGCGAGATAAGCATTACGCTGATAGCAACAGGTTTTGAGCATAAAGATCCTTTTCCCAAGCAAACCAAAACAAACAGTATTGCAGAGCCAGCTACAGAAAAAATAGTGATGGAACTGGAGATGCCAAGGGTAGCGCCAGCGATTACTCAGCAGCCTACTTTGCAGTTTGATGTTACAGACGAAAAGCCTGTTTCGAGTGTTACACCAGAAACCAGACCTTCTGCTGAACCGGTAAAGGAAGAAGCCACAATGGTAGCAGATCCCTTTATGCCTGTGCTAAGCGAAAGCCTTTTTGCTAAGCCTAACGAAGAGGAATTACTTAGTAAAACTACTGTGGAAAAGTTGGAGGAAGCTCCTGTGTATTTTCAAATATCTTCGGCGCCAAGTCAGGCACCGGTTTTGGAGTTTGACCTTACCAACACTATTCCCGAACCTCTGCAAAAGCCTGCCGCCTGTCCTGAAACTGCGGCCAATATCCCGACCAATACAAACAGTAACGAAGCTAGCAATAACGGAACACCCTTTTCGTCGGGGGGATTCCTGGCTAAGCCCAAGCAAATTTATGCTGAAGCAAAGCCGAACCATTCAGAATCCAATCAAACCGGGGAGCCACTACCGTTGCAAAAACCAGCACAGGAAGACGAGCCTGTAATGCAGATGCAACTGGTAGTAAAAGATTCCACCAAAGCGGCGGAGGACAAGCCAATTGTACAACATACTCAGCCCATCATGATGTCACCTGTTGAGGACCCTGCAATGCAGGACGAAACAGAAGAACTCAGGCGCCGGGCAACGGAGAGAATTGCAAAACTGCGTAATTTGTCATTCAACATTAACGCAGCCGATCCGAATAATGAGTTTGAAACGGTGCCGGCTTACCTTCGCCGCAATATGGAAATGCACAACCAAATTGCAGATGTGGAAAGTTTTTACAGTAACTACACCGTAAAAACAGATGACAACAACAAGGCAGAGATTAGCACGATCAATACTTTTTTACACGGCAAAAAACCAGATTAATTCTTTTGGGCCAAGAGCATGGCCTTTATCAAAATATGGGTTATTAACCTCAAATATGTGTTTGTAATACCGTTTGTATGTGGCCCCTTTCTTAATTGAAGGGGGCTTTTTTTTATTCCTGTGTGGGTAGTGAGCCGGGCATACCTATACCCGTTTCAGACAAGAGTAAAGACAGGATAGTTCTGCATATTTAAATCCCCACACTGTGTAATTATAGCCAAACAGGCAGGGTAGTAAAGGTATATATGCAAATAGCCCAGCAAGGCCGGGCTATTTGCATATATAAAATTTTTACAACTATACAGAATCTGAACTAGTGGTTTTAGTAACGGTTACTTTATCAGTACGGCCCGTAGCACTTGAACTATTGCCACGTGTAAGCGCCACAATCAGCAACACTAAAACTGCTCCACCTACAACCCAAACCCATGGCTCTGTGTACCAAACCGTAGTTTCAGATGTATTGGTGGCAGTGGTTGATATAGCGGTCGAAGTACTGTCCTGAGCCCAGGTAATAGCTGCTGTAAAGGATAGTAGAAACAGCAGGAATGCATTTTTTAAAAATCCTGTGTTGATAGAATGTTTCATTGTATTTTGTTTTAGGTTAAAAATGGTGCTGCGATCGATAATTCAACAACTGCGCCAATTGTAGTTTAATAATAAGAGCAAAGCTTCCTTTTTACTCATTTTTTTACTAAGAGTTGGTTTCTATCCTGATGCCTTCATGTGTAAGCACCAGCGTTTCCATTGCAACACTCCCATCCTGTGCGCCAAGTACCGGTCCATAATAATGAACAGGGAAAGCATTTTTTGCACGCCACACCACCAGGGGTTCGTGAGCTTCATTCAAAAGCGAAACAGTGATGTCCCTGCGTTCAATGGTGCCAATCTGTTTCGTATTTATCCAGGCAAAAAAATCATTGTCGCCTTTTACAATTGCCCGTTTTAAAGTAATGTTTGAATATTTGCGTAAGCCCGGTATTTTCCTGAAGCTGTCTTCGGGGCTGGAGCCCTCTCTAAATGTGATGGCTTCAATTTCTATATCTAACCCGGAAACTTCCATGAAGCCAATTCTGCTGCCACCCCAGTCAACACTAAAATGATAGCGGTTTATTATATTGTTCAACATAAAATATGGTTTGATGATAAATAAATAAATAAGCAGGCAAATGACGAGAATAAGGAGCAGCAGGATGGCCAAAAGCATAGCATTGATTTTTAAGCCTTGTGAAAGTAAAAAATACAATTCATAATTTTCTTACCGTTTTTATAGTAGCAAAATGCTACCCCCGGGGCAACGGTGTTTGTAACAAAAAAGAAAGAAGCTGGTAGTGGGTGTTTGCGCTAGCAGTAACAGGTCTTAGGTAAATAGGCAGGAGCCTACTGGTAAAAAATCCGCTCTCTCTCTATCACATTGCTGTTTAAATAGAGAGTCAAAAATTGGAGTTGCTCCTGCACTCGTTTTTGTAAAGTAATAATGCGGTCTTTTAAAGTGCCCGTGTCATATTGAAAGTTTTCTCTCCCATTTCCTATTTGATCAATTTTAGCCAAGGCATTTTTTACCAGGCCATCTATAGGTTGCAACATGGGTGCAAGTTCTTTGTCGGCAAGTGCAGGCTTAAAAAAATTGTTGCGGTATTGTATAAAACTGTTGAGGTAGGTATTGGCTTTGTTCAAATCTGCCACAGCAGCATTAAAAAGATTCATGTCTTGCTCGCCATGAATGATGGCAATGTTCATATTATTATAAGCATACCAGGTGCGCAAATTATTTTGCTCCAGGCCAATAGATTGCATACGCCTTCCCTGCGCTTCTAACTGTTGCAGGCTATCCAGTGCAAGAAAAGTTTGAACGGAGTCTTCAAAATGGCGATAGTTTGCCGGGTTGCGGGTAGGGCTATAACCCCTATCAAATTCCCGAAGGGAAATAGGGTTGGGCAGCAATTGCCACAAGGGGTCAAAAGGCCAGTGTGTGTTAATAAAATCAGCAGGCGCTAACAAAAAATATTTACGGGCATTGCCTGGGCCTGCATCCCAGGTTGGGTCACACAAATACCATTCGCCATCCAGTTGCAGCGCCGTCCAGCTGTGCGCCTGCCCGTTGCTGTTTCCTTTAGCCAGGCCATTTACTACGTACGAAGGGATATTCATTTTCGCCAGGATGTCTGCAAAAACAGAAGCAAAATTATCGCACACTCCCTTTCTTCTTCTAAGCGTAGCGGTTATCTTGTCTGCCGTGTTCTTGCTCCAGTTAATGCTCAGCATGCTGTCTTTGCTGTACCGAATGTTGGTAGTTACCCACGCATAGGCTGCAGCTACACAGTCTTGGTCTTCCTTGAATTGTTGTTGAATATAGCCGGCTAATTGCTGAGTAGAATAAGTGAGTTCCGTAGGTATGCGGGGCGGCCTTGGGTCGAGTGGCCCAAAGTGATGGTCCATTTGCGCTTTTCCTGTAAAGAAGGAAAACAGCGAGAAGGCTATCAATACCAGGGTTTTCATCGCCTAAAATTATTGAATCTTCTAAACACAAAATGCTAAAGGTTGCCCAGCAACTCCTTGGGGGCTTAACGGGTGGGTTTGCTTACTTTTACGAAGCAGGTAATGCGGCACAAATGTGTAAATAGTCTAAAAGCATCTTGCATTACCCGGTTTCAAAAAATGTCTTTCTTATGGCAATCAAAAATTACTTTAAAAACACCGGCCTTTTTGTCCTGCTCTTCACAGGAAGTCTTTCATCTTGTAAAACTACCCAACCCATGTCATCCACACAGGTATATGCCTTGAGGCTTAAGCCTGGGCAAGATTTGAAAAAAAGTATTCAACAGTTTGTAGCCGAAAAACAAATAGGCGCCGGCTGCATAAGTGCCGGCGTAGGCAGTCTCACCCATTACAACATCCGCTTTGCCAACCAGGAGCAGGGCAGCAGCGGGCAGGGGCATTTTGAAATAGTGAGTCTCACAGGTACGGTTTCCATCGATGGCAGCCACCTTCATCTTGCCATAAGCGATAATACCGGGCGCACCCTTGGCGGGCATTTGGTAGATGGCAACCTGGTGTATACCACAGCAGAAATAGTGATTACTGCCAGCCGGGAGTTAGAATTTACCCGGCCCGTAGACGTCAGCACCGGGTGGAAGGAATTGGAAGTAAAAGAAAAGAAACAGGAGTAGAAAGCCAAACGCCACCGCAAATAGGCCTTCGGTAGTTTAACCTCTCAAAGGCAGTAGAATCAGTTAGCCTACCAGTATTGTGACTAAAACTTTTATTTTTAGTATGCGTTTTCATTCTACATTTGTGAGCCCGTCAGTTCTTTACGGGGCATACAGAAAATTCAATTTTAGTGGCAAAGCACATTAACAAGGTTTCCGCAGCGGGCTTATTGATCGCCCTCGGAATAATTTACGGCGACATCGGTACTTCTCCTCTTTACGTTTTCAACTCCATTATCAAAGACAGGATCATTAGCCGGGAGCTGATACTCGGTACACTCTCCCTGATCATCTGGACCATCACCATACAGACAACCATCAAATACGTTATACTCGTATTAAGAGCAGATAATAAAGGGGAGGGCGGAATCTTTTCATTGTTTGCCCTGGTGCGCCGGCGAAAAAAATGGCTGGTAATTCCTGCAATGATCGGCGGTGCGGCCCTTTTGGCCGACGGCATCATTACACCACCCATCTCTATTACCTCTGCTATAGAGGGGTTGAAAGAACTTCCGCAGTTTCGGGACTTGCAAAAAGATACCATTGTCTACATCGTACTGGGCATCATCACACTTTTCTTTTTCACACAACAATTTGGTACTTCTTCCATAGGTAAATTGTTTGGTCCCCTCATGAGTGTATGGTTTATAATGCTTGCCACATTAGGCCTCATTCACATCTCTGATGATCTCGGCATTTTTGGCGCACTCAATCCATATTACGGAATTGATTTCCTGTTTAACTACCCGGAAGGTTTTTGGTTGCTGGGTGCTGTGTTTTTATGTACCACGGGTGCAGAGGCCTTGTACAGTGATCTTGGTCATTGCGGCAGGGGCAATATTCGCATCTCCTGGATTTTTGTAAAAACATGCTTACTTATCAATTATTTTGGCCAGGGCGCCAGCCTCCTTAAGCATCACACCGGCCAAATGATGGACAAAGCTACCCGTGATGCTAATGGCATCAATGCATTTTTTGATCTGATGCCGGCCTGGTTTATCGTGCCCGGTGTAATTATAGCTACTGCAGCTGCCATTATTGCCAGCCAGGCAATGGTTTCTGGTTCATTTACGTTGATAAGTGAAGCCATTCGTTTGAATCTCTGGCCAAAAATGCGCATAAAATTCCCAAGCGAGGCAAAGGGACAATTGTTTGTACCCGGTATAAATATGTTGTTGTTTGTTGGTTGCGTAGGTGTAGTACTCTACTTTCAGGAATCTACCAGGATGGAAGCAGCCTACGGCCTTGCCATAATTACTACCATGACTATGACTACCATCTTGTTCGCCAACTATATGGTGCTGCACAGGGTGAAGCCGGTGTTTATTTACCTTTTCCTTATTTCCTATTTTATTATTGAAATATCCTACCTGGTAGCCTTGATGGATAAATTTGTGCATGGTGGTTACATCACTCTCATGATTGGTGGCCTGCTATTTTCCATTATGTATGTTTGGTACAGGGCAAGAAAGATTAAAAATCGTTACGTGGAATTTGTAAGGGTAGAAGAATACATACCCAAATTAGAAGAGTTGAGCAACGACAACACGGTACCTAAATATGCCACCCACCTGGTATATCTAACGAGTGCAAATAACCACAAGGAAATTGAGCATAAAATCATGTACAGCATCCTAAGTGGCATGCCTAAACGAGCCGATATATACTGGTTCGTTCATGTAGATACATTGGATGATCCCTACACGAGTGAGTACGTTGTAGAGCACATTATTCCAAACGATATTATTAGGGTAGAGTTCAGGCTGGGCTTCAGGATGCAGCCCCGCTTAAATCTTATGTTCAAAAAAGTGGTAGAAGATTTGGTGGCCAACAGGGAAGTAAACATCATGAGCCGGTATGAGAGCCAGCAGAGAAATAATATGGTGGGCGATTTCCAGTTTATAGTGATGGAAAAATTTCTTAGCCAGGATAATGAGTTGCCCTTTTTTGAAGAAGTAATTATGAAACTTTATTTCTGGGTAAAAGAGTTGGGCGTAAGCGAAGAAAAAAGTTTTGGCCTCGAGCAGAGCAACGTGGCTGTTGAAAAATTTCCTTTGGTAGTGGCGCCTGTAAGTAAATTGAAGCTTAGCAGGATTTACGCCAATGAAGAGGATGAATAAAAACTGGGTTTCTGCAGGTTCTCAGATAATTGTTTTGGATGATAACGGGCAGCAATGCCCGGCTGCTGCCTATGGTAGCCTCACATTTTAAATTAAAGAACCAATGCAGTCAATTGATGCCACAGCCCTGCAGGAAAAAATAAAGAACGAAGACGATTTTTTGTTGATTGATGTTAGAGAGGCTTATGAACATGAGCATTTTAATATTGGTGGGCTGTTGATACCCATGAACCATATTTTTCTTCAACTCAATGATATTCCAAAAGACAAGCCTGTTGTATTTTATTGCCAGAAAGGTATTCGCAGCGCTTTGGTTATTCAGCGGCTCGAGCAAAAACATGACTACCACAATTTAATAAACCTTGCCGGCGGTGTGGATGCATGGAAGAAACAGATTTTGTAACGGAGGTTAAATATCATGATGCATATACCTCTGAATTTAAAAAATGATGATAATGCTGCAGCTAATCACAGCCATTGTTACACCAGGAAACTACCTGCAAATAAAGTATTAGAAAAGTGTTTCCTTTTTAATTTGATAATTTCATCGCTAATATAAATGCATTGTCTACACGCATCTTGCGCATCGCTGGGTTGGTTATTTTTGGCTTATTAGCCTTTATATGTTTCGGGGCTACCCTGTTACCTTTTATTCCCACCAAACAGTGGTACATACGCATTTGGGATTACCCCCGCCTGCAAACTTTTGCTATTGCAATCCTGGCTATTTTATGGTACTTGTATTTTTATTTTAAAAAAGGGCGGCGGGGATATGTTTTTGTTGCCATGTTTGCCGTAGTAATATTGGTGCAGGGTTATAAAGCCTTGCCCTACACCATTCTTGGTCCTAAGCAGGTGTTACAAAGTGAGAAAGACCCAAGCGACACAACATCGGTAAGCCTTTTAATTTGCAATGTGCTGCAAACAAATACGTCTTACAATAAAGTGCTGGCTTTGGTAAAAGAGAAAAACCCGGATGTTTTCATTACCACCGAATCCGACAGCGTTTGGCAACATAATTTAAAAAGCATTGAAGCTGACTTTCCTTTTCGCATAGCTATTCCCCAAAGTAATACTTACGGTATGCATGTGTATAGCAAGTTGGCCCTGGAGGGTACCGAAATACGAACCCTGTTAGAGAAAGATATTCCCTCCATTAAAACCCGGGTACAATTAAGAAGCCGGGAATGGATAACCATGTTTGTACTGCACCCACGCCCGCCTGTGCCTACAGAGGCATCCGACAGCCGGGAAAGAGATGCAGAAATAATAATGGTTGCCAAAGAAGCCCGCAAGCAAAAGGGTGCTGTAATTGTAACTGGTGACTTTAATGATGTGGCATGGTCAAAAACTACAGAACTTTTTCAGGAAGTAACCGGCTTTTTAGACCCTCGCAGGGGACGAGGTTTCTTCAATACCTTCCATGCAAAGATTCCTATTTTTAGGTGGCCGCTGGATCATATTTTTCACAGCTCGCACTTCAAGCTTATAAAAATGAACAGGACTAAAAAAGTAGATAGCGATCATTTCCCCATGTATATCAAGCTTAGTTATGAGCCGGAAGAAAAGCAGGACCAACCCAAAGTAAAACCGGATTCCAAAACAGAAGAGGATGCCAACAAAGCCATTAAAAAAGGTTTAAAAGATGGTGATGCGCCGGGTCAATGATTTAAGCATTGTGGTAGCTGCAGTTTAAATGCTATTCTAAAATTTCCTTCGCTTTTCATACGAGCCTTCAAGCCTGCTTGCGTTACACTTTGCCAGCCTGCTAAAGAATGTTTATATTCAGTAAATTTTACCAGCGAAATTGAATAATACCATTCTTTATATCATCATCGGGTATGTGGCATTGGGTGCTATCATCTATTTTGTGCAGGAATATTTTATTTTCAAACCTGAAAAACTGCATGCCAGTTTTCAATATAAATACGATGTGCCTTTTAAAGAACTCTTTTTTGAGGTAGAGCAGGGTGTAAGCATTAACGGGCTTCATTTTACCGTAAACAAACCACTGGGCCTCGTTTTGTATTTTCATGGCAACAGCCGCAGCATAAAGGGCTGGGCAAAATATGCCAAAGATTTTCTGCGTTACAAATATGATGTGGTGCTGGTAGATTACCGGGGCTTTGGCAAGAGCACGGGTAAGCGCAGCGAAAACGATATGTTGAAGGATATGCAGTTTGTGTACGATACCCTGGCCGTTCAATACACCGAGCATCATATCATTGTTTATGGCAGAAGCCTGGGCAGCGGCTTTGCCGCTAAAATAGCCAGCGACAACAAACCACGCTACCTCATTTTAGATGCTCCTTTTTATAGTTTTACAAAAGCCATAGAAAGATTTTTCCCCATATTGCCTATTCGTTTTTTATTGCGCTTTCATTTAAGAACAGACAAATGGATACGGCATGTAAACTGCCACACCTATATTATTCATGGTACCAAAGACCGCTTGCTGCCCATTAGCAACAGCGAAAAATTGCAGGCATTGAACCCCCGCAAAATCACCCTCATCAGGATACATGGCGGTGGGCACAATAACCTTCCTACCTTTAACGAATACCACAATTTTATCAGGGATATTTTGCAGTACTAAATTGCTATCCGCATTTGTTTGAAAACATCATGAACAGTTCTACAGAAAATACTTCCCGCTCTTTTAAAAATAGAAGACCCTGGCTCAGATGGCTTAAACTTTTCATTCTTATTTACTGTGGCGTGGGCATTGCCTTATATTACCTGCAGGAAAAGATCTTGTTGCATCCAAAAAAGCTGGAGAGCAACCACCAGTTTAACTTCAGCGGCTCATTCAAAGAACTCTTTATTCCCTTCAATGCTACAGATACGGTGCACATGATAAAATTTTTACCAGGCGATTCCGTAACAAAAGGGGTGGTGATCTATTTTCATGGCAATAAAGAAAACATAGAACATTATGCAGCCTTTGCACCCGCTTTTACCAAAAAAGGCTACGAGGTTTGGATGTCCGACTACCCGGGTTTTGGAAAAAGCACCGGGGAGTTCACAGAAAAAAAACTATACAGCATTGCTTATGAAATTCAAAAAATGGCGGCTTTAAAATTTGGAGCTGATAGTTTGATCATTTACGGCAAGTCTTTAGGTACGGCCGTAGCTGCTTATGCAGCTTCGGTAAAGCCCTGCAAAATGTTGATTTTAGAAACGCCCTATTACAGTATTCCTTCTTTGTTTAGCTCCTACGCTTTTATGTACCCGGCTTCTACTATGAGCAAATATAAATTGCCTACTTACGAGTTTTTGCAGGAAGTAAAAGCGCCCATTACTATTTTTCATGGCACCGGCGATTGGGTGGTGCCTTACCGCTCAGGGGTGCGTTTGAAACAATTTTTAAAACCCGGGGATGTGTTTGTAAAGATTGATGGCGGTTCACACAATGATTTGGCTGCATCATCAATCTACCAGCACACGTTGGACTCCCTGCTATCTCGCTAATTATTTCTCTGCTAACACCACCTCGTTTTTGCCCACAACAAGGTTATAGGTTACGCCAATTTTTAAAGCCACATTTTCTTTTCCATGGCTCACGGGAAAATTAAAACAGACCGGTATGTTTAGATCCCGGCTAATGTCAAAGAGTATTTCCTCCATAGTTTTACCAAAAGGGCGTTCGGTATCTTTCATATCGGTAAAGCCACCAAAGATGAGGCCGCTAAGGTTGCTTAATTTTCCACTTCTTTTTAATTGGTAGAGCATGCGATCTACATTGTAAGTGTATTCGCCTATGTCTTCTACAAATAGAATATTATTTTTTGTTTTAAAGTCGGAGTCGGTGCCAATAACATTTGCCAGCAATGCCAGGTTGCCGCCAATTAATTTACCAGTGGCAGTGCCTGCATGGTTTCCAGGGTGCGGCGCACAATGGTAAGTCGCCTTTTTTCCGGAGAGGGCTTGCCGCAGCGATTGCACAAATTCATTTTCTGCCCCACCATCATTAAAAGCTGCGGCCATGGGCGCATGCATGGAAGCTATTTTATACTGGCTAAATAAATGGGTATGCAGCACCGTTATGTCGCTAAAGCCAATGATCCACTTAGGTTTTTTCCTGAACTTTTTAAAATTCAGTTGATCAATGATGCGACCCATGCCGTAGCCGCCACGGCCAAACAGAATGGCATCAATTTTAGGATCATCCAGCATCGCCTGCAGTTCTGCCAGTCTCTCTTCGTCGCTGCCACTAAAATAATTTTCAGATGCGCTGCCAAGCATTTTGCCAACTTTAACTTTATAGCCCCAGGCTTGCAGGCTGTCAATACAGGTTTGTGCTTTCTCTAAAGGCATGTAACCCGCAGGGCAGGTAATAGCAATGGTATCGCCTTTTTTTAAATAGGAAGGAACAATCATTTTTTAAAAATTAAATTTCTTGTAAAATAGTACTTTCCGCAGTTACTCTCAACTCATGCTTTATGCCACACTTCACGGCCATATTGTTTCGTTGGTGTCCCAAAGGGAAATCGAAGCAAACGGGATACGAATATTCTTTTACTTTTTCTAAAACTATTTCTTCCAATGTTTTTCCAAACTCATCCCCGGCATCTTCTTTTTTAATTTTAAAACCGCCCACAATCAATGCTTTTAAATCGCATAATTTTCCGCTACGCTTCAGGTTCCAAAACATACGGTCTATGCTGTAGAGGTACTCGCCGGTATCTTCTACAAACAAAATTTTATTCTTGCAGTTAAGATCGCTGCTGCTGCCGGCCAGGCTTTCCAGCGTTTTTAAATTACCGCCCACCAGTCTGCCGCTGGCTTTACCTAATTTGTTTTTTGGGTTGAGGATGGCATGGTATTGCATCTTTTCGCCAACGAGGCAACGCCGAATACTTTCAATCGTTTCTCTTTGTATGGGGTCGGCCAGGTTCCAATCGTCTGGAAAGCTGTTGCACATTTTAGAATGAATACTGGCCACGTTGGTATGCTGGTGCAGGTGGCTATGCAGCACGGTGATGTCGCTAAAGCCGATGATCCACTTGGGTTTCTTTTTAAATTTATTCCAGTCAATGCCATCTACAATGCGTACTGCCCCATACCCGCCCCTTGCGCAAAGTATTGCTTTGATGTTGCTGTCATCCAACATTTGCTGCAGGTCTGCCAACCGTTCGTCATCGGTGCCGCCAAAAGTAAAATCTCTTTTGCCGATGGTACTGCCAATGGCAACATTGAAACCCCAGTCTTTTAATTTTAAAACAGCAGGCGCAATCTCTTCGGCCGTAATGTATCCTGCCGGGCTGCTGATGCCAATGGTATCTCCCGGTTGCAAGTAAGGTGGAACAATAGGCGAACGGCTCTCCTCTGCCAGGCTCAGCGAAACAGCCTGCACAGAAGCTGCTGCTGGCAGGATAGCCGATAAAAAGTCTTTACGCTTCATGGAATGAATGTACTCAAATTTCGGTATTGGCAATTCATTCGATATTTTTGCAGAATGCACTTGTTGCTCAATGGTATGTAGTACAAGAAAGTCCCGAAGAATCGGGATTAAAATGACAGCGTCCTGTAAGTACGGCATTGCTCATTGAACCTGCAGCCGGGTAAAAAAAATATATGATACAAAATCCTAAAAGATACCTCGTTACCGCAGCTTTGCCTTATGCCAATGGCCCGGTACATATTGGCCACCTGGCCGGTTGCTACCTGCCTGCAGATATTTATGTGCGGTACCTGCGTGCACAAAAAAGAGATGTAAAATTCATTGGCGGCAGCGATGAGCATGGCGTGCCCATCACCATTCGTGCAATGAAAGAAGGCATCACACCACAGCAAGTGGTGGATCGTTACCACGCCATCATTAAAGACAGCATGCAGCAAATGCATATTTCTTTTGATATATATTCCCGCACTTCTAACAAAGTGCACCACGAAACGGCTGCAGCCTTCTTCACCAATCTGTTCGACAAAGGTTTGTTTGAAGTAAAGGAAACAGAACAATACTTTGATGAAAAAGCCAATACATTTTTGGCCGATCGCTACATAGTGGGCACCTGCCCCGTGTGTGCCAACCCCAATGCTTATGGCGACCAATGCGAGAAATGCGGCAGCGCTCTTTCACCCGAACAATTGATAGACCCACGCAGTGCACTGAGTGACGCCGTGCCGGTAAAAAAAACAACCAAACATTGGTATTTTCCGCTGCAGGATTATGAGCCCTGGTTAAAAGAATGGATCATAGAAGGCCACCAGGAATGGAAGAACAACGTGTATGGTCAGTGCAAAAGCTGGCTGGACACAGGTCTTCAAAGCCGTGCCATGACGAGAGACAGCAACTGGGGCATAAAAGTACCGCTACCCGATGCCGAAGGCAAAGTATTGTATGTGTGGTTTGATGCGCCCATCGGCTACATCAGCGCCACCAAAGAACTTACACCAGACTGGGCAGACTATTGGTGCAAGGAAGACACCAAGCTGGTACATTTTATAGGAAAAGACAACATCGTTTTTCATTGCATTATTTTTCCGGCCATGCTGAAAGCCCATGGCGATTTTGTGTTGCCAGACAATGTACCTGCCAATGAATTTTTAAACATTGAAGGAGAAAAAGTGAGCACCAGTCGCAACTGGGCCGTGTGGGTAAACGAATACCTGGTAGATTTTGCCGGCTGCGAAGATGTGCTGCGATATGTGTTGTGTGCCAACGCCCCTGAAACAAAAGACAACGATTTTACCTGGAAAGATTTTCAGGACAGGAACAACAGCGAACTGGTAAGCATTTTTGGAAACTTCGTAAACCGCACCTGGGTGCTGATGCACAAATTGTGTAACGGTAAAGTGCCCACACTGCACATGGACGTGCTGGATGATACGGACCGTGCGTTGAAAGCAGATATCAGCAACACTGCGGAAAAAGTAAAGACTTTGCTGGAGGAATTTAAATTTAGAGATGCCCTTTTTGAAGTGATAGACCTGAGCCGCAAAGGCAACCGCTACATGCAGGAAAAAGAACCCTGGATTGTGGCCAGAAAAGCCTCCCCCAACCCCAGCGAAGGAGGGGAGCAAAGAAGCGAAGAACAAGTGGCTGCTCAAAAATCAATTGATAATTGCCTGCATCTTTGCCTGCAACTTACAGCCAACCTGGCTATCTTGATAAACCCTTTTCTGCCCATCACGGCCAAGAAAATGATTGGCATGATGAAGGTGGTAGAAAAAATGCTGGACTGGGAAAATGCCGGTAAAATCAAATTGCTCAGCGTAGGTTACAGCCTGCGGGAGCCCCAATTGTTATTTAGAAAAATAGAAGACGAAGAAATAGCCACACAGGTAGCAAAATTAAAAGCAGGCCTCATCAAACCGGCCACGAGCATTATGGAAACAACCAACGAACCCGCAGCAACAACTCCGGCAAAACCCGAAATTCAATTTGAAGATTTTGCAAAAATTGATTTGAAAGTGGGCACCATCACGGCTGCCGAAAAAGTAGCCAAAGCCGATAAATTACTCAAGCTCCAAATAGACCTCGGCTCAGAAATACGCACCATTGTAAGCGGCATCGCCTTGCATTTTGATCCGCTGACCATCATAGGTAAACAAGTAACCGTGGTTACCAATCTTGCGCCCCGCAAAATGCGTGGTATAGAAAGCAATGGTATGATCTTAATGGCAGAAGATGCAGATGGCAAATTACAATTTGTAAACCCTGATGTTGCGGTGGGCAATGGGAGTGGGGTGAGTTAAAGTAAGTCAAAAGTTAAAAGTCAAAAGTCAAAAGTCAAAAGTCAAAAGTCAAAAGTCAAAAGTGAAAGCCTGCCAGGCCCGAAGGAACGGGGTCAAAAGTCAAAGGTTTTGCGGGTAATGTAACAGGCATTTTCGGCTATTGAAATTTGTCTTTTGTCTTCTCTGCTCAAGCAATTAGAAGTATTTTTATTAATGCTCTAAGTTTGGTGATCTTTCTTCAAGGCTGCCAGGGCCTGAGCAAGGGGCCTGAAGCTTACAAGGATGGATTTGGTTTTGCTTCACGGAACAATGTAGGGAAAAGTTATTAGCCTAAATTGTTGCCTCGCTGGTGACGATACCAAACGAGGGTGTTGTCAGCAGCGAGGCAGGATTAGAACGGAGGCGAAAACCTCAAGAGCAAACCTCCGCTGCAATGTTGGGGTTTTTTATTTGATACCAATGTTTGTTATTTAGATTTTATAAAACGATGTCTTACATACTTTCGCTCAAAGAATTGATCAATACACTCACCCAGTCAAAAGACTTGCTGGTAGAAATGTTTGAGAAGCGCAAATCATTCCTTTATAAATATGACGATGCCGCCGAATTATTATCAGAAGATAAGATTGAGGTGTTGATCAGCAAACATATCCTGCGCCGCAATGGCCCATACGTAGAAATCGACGACCAGTACCAGCAGTTTTTTGAACAAATATTGGAAGTTAATGAAGAGATCAATACTTCCTATATCCACGAAAATATACAGCAGGTAAAGCAGCACATCAATTTTTATTTGCAGGAAACCAATGAGCACCGCCGCTACACGTACCTTAAACAAATCAAAGCTGCCCTCCGCAAAATTGGAAGAATCACTTTGAGGAACGTAATAGACCTTAATCGTAACATTGAAAATGCTTTTAAAACAGAACCTAACTACGGTATTAAAATAGCCAAACTGGAGGCCTTTGATGAAAAACGAAGGGCTATTTATTTATTGATAGAGCAAACAGACCGCCTTGCCAGTGATGAAGAAATTACTTTCTTCACAACCGCACTGGATGAAGAACTAAAGCAGGTGGTAACAGAACTGCGTGGGCAGCTTACCGAGAGTCGCCACAATCTGATAGAAACCCAAAAACAAATTATTGAATACCTGAACCAGGTAAAACACCAAAGCCGGATGCAGGAAAAAATAAAGCAGGTAAAATATTTAAAAGATCAGTTTGAGCTAAAGTCAAAAACAAATATTACCCGTTTGCTGCAGCTAAGCAATGATGTACTGTTTGAAAATCGCCCCACCTATCCATTAAAATTATCGCTTGATTATTTGCAAAGCGATGAGGGGAATGAAAACATAAAAAGAGTAGCGGCAAAACTACAACAACACAAACGCCCTGTGCAACTGGTAGCGGAAAGCATCGCCAGCAAAGACTTGCTGCCACAAACAGAAGAAGAAATTTATATTGACTTGGAAGAAATGAAAAGAGGATTTGATGCCAGCAGTCGTCATTTGCACAATTACATCATGCAATATAAATATCCAAGGGCAGTGAGTTATGAAGAAAAGATTACCATATTTTGTCAGATGGTTTCTATGTACGAACAGGAATTAATTATTAAAGACAGTTTTCAAACAGATGAACAGGTAGAATATGCAATGGTGGTTGTAAAGTAAACCAACATTTTGCTATATAACAGCTTCCTTCATCCTTCATCATTAAACAGCAGCAAGAATGAATACACATAACCGGCATACCGCTGATATTTTTGACACACTGAGCAAGGGGAAATTTATTTGCAGCAACAGTGTGGACGATAGCAACCGAAGGTTGTACAATGTGGTGGATGAAAACTTCGACGACCTCTATAATTATTTTATAGCCATTGGCTTTGTGCTGGAGAGAGGTGACGAGTATTTCTATTTCTCCCGGAACGAAGTAAAAGCAACGCTGGAAAGCAAAATAGAACAAGCCTACCGTTGGATAGATGTAGTGGATTTTTTCACTGCATTCAACAGCAGCTTTACACCCGGATTTTTATTTACGCCGGCAGACATTTTGGTACAGGTAAAAATGGATGCAAGTCTAAAAGATAAGCTGGAAATAATGAAGCGGCTAACCGGCGATGGAAGTTACCAGGAAAGAATCAACAACCTGATAGAAAAACAATTGTGCAACCCCGGCTATGCAGAATTACAAAATGAACTAACCAACCAGTATAAAGTCCTTGCATCGTTCAACTACATCAAACAATTAATTGTAAGCATACAAATTCAAGAAGAAACAGCAGCATGAGGTCTCTTAATAAAATCATTTTCATCAATAGCGCTACCATACAATATGCAGAGGTAATGGTGGATGGCAATGTTCATTTGATAGGAACACAGGGCGTTGGCAAAAGTACGCTGCTGCGTGCCATCCTGTTTTTTTACAATGCCGATACTTTGAAGCTGGGCATATCAAAAGAAAAGAAGAATTTTGCTGAGTACTATTTCCCTTATCAAAACTCCTTTTTAATTTATGAAGTGCTGAGGGAAGCCGGTCCATTTTGTATTGTTGCATTTAAAAGCCATGGCAAGGTTTGCTTTCGTTTTTTAGATACGGCTTACAACAGGGATCATTTTGTGAGTGCCGGTGGACATGCCTTTGAGAAATGGGAAGACAACCGCCAGGTACTGGATGCACAACGCATTGACCATAGCCGTAAGATTGATCGATACGAAGAATACCGGGACATTTTGTATGGCAACAATGAAGCAGGTAAAAAAGATTTCACCAAATATGCTTTGTTGCAAAGCAAGCAATACCAGAACATTCCCCGTACGATTCAGAATGTATTTTTGAACAGCAAACTGGAGGCAGAGTTCATAAAGCAAACCATCATCATGTCGCTGAATGAAGAGGATATCAGCATCGATTTGCAAAGTTATACGCATCACTTAAAGAACTTTGAGTCGCAGCTAAGTGACATTCATTTATACAAGCAGCCGCATATTATCAAACAGGCTGATAATGTTGTCAAAAACCATCTGGCCATCAAACACCTTGAAAGTGAAAAAAATAATTTCTCGCTGCAACTGGCCTGGGCCGCAGCACAGGTGCAACGCAGCATTCCGAAATTCCAGGATAAAAAGGAAAAGTTACTTGCAGAAAAAAATGAACTGACAGAGAAAATAACGTCCACCGAACAACGTTTCAGAAACAAAGCAGATAAAATAAAAGGTGAAATAAGTGTACTGGAGAGTGACATTAAAAAAGCAAAAGAAAAAGCGGATTACTACAGCAAGCAATCCATTGAAAACATTATAGAAAAGGTTGCCAACAAGAAAGCGCTGGATACTGAACTACAGAAACTAACGAAAGAAAAAGCATTGCTCACGATGCAGTTTGCAGCTGTTACTCAGAAATATGAAAGTCTTTTGCAGGCAACAGCTCAGGCAGCCACGGCCTATGAGCAGGATAAAAAAGAAGAACAGATAACACTGAAAGAAAAAGCAGGACTAGATAAGGAAGACATCAGATTTACGTTGGAAAAATCACTGGCAGATATTAGGCAAAACAATGCCCAAAGTGTACAACAGGCCAGGCAGTCAACGGATCAACAACAGCAGTTGCTGGAAAAGGAACGTTTAAAAAGAGCCACCATTACCCACCAGCGCTTTTATGAAAAGGAGCTGGATGATGCGAAAGCCACAGTAACACAATACCAGCTTTCGATACAACAAATTATACACGAACTGGAGCATTTAAAAAATACCGGCAGCACCTTACAAAAACAATGGGAGATAGGGGAAACCGCCATTCAGCAAACGACCGCAAGAGAGCAGGAAAAATTACTGTCAGGTATTACAATACAACAGGAGTTGGTAAAAGACATCACGCAAAAATTAGCAAACAATGAAGCCGCCTTGTATGGCTGGTTGAATAAAAACAAGCCCGGCTGGGAAAATACCATCGGTAAAATAGTGAGTGAACAATTGCTTTTTAACGAAGGGCTAAGTCCGCAATTAAATAAAGACAATAATAGTTTGTATGGTATTGAGCTGGATGTAACCGATATGCCGCTACAAATAAAAACACTGGCAGAATACAAAGCCGAATTAAAAGATGCAGAGCTTTCTATTGATCTTAGACAGAAACATTTAAACACACTGCAATCCGAAGAAATTGCCAAACTGGAAAAACTAAAGAAAAAATACCAGCCCCAAATAAAAGATGCTAAAGATAGTCTGCTGGAGAAACAATACAAAAAGGAGCAGGATATTTTGCAATTGGAGCAGGCAAAATTACAGCAAAAAGATTACGAGGTAAAGTCTGCGGAAGCAAGGCGAAAAGCGCTGGAAGATATTGATACTGCGCTTGCGGCGAATAGCGAAGCATTGGCACAGGCGCAGCAAAATCTTCAAAAAATAGAAGATGAACTAACCAGGCAAGTAAAAGCAAAAGAAAGGGAATACGCAAAAAGATTAGCGGCTATTGATGTGCTGTTAAATCAACAATTGGCGCAAATTCAAGTAGCCGTAAAAAAACAAACAATAGCACTGGTGCAGGAGCAGCAGGAATTAAAAAGTGAACAGCAACAGGAACTTGCAGGCAAGGGAGCAGATACAAAACGAATAGCTGTGTTGGATGAAAAAATACAACTCATTTACAGCGAATTGAATTTTATTGAAGATAAAAGAGACCTTGTTGCGGAGTATAAAAAAGATAAGAAAGAACTAATTGATAAAGCGGATGGTTTTAAAAGCAGTAAGGCCAATCTTGATAAGCAGTACATACTGGAAGAAGAAAAATTCACTCTGCACAGGGAAAAAATTGCTACCGACATCAAAGAGACGAATACTTATTTAAATCAGTTACAGCAGGATTTATACAAGTTGGAAGAAGATACACATGCATTAACCCGCTTTCACCAAACAGAGGCTTATCTTTCGTTACCATCGGCATATACCGAAGAAAAAGAAAGTTATAGGAACGATAAAACCTGTGTGTTCTTAATTGAAAAATTAAATAGTTGCTTTTATACAGCAGCCCGGCGGCTGGATGATTTAAAAGAAGCAGCGACCCGGTTCCTCGACAATTTTTCTGATAACAATATTTTCAATTTCACCAAAGTACTTACTGACAAACATTCTCACCAGGGATTTGCAGAAGACCTGAACGAGTTTATACAAAATAGTAAAATTGAAGAGTATGAAAAGCGGGTAAACGAACGCTTTGCCAATGTGATCAAACTGGTGGGGAAAGAAACCGGTGACCTCATGAGCAAGACCGGCGACATTCAAAAAGTAATAAACAGCATCAACAAAGATTTTGAAAATAAAAACTTTGTGGGCGCCATCCGGAAAATAGAACTTAAGATTGAAACCAGTGCCAATAAAGTAGTGCAGTTGCTGATGCAGATAAAAATTTACAATGATGAACACGCTTACGATATTGGTGGATTAAATCTATTCTCTTCAACCGACCAGGAAAGTAAAAATAAAAAAGCAGTAGAGTTATTAAAACAACTCAGTAAAGCCATCGGCGAATATCGTAAGGATAGCATCGCCTTATCTGATTCCTTTGAATTGAAATTCAGGATTGAAGAAAACCAAAACGATACCGGCTGGGTAGAAAAACTATCAAACGTGGGCAGCGAAGGAACGGATGTACTGGTGAAAGCCATGATTAATATTATGTTGCTGAATGTGTTTAAAGATGGCGCCAGCAAGCGATTTAAAGATTTCAAGTTGCATTGTATGATGGATGAAATTGGGAAACTGCACCCCAATAATATCAGGGGGATTTTACAATTTGCCAACGACCGGAATATTTTGCTGATCAATGGATCTCCTACAGAAACCAATGCTCTCAACTACAAACATATTTACAAGCTGGAAAAGGATGACAAACGGAATACTAAAATCAAAAGAATCATTACACAATTAAACCCGTTATAAAAAGGCGGCCCTCAAAATCTCTCCGCCGCGGCGGAAGACTTTGAATAGCTGGCGGATTGATTAAAAATTGGATAAATGCAACAGACTAGGCTTTTAATAAAAACGACTTAGCAGCTTCACGGTAAATTAAATTGAAACTACCCCTCCATATCGCCAAAAAAATACAGCAACTGTTGGAACCCGGTGCAAGCATTGCAAGCAGCGCTATGCTGCATGCTGTTGTTACAAAAATGTTGGAGGATGGGTTACTTCAAAAGCAACAAACCGGCAAAACAAAAGCCTTACTCTTTATACAAAACAAAGAAAACGTTGACACATATTTAAGCAATCATTTTGGCATCAACAACCTGCAAGAATACATCATTATGCTTGAAAGCGAAGAACAAAGCAGGGCAGTCAACATAGTAATATCCGGTGATTCAAAATTACAGGCGGTTAGAACTTTCAAAGGCTTTTTGGTAAATAGTTACGATGCCATCCATGCTGAACTAAGTGGCAATCCGACCCTAATACATCCCTTGACTGGCAGTTATACTTTCATCCATGATTTTGAAAATTTTGCACCTGATCCGGTAGTGACAATTGTGGGCATTGAAAACCCGGAGAACTTTCGCCAGATAGAAAAGCAACGGTATTTATTTGCGCACATTCAACCCTTATTTGTGAGCCGTTATCCCCAAAGCAAAGATTTAATAAAGTGGCTGTCTGCTATACCCAACCACTATCTTCATTTTGGGGATTTTGATTTTGCAGGCATCAACATTTATCAAAACGAATTCAAGAAATATTTGGGCGATAGGGCTTCATTTTTTCTCCCGAAAAATACCGAACTGCTTTTAGAAAAATTTGGCAACAGACGTTTGTTCAACCGGCAATACAGCGCTGTACAAGATTACTCCTCTCCCGCAGAAAAAAATGTTCTGGAGGTTTTGCAAATGATGTTGAGACATAAGAAAGCATTGGAGCAAGAGATATTTATTAGTCAGGTATGAAAACTTTTAATCAGCAACAAGCTAAGTAGATATTTTCTGCCGCTCTTAACCTCAACCTTCTTCACCGCCTCTCTACATCTATCTCATCGCCCTCTCTCCCTCCGGTAATGCATGGCTGCAGTTTGCAAAAAAGCTTTCATTTCTAATACAAGCTTTTCTACAGCGGGCAGCTTTTGCTCACGTAGGAGGTTGTTCTTTTTAGCCGCATCTTTTTTATAATTATAGCAGTACAAAGCCTTGCCTTGCAAGGCGTCAAAACCCAACACATATTCCTTGTTAATGGCCTGGTACAAAAAGCTGTTGATCTTGGTGAAGACGGTACGCTGCGGGTTCAGCGGAGTGTCAACCAGGTTTTCTCCATAACTGGTAATGCTGTCTTTGATACCGGCATAATGCAGGATGGTGTTGAGAATATCCAGTTGGCTCACTGCTGCTGTTTCTCTTTTACCAATGGATTTGCCAGGTTCATAAATAAAAATGGGGATTTTAAAACTCTCCACCTCATCTAGCCGGATAGTTTGTGTGTGCGGTTGTGCCCAATGGTCGGAGCAAAAAATAAAAACACTGTTGTTGAACCAGGGTTGCAAAGCAGCTTCCTTAAAAAACGTTTGCAGGCAGTCGTTGTAATACTGCATTGTTTTCATGGGAGGTGTAGTGTTATCAGCAGTTGCCTTAAATCTTTTTGGGAGGTCGTTGGGGTAATGCGTAGAAATATTGTACTGCGTCGCAAAAAAAGGTTGCGGCATGTTGCGCAATTTTTCTTGCATAAACTGTAGTACATATTCATCGTGCAGGCCCAGGCTGTGTTGCTCCATTTGGTGGTAACCGGGTATGGCTTCCATACTGTAATATTGTTGTATGCCCAGCCAGTTGCAACATTTGGCAAAGCCAAAATCGTCGTAATGGTCGCCAATGAAAAACGATGAACTGTATTTGTTGTTTGAAAGTGTTTTGCCCAAAGCAGTTTTTTCAATAGAAGTAAAATTGGAATGGTACAGCGGAATATCAGTAAGTGTTGGTATGCCGGCCAGCATAGCAGTAATTCCCTTGTTAGAACTATAGGAGTAACTAAACGCATTTTCAAAAAAAATACTTTTGCGCACGAGGCTATCCAGAAAGGGCATGTTCACATTATAAGCACTGCTGCTGTCAAAAAAATCTGCAGGCACACTTTCCATAATAAACAACACAATGTTTTTAGGGGTATCCACGCCATCTATTCTTTTGTGTATAGAAAACAGGGCTCGCTGTTCTGACAGGGACATGTACTGCTTTGCAGGAATGGTAACATCATTTTTCCTGTAAACCGAATAGACAAACGTATGAAAGGAGTTTTGTGTGAGTGGCAGTTGAACCGCTTCTACCTCGGTTAAAGGATAAGTAGGTAATTGTTTTTTGGTTCCGGTGGCAAAGAAGACTGTCACAAACCCTAGCAGCAGAGCGTTGCTGAGCAAGAGCCTGTTTCCTTCGCCTGGTAACTTCGCAATACCCAGTATATTTTTGAACAATATTTTACTAACCAGCAACAGTAAAGCAAGGCTGCCAAAAATGAGCAGGTATAAAAATGCTTTGCCATCTGCAAAGGGATTTCTAAGCACATAGAACAGATCGGCATCGGAACGCTGCAGGTGAAATCGGAAATAGAAAATATCAATACAATTTAAAAACAGCACAAAGGCGTTCACCGCAGCAAAGACCGCTGCCAGTAACACCTGGATGCTTTTATGATGAACCTTTTTTCCGAAAACTAATAGCACCACAAAAAAGGGCAGATTGACCAGCGCAAGAATGAGGACGTCGTAGAGCAAGGACCATTTTATAATTTCCAGAGCATTTTCAAAACCTTCTACCGCCCAGCCGCCGGTGAGGTTATAATTGTAAACAAAGAAGATACATTTTAACAGGCACATCAAAAGGAGTAGCTTTATTAAAAAAAGCAAGGCCTTCTTTTCTTTAGCAACAAGTTGTTTAAAAGGAACCAAACAATAGATTTTTTTCGAATGAGAAAATACAGCTTCTTAAAAAACAAATATACGTTGCTCGTTATCATCCTGCTGTTGTTGCTGGCAGTAGATGTTGTTTTACACAAAGGCATGACAAGG
>JBBSJJ010000009.1:0-53816 GCA_038257335.1 Chitinophagales bacterium | reverse complement strand
GGAGTCTGGAAAAATTATTCATTTCGATGTTTCTATAAACAGGGTGCTCCTACGGAGCAAATACCTTAAGTAAACGACATTGATTGACCATTGCCCATTGCCAATTGCCAATTGCCTATTGCCCATTGCAAATTGCCTATTGCCCATTACCCATCGCCCATTGCCCAGCCCACTGCCTATTGCCCATTGCAAATTGCCTATTGCCCATTACCCATCGCCAATTGCCCATTGCCCATTGCCAATTGCCCATTAACCATTCACTGCTATTATTTAATTATTTTTGCGCCTCATGACGCAATTATCTACCCTTAATAAATATTTTTGGAAATACCGCCGCAAATTTATCCTCGGGATACTGTTTGTGATTCTTACCAATTATTTCAGAATACTCGCTCCACAGATCACTGGCTATGTGGTAAATACCGTAGTACTCACCATCAAGTCTACAGCTGCCAACGAAGTATTGGCTGCCCGCTCCCATGAAACCTATGATGTAATCGTCAGAAATGTGTTGGGTAGTTTTGATGCGCAGCCTTTTAAAACCAAGGTATTATTTGCAGGACTCATTCTCTTGATATTGGCGCTAATCAGTGGTCTGTTTATGTTTTTGATGCGGCAAACCATTATCGTAATGAGTCGCCATATTGAGTTTGACCAAAAGAACGAGATATTTACACACTACCAGCAACTGGATACGAATTTTTACAAAACGCACAGTACCGGCGATCTGATGAATCGTATTTCTGAAGATGTAAGCCGGGTGCGAATGTACACAGGGCCGGCTATTATGTATTTTATAAACCTTGCTGCCGTGCTGGGCTTTAGTGTATTTTTTATGTTGCGATCCGATGTGAAACTTACTATTGTGGCACTTTGTCCTTTGCCCATTCTTGCCATTACCATTTTCATTGTAAATACAGTCATCAACCGCAAGAGTGAGCGCATACAGGCCTTGTTGAGCAGCCTTACCAGTAATGCACAGGAATCTTATTCTGGCATAAGGGTCATCAAGTCTTTTGTGCAGGAAAAATCTATGTTGCGCTTTTTTGAAAAGAACAGCGACGATTATAAGCAGAATGCGCTGAGCCTGGCCAAAACAGAAGCCATCTATTTCCCCAGCATGGCATTGCTCATCGGGCTTAGTACACTTACCACTATACTGGTAGGCGGGCTGGATGTGGTAAACAAAGTGCCTGGTGCATCTGTGGGTAAAATCGCCGAGTTTGTGATGTATATACAGATGCTCACTTTTCCTGTGAGTGCCATCGGCTGGACGGCCAGCATGACCCAAAGAGCGGTGGCCTCGCAGCGGCGCATCAACGAATTCTTGCATGCGGTGCCGGGTATTAAAGATATCGCTGGTGCAACAGCGCACACTTTGCAAGGCAACATACAATTTTCAAAAGTTGATTTTGTATATCCGCATACGGGTATTCATGCCATCAAAAATTTCTCATTGCAGGTAAAGCAAGGACAAAAAATTGCCATTGTTGGCAAAACAGGTTCCGGAAAAACAACACTGGCGCAATTGCTGTTACGCATGTATGATACAACCAACGGCGCCATCAGTTTCGATTTTAAACACATCAAGGAAATTACCCTGCAGGATCTTCGGGCACAGGTAAGTTATGTGCCACAGGATGTGTTCCTGTTTAGCGATACCATCAAAAATAATATAAGGTTCGGTAAGGCGGGTGCTACAGATGAAGAAGTGATAAGGGCTGCCACCAAAGCTTGCATCTACGACGAAATAAAAGGATTTGCTCAGGGGCTTGAAACCGTTGTAGGGGAGAGGGGAGTTACCCTGAGTGGCGGACAGAAACAAAGAATTTCTATTGCCCGGGCCATGATCAAAGATCCAAATATCGTTATATTTGACGATTGCCTCAGTGCGGTAGATGCCCGCACCGAAAAAAAGATACTGGCTAACCTCTACGAATACCTGCAGGATAAAACCGCCATCATTATCACACACCGTATTTTTTCGTTATTTAACTTCGATAAAATCATTGTACTGCACGATGGCAGCATTGCAGAACAGGGTACCCACCCTGAATTGATTGCACTTGATGGCATTTATGCCGAGATGTACAACAAGCAAAAGGAGAGCGAAAACCCGGATGCAGAACCAGTGCTGGGACTATCCTAAAATGATTTTTCATAAATTTTGCTATATCGAAAACAACTTTATCTTTGTCACGATCTACATGCATTCATTTTATCAATAAAAAAAACAACAGTGGCGTACGAAAACAACGACAAAAAAATGGAAAGCGTTTATAGCAAACGCATCAAAGCTGGCAAACGCAGAACTTACTTTTTTGATGTAAGAGAAACCCGCGGAAGCGATTTTTACCTGACCATCACAGAAAGTCGCAAACGTTTTGACTCTGATGGCTACGATCGCCATAAAATCTTTTTGTACAAAGAAGATTTTAATAAGTTTATCAAAGGTTTGATTGAGGCAATTGATTATGTAAAAACAGACTTGATGCCTGATTTTGATTTTGATGCCTTTAACCATGACAATCCTTACGAAGGAGATGAAAACGGCCAGGCAGGAAATGCGGAAGGTTCACAAACAGCAGTTGTAGAAACAGTTTCAGAAACAGTTGCAGAACCCGTTGCAGAAGCAATGGACAAAGCAGCCCTGGTGGCCGATGCTCCTGTTGCTCCTGAAAAAGAAGCGGAAGAGCAAAAGCCTTACGATAACCACAGCACAGAGGAAGTTGACAAATGGTAAAAAACTTCTCAAGACATAATAAAAAATCCTCTCTTAATGAGAGGATTTTTTAATTGGAATATAATTTACGAGGTACAACCTTAATCCTCTTCTTTCATAAATGGATTGGGCAAAGCAGCAGGCAACAGCCATAATTTAAGCGCAGGCATTACACTTATCACCGGCGCATCGTTTCTATACGAAGCCAAACTTACGGCACTACTGTTTTTGGACTGCTGGCCATTTGAAGACGGCGTGGTAAAACTTTTAGCATAGGCAGCATTGTTGAAGCAGCTTTTGTAACCCTGGCTGCCACGGTCAGGTAGGCTGGTTTGGGAATAGGCAACTACTGCTATCGAAAAAAACAGGAGCGTTATAAGGAAACTTTTCATAAAACCGTATTTATAAATGTTGTGTAAATATTGTAAAAAACCAGCCGTCAGCGCATTTGCTTATAAGCGTTGATTAGTCCATTAGTAGACGAATCATGCGACCCAATCGCTGCATCGTTTTGCAATTCTGGCAAAATTTCGTTGGCCAGCACCTTGCCAAGCTCCACGCCCCACTGGTCGAAACTGTAAATATTCCAGATTACGCCCTGCACAAAAATTTTATGTTCATACAATGCTATCAGCTGGCCGAGTGTGTAGGGGGTAATTTTTTTTACCAGGAAAGAATTGGTGGGCCTGTTGCCTTCAAATACCCTGAAGGGATTTTCGTGTGTTGCCCCCTTCATCAAGGCCTCCGTTTGGGCAAAAAAGTTGCTGATCAATTTTTGGTGATGATCTCCAAGGGGGTTGTGCGTTTGTGCAGGTGCAATAAAGTCGCAGGGAATTAAAGATGTGCCCTGGTGAATGAGCTGGTAAAAAGCATGCTGACCGTTGGTGCCGGGTTCGCCCCAAATAACGGGACCGGTTTCATAGCTCACCGGTTCAGCATTCCTGTCCACATATTTACCATTGCTTTCCATATTTCCTTGCTGAAAATAGGCTGCAAAGCGGTGCATGTACTGGTCATACGGCAGGATAGCCTCCGAACTTGCGCCAAAAAAGTTTCGGTACCAAATGCCCAGCAGAGCCATAATCACCGGTATATTTTCATCTAAATTGGTATGCCTGAAATGTTCGTCGGCCGAATGGGCACCTTTCAGCAATAGTTCAAAATTGTCGTAACCAATGCTGGCAGCAATGGAAAGACCAATGGCACTCCACAAGCTGTATCGGCCACCTACCCAATCCCAAAACACAAACATATTGGCAGCATCTATTCCAAATTTTTCTACGGCAGCTTTATTGGTGCTAAGTGCTATGAAATGCTGCGCAATAGAAGCCTCCGTTCCACCGTTGTTTAAGAACCACTCTCTGGCAGAGTTGGCATTGGTCATAGTTTCCTGGGTAGTAAAAGTTTTGCTGGCTATGATGAAAATTGTCTCGTCTGGGGTTACTTTCTTCAGTGTTTCGGCAATATGGGTACCATCTACATTGCTCACAAAAAAAGGTTGTATGTCTTTTACCCAGTAAGGTTTTAATGCTTCGGTAACCATCACCGGGCCAAGGTCGCTACCGCCAATGCCAATATTTACAAGGTATTTAATGGGTTTGTTGCTATACCCTTTCCAGGCGCCATTGTGCAAACGTGTACAAAAGTTCTTCATCTGCTGCTGCACAGCATATACTTCAGGCATTACATCCTGCCCGTTTTGCATTACCGGCTTATTCGAAAAATTGCGCAGGGCGGTGTGCAGCACGGCCCTGTCTTCGGTCTTATTTATTTTTTCCCCGGTAAACATGGCTTCCATGGCTTCCTTCAGGTGGCAATCCCCGGTCAGTTCCAGCAATACTTCCATGGTATTCTGGGTAATTATGTTTTTAGAGTAATCAAAAAGAATATCCTCTAATTGCACGGAGAATGTTTCAAATCTTTCAGGGTCATTGTAAAACAGGTCTTTCATTTTTACCTGTTCAAATAATTTATAATGAGCCTGTAGGGCTGTCCAGGAAGGCGTTTGAGTGGGGTTGATATGGGGGAACATGTATACTAAATTAAAATTGGTAAATAGGTAAAATGATGGTGCAGCCGACAGCTACATGGCTTCTATGGTTTGCACCAGTTTCTTCAGCATATCGGCATCCACATTAAGGTGCGTCACCATTCTCACCTGCGTGGGCGAAATGGCCATGCAAAGAATGTCTTCCCTTTTTAAGCGTGCACAAAAATCGGCTACAGTGTAAGTATGGCCTATAATTTCGAAAATAACAATGTTCGTTTCTACCGGTAATATGTGGCCCACAAAGTTTTTTCGGATAAGGATGTCGGCAATCTGCTTGGCATGATGGTGGTCTATCTGCAGGCGATGAATATGATGCTCCAAAGCATACAAACCGGCAGCAGCCATATAACCCGCTTGCCGCATGCCACCGCCAAAAACTTTGCGAATGCGCCGGGCCTTTTTGATATAAGCATGGCTGCCCAGTAAAAGGCTGCCCACCGGTGCACCTAAACCTTTACTGAGGCAAATGGAAATACTGTCAAAAATTTCGCCGTATTGTTGCGGGCTTTCATCCTTGGCTACCAGCGCATTGAACAAGCGGGCACCATCCAGGTGTAGTTTAAGATCGTTTTGCAGGCAAACCTCCTTTATTTTCAATATTTCTTCAAAGTCGTAGCAACTGCCGCCACCACGGTTAACGGTATTTTCGAGGCTTACAAGGCTTGTTTTGGCTTTATGTACATCGTCGGGGTTGATGGCTTCTTTCACTTGCTCGGCAGTTACCTTACCCTGCACTCCATCCAATGTTTTTACCTGGCAACCGCTGTTAAAAGCAATGCCGCCGCCCTCGTAAATGTACACATGGCTTATTTTATCACAAATCACTTCGTCACCGGGGTTGGTGTGGCATTTTATACCTATTTGGTTGGTCATCGTGCCGCTCGGGCAAAACAGCGCTGCCTCCATGTTGAAAAGGGCGGCCGTCTCAGCTTCCAGGGCATTTACCGAAGGATCTTCGCCAAAAACATCGTCTCCTACAGAGGCGTTCATCATGGCCGCAAGCATGGGTGGGGTGGGCTTTGTAAAAGTATCTGAACGTAAATCTATTATCATGCAGCAAAAATAGTAAATGATCTCAAAATGGGATGATTTTCAACAATTTGCCGATGATAGTTTTATTTTTTTGCATACCTGCCCGTTATATAAACATTTATCGGCTAATTTATGCACTTCTTGTTCCTTTTTTCTGAGATCATTATGTTTTTCCATAAAATGGTAGTACTTTTGCACACTATTTTTTTGGATTCGTAGCATAAAACATCTCCTTGCAACGTTATCCCAACTAAATGTGTCTATCAGGTGTTCATATCTTGTAACTAATATCATAACATGAGGCAACTTAAAATCGCAACGCAGATTACCAACCGTGACTCACAGGCGGTGGAGAAATATCTGCAGGAAATTTCTAAAATCTCTATGATTACCCCGGAGGAAGAAACCATTCTTGCTCAAAAGATTAAGATGGGTGATCAGAGAGCATTGGACAAACTGGTGCAGGCTAACTTACGTTTCGTTGTTTCTGTGGCTAAGCAGTACCAGCATCAGGGTCTTTCTTTAAGCGATTTGATCAATGAAGGTAACCTCGGCCTCATAAAGGCAGCCCAGCGTTTCGATGAAACCAAAGGTTTTAAATTCATTTCTTACGCCGTTTGGTGGATCCGCCAGTCAATATTGCAGGCTTTGGCCGAGCAGGGTAGGTTGGTGCGTTTGCCACAAAACAAAATTGGAACCTACAACAAGGCCAACAAAGCTTACATGGCTTTTGAGCAGGAGCATGAAAGAGAACCTTCTACCGAAGAATTGGCTGAGCTGCTGGAAATGAGCGAAACCGAGATCAACAATATTTTTCAAAGCAATACCCGCCATACTTCCCTGGACGCACCCGTGCACGAAGCAGAAGATGTGGCCATGGGCGATCTTTTAAAAGGTGGCGACGAAACAGATGAGGATGTAATGCACGATTCTTTGAAAAATGAAATTCGTCGTGTACTAAAATCTTTGAGCCCACGTGAAGCTGAAATTGTGAATGCTTATTTTGGATTGGACGGCGAAAACGGGGTAACCATTGAGCAGATAGGTCAAAAGTATGACCTTACCAAAGAGCGCATACGCCAAATTAAAGAAAGAGCTATCAAACGCTTACAAAAGGCAAGGTATAGCGGCGCATTGAAAGCGTATTTAGGATAAAGTACTCTAACTTTTTACTATAGAAATTCCCGGTGATAAGTTACTTCACCGGGAATTTTAATTTTAAGCCTTATAAGATGTTTGTAAAAGTGCGCCTAGTGCAGCCAACATTTTGGAGTAAACTTTCATTAGACAATGATCAAAATTGTTGAAGAAAAAGCCTGCTCAAATTACGGGTTGGGTTAAATTCCTTTTCTATCGCCTTTTTTAATATTGTTTAAATAGTCCAAATCTTCGGGTGCCAGGCTACGGTCACTCAAATAAATAATTCTGTTGTTTTTGGGGTTGAAGTATATAATCATCAGCTCAATTTTTTTTGTTGCATCAGCGTATAGGAGTGTGTAGGAATTTTTTATTTTTTCTATTTCATCTTTATCAGCACTGCGCCAACTCGAATCTAAGTGTTCAGATTGGGCATACTCTACCAGCTGTAAATTTGCTGCGGGCAGATACTTACAATATTCATCTAATAGGCGCAGGTAGTTTTGAACAAAAAGAAATTTTGTGGTTACATCGTAGTAAGACGTGTCCTCCTCAAAATTCTTCGTCATTTCCACTTTGTCAAAATATTTCCCTGCAATTTCCTCGTATAGACCAAGGCCTGCAGATTGTGTATTTGGCTTGTAAGTGATGTTGGATTTTTTAAATCCTGACAAAGATCGCTGAGCACTTTGCCTTTTGTATCACTCACAATCCTTGTCTGGGCCGAACAACTACAGCTGAAGCTTAAAAAGAATAAAAAAATAACAGCCATGAGTTTTGGGGTCAGGCTTTTTGTATATGTCATTTGTGGTGTTTTTACATATATTAAGATATGCAGTGTTCAATTATAATAGCTTATAAACATTCGCCTTGGGACAAGCCAGATTCAGTTCCATGTGTTCTGTTGATTACTATGTTTCCAGCCTCTGGATGCCCTGTAGTTTTCATTTCATTTAATTTTGAAAACAGCTTTTGAGGAGACTTATTCATGGTTGCATTTAGACTGTAAGGCGCAGTGGGGAGTGGAATGTATACAAAAAACGGTTGCGTCGTGATGGGCGTTGTACTTCTCGCTAAGTTAAATAAATTGATGCCAAAATCGGCACAGTTATTACTTTCTAAATTGTAATCAAGTGTGGCCCAATAAATGGCATTAGCTTTTAGTAAATTAAAACTTGCTTCATTTATGTTCATCATTATAGATGCATTTATTTCATGATTTTTATCATTGACAATTTTACTATCTACATTACCTAACCCAAGACTTTTGGGTGCCGAGGCTGGATAAAAACCAAAACTTTGAGTTATAGCCTGAGTTCCATTTGTTTTGGTTATCGTTAAAAATGTGTGCCCAGGGTTACCGTCAATTACAAAAGGTATGCTTTCATCTTTATTTGAGGGTAAGTCAGCGTTTAATGTTATTGTAAAAGTGGCATTGGGTCCGCTAGGTACCAAATCAAAGCATTTGAATATTTTTGCCATATCGACTTCGACTTTAGATTCCCAGTCATTTATTTCAAATTCAATTATTTCATTATTAGCATTGCTTCCTCCTGTAGGATTGTATGTAATCAGGGTCTATGTATTCTAAGTTTGTGTAGTTTGGGTCAACATTAGTCCAACCCGGTTGTCCTACTCCTAAGAGCTGGATTAATAAATGCAATTCAAGATTGTAGACGTATGTTGCAGGTATTGATATAAAAGCTGATGAGTTTAAAGTGGAGTTAGCATCGTATATTAAAACACCATTTTCATAGATTCTATAGTTACCATCATACATATTGTTTATTATTTGAACTATGCCTACATGTTTGTTATCAAAAGAAGTTGTATTGCATGTTCATCGCCCGAATCATTCTTTAATTCAAAAAAATTTCCAATGAAACTGTCGTTGACAAATTTTAGATATACCGCTTTGTCATTTGCTTTGATATCCAATTAAAGGAATTTTTACAATTTCATGTTTCCCCAACCGGTCAACAATATTTATTTTGTCCCAGTCTAATGCTGAAAATTAACCTTCAGCTAAATGGGTTTTGGTATAGTGTTTTACATTTGTTATGAAAGGATCTTCCACAGTAAAATTTTTTTCCTTTGTACAGGCACTAAACAAAAGAGTAAGAATAAGCACAAGATTTAGTTGTTTGATTTTCATGTTAAGTAATTTTAAACAAACATAAATGGCATTTGAGCAACAGAAAATGACTTAAGTCAAAAAATATTAGCACGTTGACTTTAATCTGCTCAGCGTTGCTTTATCGATATCAAGGTATGAGGCAATATACTGCGGTGGTGCCCTTAATATGATTTCAGGATGGTATGTTAATAAAAACTTGTACCTCTCCTTTGCTTTTTTATTTCGTATGCCGAACAATCTTTCTTCGGATAGAATGTAATACTTTTCGTTGACGATTCTTCCAATAATATTGAATTCGGGAAATGACAGGTACGCTTCTTGTAATTCATCGTAGGTTATGTAATAAAGGATGGACTTTTCTCTCGCCTCAATATACTCCTCACTAGTTGTTCGTACATAAAAACTCTTAACGGATATTGCTACATCACCTTCTTTCATAAATTAAACAGTGTTATCTACCCCAGTACCATCGATATGGTAGGAGCGGAGCAATCCCTGAGCAATAAATGAAATATTATTGCTTACAATACCGGCAGATAAAAATCTCACTTTCCTGGATAATAACCGTTCCTTTAAATGAACAATCAACCAATTCTTTAAAGCATCGGTTAACGGATGAACGGATGCTAAAAAATGGATTACGTTATGCTTCATAAGCTGAAATTTTATTTCTAATAAGAATTTCTAAAAATAGTTTTGCTCATAATCTAATTGCTGAACAGTGTTCTGAAATATTGGTGCTGTTGAGCTACTCTAAGTATCCAGCAAGCGTCAGTCCCATTACCTCTTCAACCACTTCAAAAAATCGTTAGGGCCTGCCCACCGGGCCCTTGCCGGTAACGTATCAATATTTTACCGCATCAAAATTGAATGAGAAGGCCGCCATCCTGCGGTGGGAAACATCCCAGGAAATAAACAGTTCGCATTTTGAGGTGCAAGCAAGTATAGATGCTGTCAGTTTTTCTGCAATAGGAAGAATTGCTGCTGCGGGAAATGCCAGCATTCCTACACACTATAGTTTCACGGACTATAATCCTAAAAACGGTGTAAACTATTACAGGCTTAAGCAGGTGGACAGAGATGGCCAGTTTACCTACAGTCCGGCCCGGGCAGTTAGATTTGACCTGGTAGAAAATGGGATGGTAAAATATTATCCCAATCCTACCAACGGCATGCTGGGTGTAGCAATGACTGGTAACATGAAGATAGAAGCCAAAGTCATAAACGTTAGCAATGCCGCCGGTATAGTGGTTAGGCAGATTAGATTAGGTGCCAATAGCCCGGACGTCATCCAACTCAATATGAACGGATTTGCCAAAGGCACCTATTTTATCCAGGTAAAAAGTAGTACCACCAATAGCACCTCACGCATCGTACTGCAATAACATTCTTCTTCATACAAAAAGGCAAAGGGCAACCACGTTGGTTGCTCTTGTCTTTTTATGTACCCGCCATAGCTACCGTTACAGCTGCATGTGAACTGTTAAGAAACAACTATTTTGTTTAGGCAGGGGGCTTGAAAGCCAAAACAAGCTAAATTTGTGGCTATGAATAAGTGGATGTTGTTTATTGGCCTCCTGGTTTTATATTCCTGCGAAAAAGACATTGATTTTAATCTAAAAGAATCTGCACCGGTATTAACGGTAGATGCACAAATTGAAAACGGTCAGGCTCCGAGAGTGGTACTCACCAAAAGCTTTTCTTATTATCAGAAAATAGACGCATCCTTGTTGGCAGGGTCCTTTGTGCGCAATGCAGAAGTGTATTTGTCAAATGGTACCCTTACGCACCGTTTAAAAGAATATACCGTGCCGTTGGCCCCAGGCTTTGCCGCCTTTTATTACAGTATAGACAGTGCTAATCTTGCAACAGCTTTTGTAGGAGAATTTAATAGAAACTATACGCTGCGCATTGTTTCGGAGGGTAAAGAATATATTGCTAATACCGATATTCCTGCCAGCGTTAATTTTCCTGATTCGCTCTGGTTTAAAAAAGCGCCCCAAAACCCTGATACAACGCTGAGGGTATTGTTCATGAGGGCAACCGACCCTGTAGGTCGTGGCAATTATGTTCGCTATTTTACCAAAAAGAACAGCGAACCTTTTTTACCCGGCGAAAATGTTTTTGACGACCAGGTGATAGATGGAACTACTTACGAAATACAATTGCCGCAAGGCATAGACAGGAACAACATCATTAGCAGAGATAGTAGTTTTTACAAAAGAGGAGACACGGTTACCTTAAAATTCTGTGCCATCAACAAGGCCTCTTATAACTTTTGGAACACCTGGGAGTTTTCTTACCAAAGTATAGGTAATCCATTTGCGCAGCCTAATAAAGTATTGGGCAATATCAGCAATGGGGCATTGGGCGCCTTTATTGGCTATGCCGCAGGCTACCGCACCCTCGTAGCACCTTAATAAAAAGCAATTTATAAAACCAGCAAAAAAATATGGAAAAGATCATCAGTGAAAAAGTTAGTTGTTTAATTATAGGATCGGGACCGGCAGGCTACACAGCCGCTATCTACGCAGCAAGGGCAAATATGAAGCCTTTGATGTACCAGGGTATACAACCAGGCGGACAGCTAACTATTACTACAGAAGTAGAAAATTATCCTGGCTATCCAGACGGTATACAGGGGCCCCAAATGATGGTGGACTTTGAGAAACAAGCAGCCCGCATGGGTACCGACATTCGGTATGGGATGGCTACCAAAGTAGATTTCACACAGCATCCCTTGTTGGTGGAAATAGATGAAGAAAAGTGGATAGCTGCCGATGCTGTGATCATTAGCACCGGGGCATCTGCCAAATGGCTGGGCCTGCCAAGTGAGCAGCGCCTGAATGGTTATGGCGTGAGCGCCTGCGCTGTATGTGACGGTTTCTTCTTTAAAGGCAAAGATGTGGCTATCGTAGGGGCTGGTGATACCGCAGCAGAAGAAGCGTTGTATTTATCAAAGATTTGTAGCAATGTGCACATGATTATTCGCAAGCAGGAAATGCGTGCAAGCAAAATAATGCAGGCAAGGGTTTTTGATACGCCCAATATTATTGTGCATTGGAACAGTGAAACAGACGAGGTTTTAGGAGATAAAAAAGTAGAGGGTGTTCGTTTATACAACAATCAAACAAAAGAAAAATCAGAATTAGTAGTGAGCGCATTTTTTGTAGCCATCGGGCATGAGCCGAACAGCGGAATTTTTAAAGGGTACTTAGATATGGATGAAGTGGGCTATATACAAACCACCCCTGGTACTTGCAAAACCAATGTAGAAGGCGTATTTGCCAGCGGCGACGTACAGGATAAAATTTACAGGCAGGCTGTAACTGCAGCCGGCAGTGGTTGTATGGCTGCGCTCGATGCCGAGAGATACCTGGGCGAAAAGGGCTTTTTCTAAAATAAGGGCGATGCTTTTTATGTATCAAAGAAACTTTTAGCAGGTCGAAATGCCACAGCTTATTCACTTTGTTAAACACCATTATGTTCACCATTCATTTAAACAATTGTCGCTTTTATGCCTATCATGGTTTGCACCAGGAAGAGTCGATTGTGGGTGCAGCTTTTGAAGTAAGCCTTTCGGCAAGTTTTGCAGAGGAAGGGAAAGTGACTTCCATGAAGCAGACCGTTAATTATGTAGACATTTTTGAAATGGTGAAAAAACATTTTGAAAGGCCAAGGCAGTTACTGGAAACCCTGGCCCAGGAAATAGCCGATGATGTGTACCAGATCGACGCCAGGGTAACGCAGGTGGAAGTACACTTAACAAAATTAAATCCGCCCATAGCCAACTTTACCGGCACAGTGGGTGTGTCATACACAAAAAAGTTCTAACCATGAAACTATTCTTAATCCTCCCTTTATTTTTTCTTTTCCTACACGGTTCAGCACAGGATGTAAACAGCCTGGTAAATGAAGCGATCCGGTTGGAAGACATACCCAACGAAACAGCAGCACTAAACAAACTAAAAGAGGTGCTCAAGCTACAGCCAGCCCATGTGTATGCTCTTGCTAAAAGCAGTGAATTGTGCAGCCGGATAGGTAGCAGGGAAACGAATGCTGCCAACCGTGATGCCTGGTTCAAAGCTGCACAGGCTTATGCCAATAAAGCCATAGCAGCCTCACCGCAGAACGACCTGGCCAACGTATCTATGGCCATGATACTTGGTAAATCTACGCTCACAAAAAGTGGGAAAGAAAAATTGAAGAATGCAAGGCTTATTAAAAAACACCTGGACATTGCCATAAAAACAAACCCCAACAATTACCTCGCATGGCACATCCTGGGGCGTTGGAATTATGAGATCAGTAATGTGACTGCAGTAGAGCGGGCGGGCGCTAAAATATTCTACGGCGGTGTGCCACATGGCACTATTAAAAATGCCATTATGTATTTTGAAAAGTCAAAGACCTTGCAACCACTATTCATCTTAAATTATATCTCGTTGGCAAATGCTTACCATAGAGATGGGCAGGTAGACAAAGCTATTGCTTTGCTTAAAGCCGTGCAACAATTGAAAACCAATACCGAGGATGATGCACAGCACAAAGCTGAGGCCCTTAGAAAAATAAAGGAATGGAGTTGATCTTATTTTAAAAGTAATTTGATCCGTTGATTTGTGAATGTTGAATTGTTTGGAACAACAATTCAACATTCACATTTTACTTTATACCCTGTTGTAAGGCAGGTTTTGTTTTCCAACGGCCACGTTTCATAAATACAAGAGCCATTAAAAATATAGACGTCCAGTAAATAAATTCATTGCTCCAGGCCATTGCCAGCGATACATAATTTATTTTCATAAAATACCAGGTGTAGCCCAGGTAAAGACTGATAGCCACAATTTCTATGGCAAGGTTCACCTTGGTTTTGCCGGTGCCGGTTACTGCGTTGAGCCAGATATTGGCAATGCTCATAAATAAAAGTCCCAGCGAAACCATCCTTATCACCGGAACGCCAGCTTGCACGAAAGCCTCATCCTGCCCAAAGAGGCGGAAGAAGAATTCGGGAAACAGGTTGAGTAGGCCGCACATAAAGGCGCACATGCCAAGGCTCCAGAACATGATGCGCACCACCAGTGGAATCACTTCGTTTTCTCTTTGCTGGCCCATTAAATTACTCACCATAGCACTCGTGGTACTGGCAAAAGCCCAAACAAAAACACCTGCTATGCCAAAAACATTGCGCATCACATTACTCACCGCTTTGGCTTCTGTTCCTCTGCCTTCAATTAATAAAAAGAAAACAAGCCATGTGGTAACGCTGATTACATACTGCGTAACAAGCGGCACAGACACACGCAAAATTTCTTTATTAAAAGGGCGGTGGAATTGTAATCCTTCCAGCAGCTTATACTTTTTCTTTAAGCCAGTAAATATTAAAACAAGTAGCACAACGAGCATGCCGGTGGCTTCGGCCATTACCGAAGCAATAGCGGCACCGTTGAAACCCATTTGGGGAAAACCACCCTTGCCAAAAATGAGTAGGTAATCGAACAAAACATTTACGAGCGCTTCAAAAATAAAACCTATCATCAACCACTTGCTATTGAGCGAGGCCACTAAAAATGCATTGCCCATTTGAAAGAGGAATAAAAAATGGAAGGCCCCATGATACGGATCTTCAGGAAACTCATTTCTTGAGGATAGGCAGCCGGGTCTGCTACCGCACGCATGATAAAAGGTGCAATCAACCAGGTAAAGAGAATGCAGATTAAAGAAAATTGTAAGCTAATGCGTATACCCTGTGCTAAAATTATTTTAAAAAGCTCTGGCTTACCTCCGCCGGCACTTTTGGAAAAAACCGTCTGGAGAGCATTGTTCAAACCATGGCCGGCCACTGCAAATATTAAGTAAAAAACTCCTGTGATGCCGGCATTCCCCAGGGCCTCTGTGCTAAGCTGTCCCAGGAAGATGCTGTTGGTTAGCATATTTATCTGGGGTATAAGAATGGCAAGCGTAATAGGTAAAGCGATGGATAGTATCTGGCGGTTATTGACGTCTACTTTTAATGTGGATGAAGAAGCACTTTCCATAAAGCGGCAAATTTATCTTATTTTGCCAGCCTAAATTTATTATTTGAAAACTGCATTTAAAATATTGCCGCAGCTAGAGCAAGACGAAGCTTACCATTTAATTGTAGAAGTGGGATGGGATGCTGTTTCCCTGGTTTATTTTACCAGGAATCCAATGTGCATACAGGCTTTGTACATTTATCATGTGGCAAAGGATAGCCCGGCATTACAACTGGCCGAAGAATTAGGGGAAGTTTTTAGAAATGAAAGTCTACCAAAGTATACCACCTGCCATATCTGTTACAACTTTAAAGAATGCACCCTGGTGCCAACAGCATTTTTTAAAGAGAGCAACCTGGCCGAAATGATTAGCGTTTTGCATGGGGAAAATAACAACAGTTCCAGCTTTGCACAACAAGTGAACGGTATGGATTTGATTGCTGCACATCGGGTAGATAAAAGAATAGAATTTTTGTTGTCTCAGCAATTTCCTGCTGCACAAATGCATCACTCGCTGGCTTTGCTATTACCCGTGTTGGGTAGGGAACCCAACAACCTTTTTTGTACGATTTACCAGCATAGCATCAAAGTAATTTTGTTTAAGAACGGCGTATTGCAAATTGCCCGCTTTTTTGATTATACCACACCTGCAGATGTAGCTTACCATCTCTTAAATGTGTGTGCCCAACATGGATTTTCGCCGGAGAGCGGCCGCCTGTTGCTAAGCGGTTACATTGATCATAAATCTAATTTATACGATGAGCTTTACCGGTATTTTTTAAATATAGAATTAGACGAGGGCAACAAAGAAGTGGCCACGGCACAGGCCGTAAGCCAGTACCCCGTTCATTTTTTTAGCCCATTAACTTTATTAGCCACATGCGTATCATAAGCGGTATACATAAGGGTAGAAAAATTATGCCACCTGCCAGTATGCCTCATACCAGGCCTACTACGGATATTGCACGGGAAGGTTTGTTTAACGTAATTCAAAACAACCTGGAGATTGAAGCACTTAAAACGCTGGATTTGTTTGGCGGCACCGGTTGCATCAGCTATGAGCTGGCCAGCCGGGGTTGCGAAGACTTAACCATAGTGGAAAAAGATACTACCATGTACGAGTTCATTAAAAAGACATCGGCCATGTTGCAACTGCAAAATTTTAAAGTTATAAAGTCGGAAGTTTTTAAATTTATAGAAAGCTGCAACCAGCAGTATGATTTTATTTTTGCAGGGCCACCTTATGCCCTTACCTCGATTGACGATTTACCATTAAGAATTTTTGAAAAAAAATTATTGAAAGAGGGTGGGTGGTTTGTACTGGAACATACCCCCCGGAACGATTATAAAAAAACAGCTAACTATCGCAGCGAGAGAAACTACGGCACCACCATATTCTCTATCTTTAAACAAGAGGAGCAACCGCAATCATAATATGAACAAAGAGGAGCTTCGCAAATTATACATTCAAAAAAGGGCAGCAATTACTGCTGCCGAAAAACTGAAGGCTGATGATTTGCTCCTCATCCAGTTTCAAAAGCTGCACATAGAGATACCGGCGCTGATAATGACCTACGCTCCGCTGGAAAAAATGAATGAATTTGATCCGCAGTTTATAACCGACTATTGTTATTTTAAAAACCCCGACCAGGTGTTATTTTGCCCTGTAATTCACCCCACAACTCCCACTATGCTCAGCGTAATTGTAAATGACGAAACGGAATTTGCGCTCAATAAATTTGGTATTCCTGAGCCGGTAAATGCCACCCCTGTGTTTCCCGAAGAAATAGACATGGTAATTGTGCCGCTGCTGGCATACTCTGTAAAAGGGCATAGAGTTGGATATGGCAAAGGTTATTACGATCGTTTTTTGAAGGAATGTAAAAATGATGTAATCAAAATTGGCTTCAGTTATTTTGCTCCCGAACCGCTGATTGAAGGAACCAATCGTTATGATATGAAGCTCGACTATTGCATCAGTCCGGAAAGGATTTATAGTTTTTAATACCATATAATATATTTCAACATTGATACTTAAAAGTTTTAGATACCTGTTGCTACCATTGGCCTTTTTATATGGCCTAGTAATCTGGTTGCGCAATTGGATGTTTGATGTAAAACTTTTAAAATCTGCCACATTTAATTTTCCTGTTATCTGCGTAGGCAACCTTGCGGTTGGCGGCACCGGCAAAACACCTATGACGGAGTTCCTGGTGGAGTTTCTGCAGCACCGCTACAAAACGGCTACGCTTAGCCGGGGCTACAAAAGGAAGACCAAGGGCTTTGCCATTGCCAATGTGCAAAGCACGGCAATTGACATTGGTGATGAACCAATGCAGTTTCACCAGAAATTTCCTGCCAACACGGTAGCCGTGGGTGAGGAGAGATTGGTGGCCATCCCGCAACTGCTGCACCAGCGGCCAGAAACAGAAGTAATTATTTTAGATGACGCCTTTCAACACAGAACCGTAAATGCTGGTTTGAACGTAGTCTTAACAGAATGTAAAAATTTATATACAAGGGATTTTATGATGCCAGCTGGCGACCTCAGGGATGTGCGGGCAAGCATTAAGAGAGCGCATATTGTGGTGGTATCCAAATGCCCGCCTGGCTTTACGCAGCAAGAGAGGGAGAACACTATAAAGGAATTAAATCTTCAGCCTCATCAAACCGTTTTTTTTACAGAGATACTGTATGGTCAGCCCTACCATTTATTTAATAGCACTACAACCAGCTTTGATGAAAATACTGATGTGTTGCTGCTTTGTGGTATCGCCAATCCCAAACCACTGAAAGATTTTTTGGCTGGTTACGTTCGCTCTTATGATATGCTGCGCTACGCAGATCATCACATTTTTTCTACAGAAGAATTGCTGGACATTAAAAAGCAATTCGAATCTATAGACTCCAATAACAAGATTATTATTACTACCGAAAAGGATGCTGTGCGCCTGCAAAAGTTCGAAAAGGAATTGTTGCAGTACCCCATCTATGCCCTGCCCATCCGGCATCATTTTCTGTTTGGGGGCGAGTATGATTTTCGGCAAAAAATTACCACTTTCATTGACAGCTTCTCCAGAGTGTTGCCAGATAACAGTAACCCACCCGTTTAAATTGCTCACCTACCACCTGTAAAAATCTAAGAACACATTCGTAGAATAATAGGATATTGCATGCGATATCAGAAAACGTATAGTGTAAAATTGCTTTATGAAAAACTTCTTACTCGTCCTTGCTCTTACCCTCTTTTCCTTCGCAGGTGTTGCTCAAAAACAACTTAGTGTAAAAGGGGCTGTTAAAACAGAAGATGGCAAGCCTCTATCTGGTGCATCGGTCGTTCTATATTATGCAGGAAAGAAAGATTCATTAAAAACAGTTTCCAACGAAAAGGGAGCCTTTGCTTTTAACAACGTTGCACCGGCAAAAGTGCAGGTGGTCGTTACTTTCATTGGTTATAGAAAATTTGCAAACGAGTACGACTACAGCAGTGCATTTGGAGAACAAAACATTTGGGATATCGTGATGACTCCCGGTGACTATACGTTGGAAACAGTAACCGTGGAGGCTGCTAAAATTCAAATAAAAGAAGACACTGTTTCTTACAAGATAGATAGCACCATGTATCGTAAGAATGATAATGTGGAGGAAGTGCTGAAAAGGCTACCAGGGATAGAAGTAGACAGAGCCGGTAAAGTAACGGCGCAGGGCAAAGAGGTTACCAGAGTGAAAGTAAACGGTAAAGACTTTTTTGGTGGCGATGTAACCACAGCTACCAGGGAACTGAATGCAGATATGGTGGACAGGATACAGGTGATAGATGATTATGGCGATCAGAGTGCATTTACCGGCGTACGAGATGGTGAGGCAACCAAGACGCTCAACATTCAATTGAAGAAAGACAAAAACAAAGGATATTTTGGAAACATTACTGCAGGTGCGGGTACAGAAGATCGTTACCTGGGAGGCCTTTCGCTCAATTTGTTCAACAACGATCAGCAAATTTCTGTGATTGGAAATATTAATAACACTAACGCCAGCACTTTTAACTTTGGCAACAGTGGCAGCCCCATGGGTGCTATGATGGGTGGCATGGCCCGTAGCATGGGCATAGGCCGCGGCGGAGCAGGCGCGGGTTCTGCTTTTGGCAATTTTGGAAACAACGATGGTATCAATATCAATAAATCACTTGGTATTAATTTCAAAGATCAGTGGGGGCCTAAAGTATCTGCTTATGGCAGTTACAGTGTGTCTGAACGAAATTCTTTGACCATCAATAATACCACGCAACAAAACATTTTTCAAAACAGCAGTGTAACGAATATTCAAAATAGTAACAATGATGCTGTAAATACCAATCACCGGTTTTCGTTTAACATAGAATATACAATAGATTCCTTTAACTACATCAAGTTCACGCCCAATGTGAGCTACCGCAATTCTGATGCAACTAATTTTTCTGATTTTCTTTTTCTGGGTAACAATGCAGCTAAAACCAACGAAGGTATTACCAGCAGCCTCTCGCATTCGGAAGCGCCTAACTTTAGTGGAACCGTTTTGTTCAACCATCGTTTTAAAACAAGAGGAAGGACGTTGTCCCTTAATTTAAATGCCGGCACCAGCAGAACAGAATCCACCGACGATTATCAAAATCTTAGCACTATTTACCAGCAGGGTGGCACCACCAGGGATTCTGCCTTGTATCAAAACATTGTACAGGACAATGAAAATAAAAATGCCAGTCTTAGGGCATCTTACATAGAACCACTTAACCGCAAACAAAGCCTGGAGTTTAACTACGCTTACACCCGCCAGCTTACCGGCAACGACCGGGAAAATTACCTGGTAGATCCAGTAACAGGTCAACTTACCTATGTAGATAGCCTGAGCAATATTTTTGACAACACCTACATCACCAACAGGTTTGGGGTAAACTTTAGAACCAATCAAAAAAAGTACAATTATTCTGTAGGGCTTGCGGTGCAACCGGCGAGTATAGAAACAAATTCAATAACCGGTAAGTACTCTTTCAAGCAGGATATCGTAAACTATTTTCCCCTGGTTCGGTACGCCTATAATTTTTCACGCAGCAGGTCGCTGAGCATCAACTACAACGGAAGTACCAACCAGCCTAGTTTTACGCAATTGCAGCCCGTAACCGATTTTTCTAACCCACAGTTCATCACCATTGGTAATCCTAACCTGCGGCCTGAGTTCAACAATGTGTTGAGTGTACGTTACAACAATTTTGATTTTATATCGGGCAACGTTTTCTTTGGCAACATATCGGCCTCTTTTACCAACGATAAAATTGTGAGCAATGTGGCCAATAAAGGATTTGGCGTGCAGGAAACAAGGTATCTTAACAGCGATGGATATTATACCGTATCTGGTTTCTATAATATGTCACGCCCTTTTCAAAACAGGAAATATGTAGTGAGCGTGGGTGGTAATGCAACCTTTTTCAACAATGTATCTTTTGTAAACGATCAGAGAAATAAAGGTAGAAACTGGTTGTTTGGTCAACGTGTATCCTTTGACTATAAATTAAAAAAATGGCTGGAGACCAACCTTGCTGTTAATTTTAGTTTGAATAACAGTGAATACAGTTTGCAAAAGCAATTGAATAACACCACCCGTGCCTGGATGATCTCTCACAACTCCCGCATCTTTCTGCCAAAAGGAATTGTATTTACGTATGATATAGATAAAACTATCAATGATGGTTTTGCCAACAACGTGACTGTAAACCCCCTTATCATTAATGCCAACCTGGAAAAGCAATTTTTTGCAAAGAAAAATCTTTCTATAAAATTGCAAGCCATGGATATGCTGAATGAGAATACCAACATCAGTAGAAGCGTTACTGCCACTGGCTTTACAGATAGCAGAACAAATAGGCTGGGCAGGTATTATATGTTGAGTTTTATTTTTAGACTAAACAAATTCCAGGGACAGGCACCGGCTACAAGAAGTATGGGCGGACCGCCACCACCACCCATGCATTAATCTAACTTTAAAGGTTAATTTTTCTCAACTTTATGCCGGCAATTCTGTTTTACTTTTGCACAGTAAAAACAAACGATGGCTTATAACTCAATGGAAGCATGCCTGCTGGATTTGGAAAGAACCGGGCAGCTCATCAGGATCAAAGAAGAAACGGACCCAAACCTTCAGATGGCAGCAATTCACTTGCGGGTGTACGAGGCAGGTGGCCCGGCCTTGTTGTTTGAAAATGTAAAGGGCAGTCAATACAGGGCAGCCTCTAACATTTTTGGAACACTGCAACGAAGTCGCTTTATTTTCAGGGATACGCTCGGGCTCGTTCAGCAACTCATCAATTTGAAGAGTAATCCATTGGAAGGATTGAAACATCCCATTCAAAATTTTAATGCCGGCCTGGCAGCACTAAAAGCCTTGCCACTCAAAAATCCCTTAACCAGACCTGCACTTTTTAGCCAGATAAAAATTGAGGATATTCCTCCCATTAAGCATTGGCCACGGGATGGCGGTGCTTTTGTAACCCTGCCACAGGTGTATTCAGAAGATATAGATATGCCCGGCATCATGCATGCCAACCTGGGCATGTATCGCATTCAATTAAACGGAAACGAGTATAAGCTCAACACCGAAATAGGATTGCACTACCAGTTGCACAGGGGTATTGGCGTACATCAAACAAAGGCCAATAAAAAAGGGCTGCCGCTTAAAGTGAGCATTTTTGCCGGCGGGCCACCCTCGCATTCTGTGAGTGCGGTAATGCCTTTACCCGAAGGCATCAGCGAAATGACTTTTGCCGGCGTACTGGGCGGCAGAAGGTTTCGTTATGTGTATGAAGATGGATATTGCATCAGCACCGATGCAGACTTTGTGATCACCGGAGAAATACATCCCGGTGAAAACAAACCTGAAGGACCTTTCGGAGATCATCTCGGTTACTACAGTCTTCAACACGATTTTCCGCTCATGAAAGTCCATAAAGTGTATGCCAAAAAAAATGCCATCTGGCCTTTCACGGTCGTGGGCCGTCCCCCGCAGGAAGACACCAGTTTCGGCCAGTTGATTCATGAAATTACCGGCACTGCATTGCAGCAGGAAATACCGGGGCTAAAAGAAGTGCATGCCGTAGATGCTGCTGGCGTTCACCCATTACTGTTAGCCATTGGCAGCGAAAGGTACACACCTTATACGCCTACTAAGCAACCCGCAGAAATTTTGACCATTGCCAATCATGCCCTGGGTACCGGGCAGCTGAGCCTCGCCAAGTTTTTATTTATTACTGCAGATGATTCCAACAAACTGAGTACACATCATATAAACGAATACCTGCAATTTATTTTGCAAAGAATAGACTTGAAAAGGGATGTGCATTTTTACACCAATACTACGATAGATACCTTGGACTACTCAGGCACAGGGCTGAATAGTGGCAGCAAAGTGGTGTTTGCGGCGTATGGAGAAATCATTAGGGAACTGGGTACAGAAGTGCCTTCTACCTTGCAGGAGTTGTCTCATTTTACCAATGCCAGCCTTGCTTTGCCAGGTGCGTTGGTGTTGCAAACCACAGCGTTTACAAACTATGAGCGGGCACAGCAAGAAATGGATAGCCTGGATGAACAATTGAAAAACCACGCTACCGAACTTGCGCCCTTTCCTTTTATAATCATTGCCGATGATGCTGGCATGGTAGCTGCCAACCTTCAGAATTTTTTATGGGTTACTTTTACCCGCTGCAATCCCTCACATGATATTTATGGGATTGATGCTTTTACCAAACACAAGCATTGGGGTTGCCGTAGTTCGCTGGTCATAGACAGCAGGATCAAACCACACCATGCTCCGCCACTGGAAAGAGATAATGCAGTAGAGAAAACTGTTGACAAGTTATTTGAAAAGGGGGGGAGCCTTTACGGTGTTTTAAAATAGAGAATCAGAAATATGAAATACTTAACGGCCTCGATATTCATTTTCTAAAATAAATAACATTATTTTGAGTTTTCAAACCTCCCTAATGAAAGCAACTTTTTTTTTGCCCCTCCTTTTTCTGGTACAATGTTGTCGTTCGCAGCCCAGCCTTAATTTGCCAACCGACCCCAGCAACCAGACTTTGCTTTGGGAAATAACCGGTAAGGATTTAAAAAAGCCGAGTTATCTTTTTGGCACTTTTCACATGATGTGCAAAGACGATATTAAATTTAGCAACAATTTGCTTGCAGCGCTAAAAAACTCAGAAGAAGTTTATTTTGAGATGGACCTCGATGATATGGCCAACACGCTTGGCGCCATGATGTTCATGAATATGAAAGATGGCAAAACGCTCAAGGATCTTTACACGGAAGCAGAGTACATTAAACTACAGTCATTTTTCAAAGATTCGCTGCGTACCAATATCGGGTTGTTCCAAAAAATGAAACCTTTTTTCCTGGAGGCTTTTATCTACCCAAAACTGCTGAGTTGTAAAGATATGAGCGGCTTAGAACAGGAGTTGCTCAAAATAGCTGGCAGAGAAATGAAAGAAATCCGTGGTTTTGAAACCATCGCCTTCCAGGCATCTGTGTTTGATAGTATACCTTATGCCTCCCAGGCTAAAAGCCTTTTAAACAGCGTTGACAGTATTAATAACAACAAAGTTTTTTTTGAGAAAATGGTGCAAGTGTATCTTTCGCAGGAAATAGACAAAATAGAGGCAATGTTTAAAGAGGAAGAGTTTGGTATGAAGGACGGCCTCGAAATATTGCTGGATAAAAGAAATATGAATTGGGTAGATCAGCTAAAGACTATTTTGCCAAAGACAAATATTTTTATGGCCGTGGGAGCAGCGCATTTGGTGGGCGAAAAAGGCGTAATTGAATTGCTTAGAAAAGAAGGGTATACTTTGAGGCCCCTGTTGAATAAATAAGGTTTCCGGTATTGAAGCCTTAACCCTCAATGACCATTGACGGTTGACCCGAGAGCTTGCACCCCTCCAATATTCGTTTAGCATAGCGGGCTTTTGCCTTTGACTTTTCACTTTTGACTCCGGCTTTGAACATTGCCCATTGCCCATTGCTTATTGCTCATCGCCCATTGCTTATTGCCCATTGCTTATTGCATATTGCCCTTGCCCATTCACAATTGCCCATTGCTTATTGCCCATTGCCCATTACCCCTATTTTATCACCACCTCCTTAATCGTCTTCTCGCCCAGTGCTTCGTTTACCCGCTGCAGGATAGTATCTTTTTGGTAAAGCAATTCATTTCTTAAGGGTGCTACGGCCGTAGTAATAAAAAGAGTGGTGCCAATAATCTGTATCTTGTCAGTGTATTTAGCCACCGTTTTACCCATCATGGACTCCCACACTTCTTCTATTTGAATAGCCTGGATATATGTTTTGAATTTGCTATTTTTCAAAAACTGCTGCATGGCATCCTGTAAAGAAATTTCTCCCATAGGGTAAAGGTAGATTTTTAAAGATGGTTGTATGGAGAAAATAGAATTGATTAATTTTTACAAGGAGCGGCTACAAAAAACTACAATTCAATAATCTGTGCGGCCACCTGCAAGCCAGCGAGGGCCTGTTCCAATCTTACTCTGTGTGTATCTGTAATAAACACCTGGCCGTCATTTTCAACACAAACCCAGTGTAGCAAATTCTGCATGCGGCTTTCGTCTAGTTTTTCGAAAACATCATCTAAAAGCAACAATGGAGCAAAGCCTTTGCTCAATTTGATGATCTCAAACTCTGCCAGTTTTACCGCAAAAAGGAGGCTTTTGCGCTGTCCCTGCGAAGCAATGCTTTTAAAGGGTTGGCCATTTAACTCGAAAGATAAATCGTCTTTGTGTGGTCCGGCATTGGTTCGTTGCAGGTAGCCATCTCTTTCCCTGTTTTTAATAAGAAGCTCTTCTAAAGTGTGATGCAGCAGTTTACTCTCATAGCCAATGCGCACCACTTCATCATTCTCTGCAATTTGTTGATAAAAATTTTGCACGAGAGGAACGAGTTGCGCTGTGAATGCTTTTCTTTTTTGAAAAACGTAGTTGCCGGGTGCGGCGAGTTGCTGGTCTAATATCTGGAGCAACGGTTCATCAGTGGTTCCTTTTTCTGCAAATTGTTTGAGGAGGCTGTTGCGCTGCAGCAATACTTTATTATAAATCATCAGTTGTTGCAGGTAGTGCGCATCCAGCTGGCATAAAATAGTATCAATTAATTTTCTTCTGCCTTCGCTGCCGCCTGTGATGATCTCTATATCATCTGGCGCAATCATCACAGTAGGTAAAAGCCCAATGTGTTGGGAAAGTTTCTCATACGGCACATCGTTTAGGTAAAACTCTTTTTTTGCTGAAAGCCGGTTTATACAAACAATTTTTTGCACAACAGAACTCTGTTTAAACTGCGCTTCTATGCGGAAACCTTCCTGGTTAAATCGAATGTTCAATTGGTCAAAACCTGTAAAATAGCTTTTCGTAAAGCAGCAGTAGTAGATGGCATCCAACAGGTTGGTTTTACCTTTACCATTCAGCCCACAGATGCCCACCACCCTGGAGGAAAAATCAAATGAAGTAAATTCGTAATTCTTAAAAAGTGTAAGAGATATCTTAGACAGGTGCAACATAAAGATGCAAGTTAAAAACTTTACAGGTTCAAGTGGTTTCAAAGATTCAAGAGGTTTTCTGTGTAACTCTCTGCCTTACGAACTAGTGTCCGGGCCTTCTAAAGATCAAAGTCTCAAAAGCCTGGGACATTTGCCCGTTGAAACCTTTTAAAAGCTTTGGAACGTTTTTCTACCTTTCTCCCTTATATTTGCAACCTAAAATTTAAAAGGCATTGGCTACAAAATTTTCGAAAGAAACCTACCTGTACTGGTACGAATTAATGCTGTTATTGCGCCGTTTTGAAGAAAAAACTGGTCAGTTATATGGCATGCAAAAAATACGTGGATTCTGTCACCTGTACATTGGGCAGGAAGCAATTGCTGCTGGTTGTATGACAGCCACTAACCCCGATGATAAATTTATTACCGCTTACCGTGATCATGCTTTGGCCATAGCCAAGGGCATAACTCCCAATGCTTGTATGGCCGAACTGTATGGTAAAGCTACCGGTTGCAGCAAGGGTAAAGGTGGTAGTATGCACTTCTTTGGATTGAAAGAAAACTTTTTTGGCGGCCACGGAATTGTGGGCGCACAAATAGGTACGGGTGCCGGTCTTGCTTTTGCCGAAAGGTACAATGGCACACAAAACGTGGTGCTTTGTTTTTTTGGTGATGGAGCTGCCCGCCAGGGTATGTTGCATGAAACCTTTAACATGGCAATGCTCTGGGACTTGCCAGTAGTGTTCATTTGCGAAAACAACCATTACGCTATGGGAACTTCAGTTTCCCGTACCAGTAAAACATTGGACATATATAAACTGGCAGATGCTTACGAAATGCCGAGCGACAGTGTAGATGGAATGAGTCCTGAAGATGTGCACAATGCTGTGCTTAGAGCGGTGAACCGTGCAAGAGAGAAAGGTGGCCCAACCTTATTGGAAATTAAAACTTACCGTTACAAAGGTCATAGCATGAGTGATCCTCAAAAATACCGTACCAAAGAGGAATTGGAGGCATACAAAGAAAAAGATCCAATTGAACATGTTTTGAATGTTTTGAAAACAACTTACAATGTGCCCGATGCAGATATCGAAGTAATTGTAGAAAGAGTAAAAGCCGATGTAGAAGAATCTGTAAAATTTGCAGAGGAAAGTCCCTGGCCTTCTGACGATGAACTATTGAAAGACGTGTATGTTCAGGAAGACTATCCTTTCATAGTAGATTAATTGAAACCATTACCAAAACCCAACTTGTTGGGGTACATACACCAACAACATACTTTAAAACCCTGCCAGGAAAAATAGCCAAGAACTGGCAGTACATCAATCAAAAAATATGTTAGAAAAAAACGTGATCGAGCCAACCACTAAACCCGTTGCAACTGTAGAACCGCTGGAGAGGGTGAAGGGCTTTTGGGAAAATTACAGCAAACAAATCGTGTACATAGGCAGTGCAATCATCATTTTAATTGCGGCCTGGTATATCTATAAAAATTTTGTAGTAGCGCCTAAAGAAACCAAAGCCAGTGAACTGATCTTTCCTGCCGAGAACTTATTTGGAAAAATGGCTTCTGGTAGTTTCAGCAAAGACTCTGTGAACATTACTTTGAATGGCGGGGAATTAGATGGTAAAAAAGTTACGGGCCTTTTAAAGATTGCGAGCCAGTATGGTGGAACGGCTGCCGGCAATCGTGCTAATTATATGATAGGTGCCAGCTACCTGCACATAGGCGACTTTGCTAAAGCACTTACCTATCTTGAAGATTTTGATGGCAAGGGTGCCACCCAGGTGCAAAGCAAAGCTTACCTGCTAATGGGTCATGCATATGCTGAACAGAAAAAAACTTCTGAAGCGTTGAGCAACTATAAAAAAGCTGCCAGCATAAATGATAAAGATGAATTTTTTGCGTCAGATGCCTTGTTGATTGCTGCTGCATATGCAGAATCTATCGGGAACAGCAAAGAGGCCATCAGCCTCTACAAAGAAGTAACTGAAAAATATCCCACCAATATAGCCGTGCAAAATGGAGAAGTAGAAAAAAGTCTTGCAAGGTTGGGCGAATTTGAATAATTGGTAAAATATTACAAGTATGGCTTTTAGCTCCACACAAATAACCAGCACCACAGGCATCCAATTAAAAAAGGATGCCTGTGTTGTTGTGGTAACTACCGAATGGAATGCGCATGTGGTCGATATTTTAGAAGAGGGATGTCTCAAAGTTTTGCGGGAACATCATATTGCGATCAAACAGATAAAAGTGCCAGGGGCATTTGAAATTCCGTTTGTCATTAATGCCTACTGGGAAAAAACAAAATACCATGTTTGCAAACCAGATGCCTTTATAGCCCTGGGCTGCGTTATAAAAGGAGATACTCCCCATTTTGAGTACGTGTGTTCAGCCATTACGCAAGGCATTGCCCAACTCAACCTTCAGTTACCCGTGCCTAGTATTTTTGGAGTACTCACCGTAACCAACCAACAGCAAGCCGATGAAAGAGCAGGAGGCGCTCATGGTCATAAAGGTGAAGAAGCTGCCGCTACCGCACTTAAGATGATCGCACTTTCACAATCCCTTGACACCCCACCTACGTCTTAGGAAGCATTAGTTTCCGGGCTACTCGTATAAGAGTTTTATTATGAAAGTACAATTATTCGTTCCATGCTTTGTAGATCAGTTGTATCCCTCCACTGCATTTAATATGGTGAAAGTGCTGGAGAAAGCTGGCTGCGATGTGGAGTATAACGCCAACCAAACCTGTTGTGGGCAACCAGCTTTTAATGCTGGTTTTACCAGCGAGTGCAAGTCTGTGGCCACTAAATTTGTAAAGGATTTTGAGGGTAGCGATTACATTGTTTCCCCAAGCGCCAGTTGTACGGGCTTTGTACGCAATTATTATCCAAAATTATTTGACAATACCGCCGTGCACAACAGTGTGAAGGAATTGGCTACACGGAGTTTTGAGTTTACTGAATTTTTGACGGAGGTTTTAAAAATAGAAAACTTTGGTGCCGAGTTTAAAGGCAAAGCTACCTACCACGACAGTTGCGCCGCTTTGCGGGACTGTAAAATAAAAGCCGGACCACGCAAACTATTAAGTTATGTAAAAGGGCTGGAGCTGGTGGAAATGGAAGACAACGAAACCTGCTGCGGTTTTGGTGGTACTTTTTCAGTAAAATTTGATGCTATTTCTACCGCCATGGCCGATCAGAAATTGAAACATGCCATGAACACGGGTGCAATGCATATTATATCTACTGATCTCAGTTGCCTTATGCAACTGGATGGCGTTATTAAAAATAAACAGCTGCCATTACAAACCATGCATATTGCCGATGTATTGGCACAGGGATGGGAGTAGGAGAGTGTTACTCAGCCGGCAAGTTCTCTAATTACATCCCACTCGTCTTGCTTTACCGTTTGAACAGAAAGGCGGCCTAACCTTACCAGGTCCATGTTGGCTAATCTCACATCTTTTTTTATGACTGCCAGCGGTACTGCATTTTTCAATTTCTTTACAGGTTTCAAATCTACTACCACCCAGGCTGCGTCTTCTGTAGTGGGATCCTGGTAAAATTCTTTGACTACTTTAGCGATGCCCACTATTTCTACACCCTCGTTGCTGTGGTAAAAAAGTACCGAGTCGCCCTTTTTCATCGCCCTTAAATTGTTTCGGGCACCATAGTTTCTTACGCCATCCCAATAGGTTACCTTATCTGCTACGAGGTTATCCCAGCTATATTTAAAGGGCTCAGATTTGACCAGCCAAAAAGCCATAACTTATTTTTTATTTGTTTAAAACTAAAGATGGTTAAACAACGTAAATTAGTTGTTTACAGCTAGAAATTTAGAAGCTCAGCACACATATTTTTTTCAATTATAAATTATTTTTTATGACCCACTTTCCATCTACAACCTTATTATTTTCCATGCCCGGGGGATCCGAATGGATTCTAATTGTCTTAATCGTACTATTAATGTTTGGAGGTAAAAAAATTCCAGATTTAATGAGAGGAATTGGGAAAGGAATTCGTGAGTTTAAAGACGCAAAAGACCAGGTGGGCAGCGAAATTGAAGCAGGAATGCAAGAGAAACCCGTGAGAAAAACAGAGACCGTTGTACCTGCAGAAGCATAATATATTAATTTTTAAGAGAGCCCGGCTGTGATGCCGGGCTTTTTTATGGGCTTAAGTGAAATTTATTAGTATACTTCCAATTTTTTGGGCAACTCCCACTTTGTGGGAACAGGCTAGCGAGACTATCCTTGTTGGGTGGGTACTTCTAAAATGCTCCCGAATATTTGTGAAAAATCTTCAAGATAATGCTGCTAACCTCTTTGATGGAGGCTTGCTTCCTCATTTATCTCCATGACTCAGTTTCTAGACTGTATCAATTAGCCAAAAAGCCCCCTCAGACTGGCGGTTATTTAAGCGATATTTTTCAATGGTTATTTGAGGAGTGAACCAAGGCTTATTTCCGGGAATGAACAAAAGAATATGAAAAAACGATTGGCAACAACATTGGGACGCACATACGAGTGTCAGGACATTTAGAGCCTAAGGAAATCGAGTGCTCCCTGGCCATTGTTCCAAAATAGAGGGCATAAAAAAATGGCTATGAACAAAATCATAGCCATCAAACAAATTAAATTTATTAAATAATAAACGGATCAACAATTGCTAAAACCTGGTCTTTTGTCAATGGTTCATCAAAAGCTTCAGACGCTGTCTCAGCACTAAAGGTTTGACCACCTACATTCAGGATATTAACGCCTGCTTGCGTTGTTATTTCTTCGCCATTATAGCTCGCTTGCACAGCTGTAGAGCCAATGTTTGACATCTTTAAAGTAATCCATGGTTTGATATTTCCTACATACAAGGCATTACCTGGGTTAGCAGTTTGCCTGGCTTTTCTCATGTAGCGAATATGAGCAGCATGCCTTCCCTCCACAGAGTGGATGTTCAGGGCGGCTGTCAATATATCATTGTTAGACATTAAGTTCGGGGCCTGGCCTTTGTATGCTCTAACGCCGGTATCTTCGAAGGTCTGCGCTACAGCAAGAAATAAATCATAGTTGGTAAACACGCCTACAAATGGACCGGCCTGAGTACCGTTTCCTCCTGTAAAATCGAAACTAGCGGCCGTAAAGCTTACAGGCGTTCCACCCGAAGCCGTAATAGCTGTTCTTAAAAATTGCACGTGTTTGTTCTCATCATCCCTTATTTTGGTGAGAGCAGTAAGTGGAGCACCTGCAGGAATTAATCCAGGAGCGGCTACACCGAGTTTGTAAAACTCCGACTCCAGATATTCCAATGTAAGAGCGAAATTAAGTACTGCAATAACATCCGATGGAGTTTGGCCGTAGGCCTTTTTAAGCATGCCGCCAAAGGCAAATGGGATAGAAGCAAGTGCTACTTTGCCAGCAAAATTGCTAAAGCTTTTCATGGCTTTTCTTCTGTCACTGAGTTTATCAAAAACTTCAGGATCTTTTTGTTCTATTTCTGACAATATATTTTGTAAGTTCATAACAATAAAATTTAAGAGGTTGGTAAATTACTTGCGTTCAATTTTGTTTTTACGAATGCGCTGGCTATAGCCAATACTTGCGCAGGTGTTCTAGCCGTATCCAGGCCGTTGGCATCAGTAGTATCTGCGAAAGTGCCATTGCTAATCAGATCTGCTATCAAAGCGGCATGACGAGCTTCTACAGAAACAATTTTACCTGCAATAGTGAGATAGGCTGCTGATGTAAGTAATTTACCGGCACCGTTGTAAGCTGTTACACCCAGGTCTTCAAATGATTTTGCAGTAGCTAACACACTTGTTCTGCTACCAAAATCAACGGAAGAAAAATCTACTTGCAAATCTTGAAGTGGGGTAGCACCTGCTGCAGAAATTGCAGCTTTAAAAAAGTTTCTATGCGCTACTTCATGATCCCTGATATCGGTAAGTAAAGACTGCTCTGCAGGTGTGATACCGCTATAAAGAGAGCTGATTACCTTGGTGTAAAAAGCTGCTTCCAATTGCTCTAGTGCGTATGCGTAGTTTAGGATTCCTACATCTCCACTGCCAAGATTTACGCCGGCATTTGAGGGGTTGTCATCTTTACCACAAGAGGTAAAAATAGATGCAGATGCAATGGCTGCAGAGCCTGCTCCTACGAAGCCTAGAAATTTTCTACGGGTGAACGAGCTGTCTGGTTGTTCATTTAACTCTAGCCCGTTTTCGGTTAAGTTTTTTGTTGACATAATGATTAATTTTAATTTAGATGATTAGTACGAGAATAGGTACGTTCACAATTACGAATGTTTTTTAACATCGGTTTTATGTTCGGAGTAATAGGTGCTATACATATTTCCTGCCAATCGCAAAGAGCTTCTTCAAAAAAGATGATTTACTACGTGTTCATAGTGCATATCTTTTAAGAAACGTGAGTTCTAGCCCTAATAATGCTTGATCATCCATCAAGGGTTGCCTTATTTGGGGAATCTGCATCAATGTGCATCTCATCATCTAAACTTTTTGTATGAAATCAAACTAATTTACGTTGGCTTGCTGGCAACGGCCCTTGTTGCTGGATGTGCAAGTAATTCCACAGAATCCAAGAGCCAAGTTTCGGATCTTTCACTCGCACCAGTTGATTCAGATGAAGAAGAGCAACAATTACCCACCAGGGCAGCAGAACCAATCCCAGTTAGCAGGGACAGTATTTCGCCCCCATCCTTGCCTGTAGCCAAAATAGATTGGGATAAAAAAAAAATCAAAACAGCCACCGTAAAATTACAGGTCAGGCAATTTAAAAGTTATCATGAGTCTCTTTACCCCGCAATTAAAAAGAATGGCGGGTATGTAGCAGGGGAAGAAAGTTTTTTTGCAGACAAAAAAATGGAGATGGTTGTAACCATTAAAGTCCCCGTGCAACAATTTGAAAGTTTGATGAATGATATGAGCAGTAAGGATGGGAGAGTAATTGAGCGAAACATCAAAACGGAGGATGTAACCGGCCAGGTAGTAGATACTAAAAGCAGGCTGGAAGCAAAAAAGCAAATGCGTTTAAAATACCTGGAGTTTTTAAAACAATCTAAAAACATGGCGGAGATTTTACAAGTGCAAGCAGAAATAAACGGCCTGCAGGAGGAGACAGAAGCCGCAGCGGGACGTATACAATACCTCTCGAATCAATCTGCTTACAGCACAATTCATCTTACATTTTACGAGCCACTAGCTGGCTACCATCCAACGGATAATAATCCCTCCTTTTTTACAAAGGCGGCTGCCGCTTTCGCAGAAGGGACATTATTTATTAAAAGCATCCTGTTGGGGTTGATCACTATCTGGCCAATATTAATTACAGGCAGCCTGGTGTATTATTTATACAAACGAAATAAACCTGTGAAAATAATACCCGCTCGTTCTTAAAGCACAAAAAAATTATCTTACCTTATTATTTATAAAATTTTTCATCAGTTGTTGTATAAAATTGAAAGAAGTAATGGCTAACAAAAAACATATTGTTGTGCTTAGCGGGGCGGGAATAAGTGCCGAAAGTGGATTGAAAACTTTTAGGGATGCAGAGGGCTTATGGATGGGACACAATGTTGAAGATGTAGCAACGCCCAGGGGCTTTGCTAAAAATCCCCAACTGGTTCTGGATTTTTACAATATGCGCAGGCGGGAAGTAGCGGTTGCTTTGCCCAATGCAGCACACAAAGGATTGGCCTTGCTTGAAGAAAATTTTAAGGTAACCATTGTTACACAAAACATAGATGACCTGCACGAACGTGCAGGCTCATCTAATGTAATACACCTGCATGGCGAAATATTTAAAATGCACAGCCTTGGTAGCCCCCATAAGATTGTTGCCGTAAAAGGAGATATAAATTTAGGAGACAGGGCAGAAGATGACACACAGTACCGGCCGCATATTGTATGGTTTGAAGAACCGGTTCCCATGATAGAAATAGCCGCCCGGATTATGACAGAGGCAGAGATCTTCGTGCTGGTGGGAACCTCTCTGCAGGTTTATCCGGCCGCTGGTTTGATTGATTTTGTAGCCCTCGGTGTTCCAAAATATATCATTGACAAGATAATACCGCCGGTAAGTAATTATCCTAACCTGTACCTCATCGCAAAGCCTGCTACACAAGGCGTGGGGGAACTGATAAACATCCTTACAACTTAGAGTAAATATTTTTCCAGAAAATCTTTGCAACCCAGCACTTCAATTTCAGAAAAGTGAAAATCGTTTTTGTCTTCGGTGATAATTACCTCGCAGTTGTTATTTATGGCCGCATAATATTCAAGCCCATCCTCAAAATCATTCACTTTCTTATTTTCAAGTGCACCCATCACTTCTCTTGTATCTACCTTTGCCATAGTTAAATGGGCAGCAAGTATTTTTATTTTTTCTTTAGCCAATGCTGCTCCGCTTTTTTTTTCGGCAAAATAAAAAGCGATAGCAAGGCAGATGGGAGTTGTATAAATCGTGTATTTTTTGTGGCTTGCCAGGCTTACAATTCTGGCCGAATAACTAAACAGGGGATACTCTTTATTGAGAACGGCTACTAAAACATTTGCATCCAGAAAAATCTTCATTTTTTAGATTTAAAATATTCCTTTTTTAAATCTTTGCTTTTGCGTTCTTTGGTTTGATAAATTGCTTCTCCCTCAGCTACCTTACTCACCCAATCTGAAATGGGTAAATCTTCTAAAGATTGGTAATGGTTGCTGGTAACCTTGCTCAATAAAAACTCAGTAAGCCTGCTTAAGCTGATGTTGTTTTTATCTGCATAAGCTTTTGCCTTATCTATGACAGATTTATTAAAGCTGAGTGTAATTTTTGCATCCATAACTCTTATTGAGTTCCAAAAATAATATTTTGTACGTATAATTTATTATTTCCCTACGACAATTTTTCCGCAAATTTAATTCCCAGAGTTTCCAGCTCTTTCAATACCGGCTCATAAATCTGTGGCACTGTGGGTATGTAAAGGCCCCTTAATTTCAACTCGTCGTTTAAAATAAGTTTGGCTGCAATGCCCAGGGGCAGGCCTACCGTTTTTGCCATGGCGGTTTGCAGGTTATCTTCTCCATTTACAACGAGGCTACTTTGCAAATATTTTTGTTTACCATCGAGCTCGTACTCAAATTCGTGTAACATTACAATCATGTCTTTATCGCTGGGTAACATGGCTAGTTTAGTTTCAAGCAGGTATTGCAAAATATCTGCAGAAGTAGTGGCAGTAGCAGGTACGGGTGTGTCATCAAATAAGCCGAGGTATGCTAACAGCGGCTGGTTGCTTTCGTTTACAAAAGTCAACACTGGCGCTGACCATTGTGAAAACGTCAAGCCAGTAACATCTATTTTTTCTATATCATTGGTGAGACCAGCATTTACAATGGCATTCCACCCAATAAAAAAAGCAGGGTAGCGTAGAGTGGTTCTGATAAATGTATTGGCTTCTGGTATTTTGTAAATGGGGATGTAGGAGAGGGAGTCACGGTTAGGGTAAAACGCCAAAGGATCTAAGCCATCTACCTTCACTGTTTCAGCGTTGTCAAACAGTCTTTCGTAATCCAGGTGATGTTTATGCGAATTCAATTTAAATTCTGCACCGGCACTGCCGGCCAGCACCACGTTTCGTGGGTTCCAGCTTATTTTATAGTGCCATGGATTGTTGTCGCTTTCCGGTGCCACCAAGCCGCCGCAGTGGCTCTTAAAAGAACGGATGATGCCATTCTCTGCCTTGATGCTATGGATAATTTTCATCGCACTCATATGATCTATGCCAGGGTCAAGGCCCATCTCGCAAAGGAATAATAATTTGCGTTGGTGAATTTCGTCTTTCAGGCTTTTCATCTGCTCATCCAGGTAAGAGGCGGTGAGCAGGTGTTTCCTAAGTTCTACACAATCTTTGGCAACTAAAAAATGAAGAGCCGGTGGCATCATAGAAATTACCACATGCGCTTTTTGGATAATCTTTTCCCGCTGCTTGTCGTTGGTAATATCTAATTGGAGCACTTCTGCAAAGCGGCTGTTGTTGGTTTTAGCCAAAACCTGCTCCTTATTGGCATCTGCAATAATGAATTTCCACTTATTTATTTCGGCTTCTTTAAGGAGATAATTGATGAGTACCGTAGCAGATTTTCCTGCACCAATGAGAAGGACTGTTTTCACGCAATAATTTTTGGGCAAGTTAACGGATTTGCAACCGATAACCAGCAACGCCCCAATAGAGAGGGTCACTTTTTGCAAACCTTGTAAAGTATTCGTTTAGAGCCTGCAGCAGGTATTTGCGTTGCAAACACATCCCTGCATAGAAGGTTCTTTTCATTTAAAAACCTGCATTCTTCAAACTTGTGCACAAAGCCTTTGAAAATGTGTAAAATAAAGCGGAAAAACATCAAAATCGGGCGGGAAAAACGGGCAATTTCAGTTACTTTCGCAAGCCTGTAACACAGGATAAACAAATATGGAAAATCAGGATAATTTAGAAGGTACCAACCCCAACAACCGGGGCAAAATAATTCCGGTAAATATAGAGGAACAAATGAAAACTTTTTACATCGATTACTCTATGAGTGTAATCGTGGGCAGAGCCTTGCCCGATGTAAGAGATGGTTTCAAACCTGTACATCGCCGGGTATTATTTGGGATGAACGAATTGGGCAATGCCAGCAACAAACCTTATAAAAAATCTGCCCGTATTGTGGGTGAGGTAATGGGTAAATTCCATCCGCATGGTGATGCTTCTATTTACTTTACCATGGTAAGGATGGCGCAGGATTGGGCCATGAGGTACAAAATGATTGATGGCCAGGGAAACTTTGGTAGTGAAGATGGAGATCCACCGGCAGCTATGCGTTACACCGAGGTGCGCATGGAAAAATTTGCCGAAGCCATGATGGAAGACATCGATAAGGACACGGTAGATTACCAGCTCAACTTTGATGACTCTTTGAAGGAACCAACGGTATTGCCTACACGCATTCCGCAGTTGCTCGTAAATGGTAGCAGTGGTATAGCCGTGGGTATGGCTACCAACATGATGCCCCACAACCTGAGTGAAGTAATTGATGGTTGTATTGCCTACATAGAAAATAATGATATTGATATAGATGAATTAATCAAGCATGTAAAAGCGCCCGATTTTCCCACAGGTGGCACCATCTATGGGTTTGAAGGTGTGAAGCAGGCTTTTCATACCGGCCGTGGCAGGGTAGTATTGCGTGGCAAAACCACCATTGAAACTGATGCCAGGGGCAGGGAAAAAATCATCATAACCCAGGTGCCTTATCAGGTAAACCGGGATTCTCTTACTCAAAAAATTGGTGACCTTATTCAAGAAAAAATCATTGACGGTGTAAGTGATGTAAACAATGAAAGTAACAACAAGGAAGGCACAAGGGTAGTAGTAGAATTGAAAAAAGATACCATTGCACAGGTAGTGGTAAACCAGTTGTACAAATATTCTGAACTGCAAACTTCATTTGGTATCAACAACGTGGCGCTTGTAAAAGGCAGGCCACGCATTCTTAATTTAAAAGATCTTATTTCTGAGTTTGTAGAATTCAGGCATGTGGTAGTGGTACGCCGTACCAATTTTGAATTGAGAAAGGCTTTGGAAAGAGCGCATATTTTAGAAGGCTACATTATTGCGCTGGACAACCTGGATGCGGTGATCAAACTTATTCGGGAAAGTGCTTCTCCTAATATTGCACAGGAAGGTTTGATGACCAGTTTTGGTATGAGCGAAATTCAATCGAAAGCTGTACTGGAACTGCGTTTGCAACGCTTGACCGGTATGGAGATAGATAAGATAAGAGAGGAGCATGCCGAGCTCATGAAATTGATAGATCGTTTAAGAGAGATTTTGGCTAATGAAGGAATGCGGTTCGACATCATCAAAGCAGAACTGCTGGAAGTGAAAGCAAAATTTGGTGACGAAAGAAAATCGATGATAGAGTATGCTGATGATGAAATGAACATGTTGGATCTGATTGAAGAAGAAGATGTGGTGGTAACTATTTCTCATTTGGGTTATATTAAAAGAACATCGGCCACAGAATACAGGCAGCAACGCCGTGGTGGCCGTGGCGCCAAAGGAAGCAGCACCCGCCAGGAAGATTTTATCGAACATTTATTTGTAGCTAGCACGCATCACACCCTCATGATCTTTACAGAAAAGGGTAGGTGTTTCTGGCTGCAGGTTTACAAAATACCCGAAGGTGATCGTGTGAGCAAAGGCCGTGCATTGCAGAACATGGTGCAGATAGCGCCCGATGATAAGGTACGTGCCATTATAGATGTGAAGAATTTTGAAGACGAGGAATACGTCAGCAATCACTTCATAGTATTGTGTACCAAAAATGGTATCATCAACAAATCAAGGTTAAAAGATTTCAGCCGTCCACGCCAGAGTGGTATCAATGCTATTGACATTCGTGAAGGCGATCAGTTGATTGCTGCAAGGATGACAGACGGCAACTGTGAAGTTATGATGGCAGTAAAAAGTGGTCGTGCCATTCGTTTCCCGGAAAGTAAAGTAAGGGCCACGGGTAGAGGCGGTATTGGCGTATTTGGTATTGAAGTAGATGATGCCAACGATGCTGTAGTAGGCATGGTGTGCGTAAACAAGGAAGATAAAACTAAAACCATTTTGGTGGTAAGTGAAAAAGGTTACGGCAAACGCACCAAGCTGGATGATCCGGAAACAGGCGAACCAAACTACCGCATTACCAACCGCGGCGGCAAGGGTGTAAAAACCATGAACGTGACTAGCAAAACCGGCAGCCTTGTAGGGTTGTTGGATGTTACCGAGCAGGAAGATCTGATGATCACTTGCGTATCTGGCATTACCATTCGTATGGCGGTAAATAAGATCAGCGAACTGGGTCGTGCAACACAGGGTGTAAAACTAATTAAGGTAGATGATGGCGATAGCATCGCAGCTATCACACAGCTAGACGAGCAGGAAGAAGATACAGATTTGGTGGAAGCGGCAGTGGTGCTGGATGAAAATGGTAATTTTGTAGAAAGCACGCCAGCGGAGACTGCCTCAGATGCAGAGACCGCCGCAACATCGGACGATGTAGCAGATGATGCTGCAGAAAATGATGCTGCCGAAGATGCAGCAGAACCGGAAGAAGAAGTTTAATTTTCATTTTACAAAATAGCAATGGCCTCCACAATTGGAGGCCATTTTTTATATCCTTCATTTTTGTTTATGCTGAATGGTCAAACAAAAACAATCAACCGAAATCATTTTTTGTAGTTGCAGTATTATTGCTGATATTCCATTTTAAATTATTACCAACAAACATGAGAAAATTATTTTTTGCTATTGCAGCAATGGGTGCCCAACTCATTGCTTTTTCACAAACAATTGATCTTGCTAAACAATTTAAAAATTATATCCCACGCAGTATTGGCCCTGCAGGTATGAGTGGCCGGGTTACCAGTATCGATGCCGTGCATACCAATCCAGATATTATTTACCTGGGTACGGCCAGCGGCGGCGTATGGAAAACAGAAAATGGCGGTGGCAATTGGACACCCGTTTTTGACGAACAACCGCTTCAGAATATTGGCGCCGTAGCCATTACCCAGAGCAATCCAAGTGTGGTTTGGGCGGGCACAGGAGAAGGCAATCCCCGCAATTCCATCAACATTGGAGAAGGCATTTACAAAAGTTTAGATGGTGGCAAAACCTGGAAGAGCATGGGTTTGCAAAAAACAAGAAACATTCACCGCATCATCATTCATCCCACCAACCCGGACATTGTTTATGTGGGCGCTATAGGAAATCCTTTTGGAGTGCATGCAGAAAGAGGCGTGTATAAAACTACGGATGGTGGCGATTCATGGAAATTAATTTTACATACAAATGACTCCAGCGGCGTGGGAGATATGATCATAGATCCCTCCAATCCTAATAAATTATTTGTAAACATGTGGCAGCATGGGCGCACTCCCTGGAGTTTTACCAGCGGCGGTAAAACCAGCGGCTTGTACGTAACATATGATGCCGGCAACAGCTTTAAAAAATTAGGCAAAGAAGAAGGTTTGCCAGATGGCAGTTATGGTAGGATAGGTCTTGCCATTAGTCGTAGCCAGCCAAACAGGGTGTATGCGCTGGTAGAATCTACGAAAAATGGTTTGTATAAATCAGATGATGGGGGCATGAAATGGGAACTCGTAAACAGTACCAAAGAAGTGGTGAACAACCGGCCTTTTTATTTCCAGGATATTGCTTGCGATCCTTTAAATGAAAACAGGGTTTACCTGGTTTATCAAATGATTAGTGTGAGTGAAGACGCCGGCAAAAGTTTCAAAACGATTATACCTTACAGTGGTATTCACCCCGATCATCATGCTTTTTACATCAATCCTATTAATCCCAATTTTATAATAGATGGCAATGATGGCGGTATCGGCATCAGCCGGGACAGAGGCAAAACATGGACATTTGATGAGAAGCTCCCGCTGGGCCAGTTCTATCACGTTAACGTAGACAATAAAATTCCTTACAATATTATGGGCGGCCTTCAAGACAATGGAAGCTGGCATGGACCAGCATACACCTGGATGCGGGGCGGACTTAAAAATGCTTATTGGCAAGGCGTAGGAGGCGGAGATGGTTTTGATGTGATGCCACATCCCGCAGATGAAAATTGGGTGTATAGCATGAGCCAGGGTGGGAGCCTGGGCAGGTACAATATTGCCACCGGCGAAAGTTGGCGCATAAAGCCGCCCAATCCTTCTGCCACAGTGCGCCAGCGTTTTAACTGGAATGCAGCCATAGCCCAGGATCCGTTTGATAAAAATACCATTTACTATGGCAGCCAGTTTGTAAATAAAAGCAGCAACAGTGGGGCAGCATGGGAGCAAATTTCGCCCGATTTAACTACAGCAGATAGCGCCAAAATAGACCAGACAAACAATGGAGGCATCAGTATAGATATTACCGGTGCTGAAAATTTTTGCACCATCATTTGCATTGAGCCAAGCAGTAAAGAGCGGGGCGTAATATGGGCCGGCACAGACGATGGCAATGTGCAACTTACCAGGGATGCAGGCAAAACCTGGACAAATTTTCGGGGCAAAATACCTGGTATGCCGGTAGGCAGTTGGGTAGCCCAGATAAGAGCCGGAAAACACAATGCAGGAGAAGCTTTTGTGGTTGCCAACGATTACAGGAGAGCCAATTTTCAACCCTATATTTTTCGTACTACAGACTATGGAAACACATGGACAAGAATGGTAGACGATAAAAAAGTAAAAGGCTATGCGCTGAGTATGATACAGGATCCGGTAGAACCAAATTTGATTTTTGTAGGCACTGAACAGGGCCTATGGATCAGTTTTGACAATGGTAGCAATTTTCAACAATTCAAAAACAAATATCCCTCCGTATCTACTTACGACCTGGCCATACAGGAAAGAGAAGCTGACCTTGTAATTGCTACATTTGGAAGGGCGTTGTATGTGTTGGATAATATTAGACCGCTTAGAAAAATTGCTGCCAACAAGGGTATGAAGTTTAGCAATAAATTGATTGCTTTTGATGCCGCACCTGCTTACCAGGCAAACATAAAAAATGCTTCAGGTATTGAGTATAGCACCTGGGGAACGTATGAAGGTGACAACAGAAGCAACGGTGCAGCCATTTCTTTTTTAATAAATAGATCGGCCGCAGATACTGGTAAAAACAAGTTGGCGGATACTGCCATCATTAAAATATATAATGCCGCCAACAAGCAGGTAAGAATGCTCAGAACCAAGGTGGACAGTAGTTTCAACGTAGTTTATTGGAATCTGGATGGCGCCGGCGTGCGAGGCCTCGGTGGCGGTAGAGGTGGAAGGGACACCAGCAAAAATGAACCCGGCGGTTTATCCGTAGATCCCGGGGTTTACAAAGCAGTGATCAGCCTTGGCAAAGACTTAAAAGACAGTTTAATGATAACGGTGAATGATGATCCCAATGCGCCCACCGATAAAAGTATAAGGGACGCCACCAGGAAATATGTAGAACGCCTGGACAAGAGTAGTCAGAAACTCGTAGACCTCTCTGATAGGCTGGCAGAGGCGGAAGAGGTGATAAAGAAAGTGGAGGCGAGCTATGCTAACATGAGTAAAAATGATGCAGACAGTTTGCGCAGCGTGAGCAAAAAAATAAAGGAGGAAATAAAAGCCATTAAGGAAGACATGACCGGGAAAGTGCAGGAAAAACAGGGCTACGGACAGGTGCCGCAGGTTACCGTAAATGGTACTTTGCAGGAAGCCAAAGGCAACGTTGTGGGTAAAAACAGTGTGCCAGGTGCCCAGGAAGATCGTTTGATTGCAGAGGCAGAATTGCAGGTGACAGAACTAATAAAGAAGGGCAACAGCTTTTTTAACGGCTCCTGGAAAATGTACCAGAAACTGGTAGAAGCTAGCCCTGTAAACCTGTTTAAAGATTATAAGACTATGGAGTAAATATTTAGAGAATTTTTAAAATGAAAAGCTGCATCTTTAAAGGATGCAGCTTTCTATTTTAATCATTATTATTCTTTTGCCTTCTGTATAACTTAAGAAGCCGCCGCCGCAGCAGCAGCAGCTTCCATTGTGGCAGCTGCCGCTTCATTGCTTACACCGGCCATGCTTACAAAACTATAACCCCAGCCTTTTAGTTCATTCTTCCAAAGTAGGGAGCCGTCTTTGGCATTCAGGCAAAGTAAAATACCTGAGCCGCCTACAAAAATTTTGTTGTCTTCTACCATTAATTGTCCGATGGCCATAGACATTGTACTTCCTACATATTCTTTGAGTTTTATTTCCCAAATTATATTCCCTTGTTTTTTATCGATAGCGGCTACCCGGCCATTAGATAAAATAAATAGATGATTCAGTTTTCGCATTTTATTTTTTTTAGGTAAAATTATATTTTGTAACATCAACGAATCCTAATCCATACCGCCTTTACGGGTGGGCTTTCTTTGCTCAGGCCATGCACCAGGTTCTCCGGTTCTGGTGTTGATTGGAAGCTTGATTTTCTCACGGGATGTTTTAGCGGGATCTTCGCAGGCCATGTAAACGAGTACTGCAGCCAGTATAGCATTGTTGCGCACATCATCAAACACAATCTTGTCATAAGTATCCCTGTTAGTGTGCCAGGTGTAAGAACCATACAACCAACTGTTAGAACTCAACGAAAACGCAGGTGCACCCGCAGCCACAAAAGATGCAAAATCAGAGCCGCCGGCCCCTGGCGCACCCGGGAAACTGGTTTCAATATTTTTGCGGACATCAGCAGGCACAGCAGTAAGCCAGCGACCGATGTAATCGTATGCATGTAGAAAACCCTGGCCCGCAATATTTACCACACGACCAGTTCCATTATCCTGGTTAAAGAGCGCCTGGATATTGTTCACAATTTCCGGGTGATCTTCTACAAAGGCACGGGAGCCGTTCAAGCCCTGCTCTTCGCTTCCCCAGTGCCCCACCAAAATAGTACGCTTGGGGTTCGGATATATTTTTTTGAGAATGCGCATGGCTTCCATCATTACAATTGTTCCCGTGCCATTGTCTGTAGCACCCGTGCCACCATCCCAGGAATCAAAATGGGCAGAGAGCATCACATATTCTTCCGGTTTTTCTGTTCCCTTAATTTCTCCAACAATATTAAATGCTGCGGCAGGGGCCATGTTTTTAGCATCTATTTTCAGACTCATGCGGGGTCTGCTGCCCGCCGAAGCCAGGCGATACAACAAGCCATAGTCTTCCAGGGAAATATCTATCGAAGGAATCGTTTTGGTATAAGCACCAAAAATTTTATTTACACCAAAACCTCTTGACCAATTGCTGGTAACAACAGCCACGGCACCCGCTTTTTCTAAAGCAAGCGGCAGCGTGCGTGCGCTGTAGCCAGTGTTGCTGATGCGCTTTGCCCAGGAACTGGTGATAACCTCTCTGTCTTTTTTCATTTTGTCAAAAGATTCTTTGGTGCCAAATTCTTCCCAGTTATAATCTGGCCGGCCGGTAGGTTGATTCATAGATGTAAAAACTATTTTGCCTTTGGCAGCAGGCAACCATTTTGCAAAAGAAACGGAATCTTCAAAATAGGGCAGTACGATCACTTCGGCTTCCAAAGTTTTGCCGTTGGTGCCAGGGCTCCAGGCCAGTTGCATACCTTCCAAAGATTTTATTCTTGGGTAAGTCATATCTATATGCGAAATGCCTCTTTGCCACCCACGCCATTCGCCCCATTTTTCGTTGCGTGCATCAATTCCCCAATCTTTATATTTAGCCAGGGCCCAATCGCCGGCTTGTTGCATTTCGGGTGTACCCACCAGTCTTGGCCCGATGCCATCCATCAGCTCATGCGCCAATTTTTCTAACTGGGAGTTTTCGGTAGCTTCCTTTACGATTGCTTCCACCACAGGGTTTTTCATTTCTGTGCCAGCAGTGCGGTTTCCCTGCGCCAGGCTTACAAAGCCCGCCAGTAGCAGGGGGGCAAATAGTGTTTTTTTAAAATTTCTCATAACTTTTTCTATTGTGCTTTTGTGCTAATTTAAGCAATGAAAGGGAGAAAGAAATGTGGAGCTCTTTTTTAAAATGCAGGTCTTTCAGAATGTTTGAAAAAATCCGCCCGGGGTTCGTCTTCACCAAATCCATTCTAAAACATTTATCTTACAGGAAACATTTTAATTGATGAACAAGACAGCCATTATCATAGGTGCTACGGGTTTGGTGGGCAATAAATTATTGCAGCAATTACTGGCCGACGAAACGTTTGCGATCGTAAAAATATTTGTTCGAAAAGCTACGGGTATCAGGCACCCTAAGCTGGAAGAACATATCATAAATTTTGATGAGCTTGCTGCTGTAAAGAGCCAGGTAACCGGAGATGTATTGTTTTCCTGCCTGGGCACCACGCTCAAACAGGCCGGCAGTAAAGACAAACAGTTTACAGTTGATTTTACTTACCAATATCAATTTGCACAGGCTGCCAGCGAAAATAAAGTTCCGGCTTATGTATTGATTTCTTCCGCCTCGGCAGATGCCAGCTCCATGCTATTTTATACTAAAATAAAAGGCCAGCTGGAAGATGCCGTCAAAAAACTTGACTTCGACAAAATCATCATCATTCAACCCAGCGTGTTGGAAGGCGACCGGGATGACGAACGCATGGGCGAAAAGATGGGCGCCACCATAATTAATGCGCTCGGCAAGATCCTGCCATTCGTAAAAAAATACCGCAGCATCAGCGGGGAGCAGGTAGCCAAAGCGATGATTTATTTTTATAAGCAGCCGGCCGGGGATGTGGTTGTGACGAAAAAGTTGGGGGAGTTGTTTGTGTAAACTGCTTTTAGTGAGTTCACTCAAAGTTGAAAAAGGAGTGTTACGCTGTGCGCCTGTTTAACATAATATTAATTATAAGGTAAAATGTTCGATAAATTAGACTTGGGAAACATGATAATTTTATGCAGCTTAATTCATAAGATTAATCTTCTGTAGGTTTTCCGTGGGGTTGTTTAATGATTAGCGCTTTTTAGATCGAATGACTTGTATCCAAAACCACATTTGTTTTTTCTTTATAGACTTACACTATATTTGTCTAGCCCAGAACCAAAACCTGATGAGATTTTTTTTATCCCTGTGTTTAATAATCCTGGATTTAGCTGCCGCATCACAAACGGTCAGCAACTATGACACCTGTAGAACTCCTCTTTATTATCAACATATAGGAAACGGCCAGGCTCACATGAGCATAGCAAAAACCAGGTCTGTAAAAGATCAGGGAATCTTATCCGCAGGTTATATTGTTTCCGCTTCCGATACACAGGCCTTACTCATTAAACAAGACAAGAATGGCCAAGTGCTATGGCAAAAAAATTATGGCACCAGTAACTTTGATGAACAACTCAAAGATTACAGGGAACTTAAAAACCAGGACCTGTTGGTAACAGGTGTAGCCCGCAACAAGTTATCGCAGCAAAGCATTTTATTTTTCTCAAAGCTTTCTTCGGCCGGTGAAATCATCTGGCAAAAAGGATATGAAAATATTGCCGCAGGCGGTAATATCTACAATGCAAAAGTCTATCCTGACGTAAATAATAATATTTTTTTCGCCGCAGAAAGCGATAGTTCTATCATTTATGGTATGATCAATCCTGAAGGAAATATCAATTGGCAACGTACGCTTCGTACTAAACCTGGTACAAAATTAGTCGCCGTCACTTCTTATGCTGGTAGTCAATTGATCGCCACTAATTCAATAGATTCCGGCTATAAAGTTGCTAATTTTTACTACAACAGGTATTACCGGCCGGGAAATCCTACGCAAATTGAATGGAGCTACAAATTGGGTGGGCCAACAACCAATAGTCATTATATACTGCATGATTACGAGCAATATACACAATACAGCTATTTTTCCGGCATTCGTTCGGAAGGAACTAATCCTTATCAACTCGTGCGTATTAATGTAAACCAGGGCTCCATAATGCAGTCTATAGAAACTGTTACCACACTGGGCCTCATTCCAGACTCACTAAGTCGCACGACTATTAATGCATACGGTGATCTGATTAGTTTTACCACAAGCCCCCGGTCGGATAAATTGCACATGATTCAGCTTGGACAAAGTTATGATGCGGTCACAACTGTGAGGCGTTCCGCAACTTACCAGTTAACCGACAGCATTACACTGGCTGCCACCGCTAAAACCTGGGATGCAGGCTACAGTTTTATGGGTATTAAAAACTTTCTTGGAGGAACAAAAATTGTCCAGCTTAAAGCTGATAGTGTGCTGTTACCTCCGTCCTGCATCAGCAGTCAGCAAAGAGATTTTAGTGTAACCCGGTTATTTGTTCCGCTTCTTTCAGCAAATCATAGTTATAGCAACATTCATTCACTTAGTGCTTACAATTTCACCATAACAGCTGCCGGAAATGGAATTGATACCACTGTTTTCTGCAGGCAGATCAAATGCCCGATATTACCGGTATCAGATAGTTGCCTTAGTAGTTTCCAAAAATTATACAGAACATACGACCAGTTTGCAGGGTCCTCTGGAGTTGTAACTATAAGTGACCGCATTTTTATCTCGGGGCATAACGTAATAACGGATTATGAAACCAGTACTCAAAACAGCTTTATCGCAGAAATAAATCAGGACGGCCAGGTGATTAACCAGAAAAAATTTGTCGTAGGCGAACGCAATTATTCACGCATCTATAAAACCAGGGACAATCACCTGCTTTTATTTGGATACAGTATTGACTCGGTGGCTTACACGTCTGTTTTTATTGCGAAGGCAGATATGGATCTCAACCTTATATGGATTAAATCCCTGAGAGCAACCAATACTAATAATTTCGCAAACGAACTCGGTTTAGGTGCGGTTGTGGAAGGCAGCGATGGCAGCATATTTTTTAATTACAAGGATGTAACAGGTTTTTTCCCAGCAGCACAGCAACGGCAATTTTTAACCAAAATTGATCCTGCAGGCAATGTGATCTGGACGAAAAGATACCTTTTAACAGATCCCGGGTATTTAAATTTTGTTGAGACATCCCAACTGGAACTGCACAATGGCCATGTATATATGTCGTGTCGCAACGGCTACAATAGCTACAGTGCTTTCATGATTCTTAAAATTGATGAAAATTCGGGCAGCCTTGTATGGGCAAAAAAATATACGAACCAACAACTGAACATGCGGACTGACAGGCTGATGAGTTTTTTTAATAACCAGTTATACCTCGGTGGTACGATAAGAAATGATAATGGTGTTGTAGATGTATACCCCTTTATAATGAAGCTGGATACAGACGGGCATTTAGTTTCTTCTGTCGTGATGAAAACGAATGTACTATACTCTCCCAGCACCCTAAATTTTACACAATATAGCAATGGAGATATTCATTTTTACGGCAGGGACTGGACGCCTTCAGGCATGTACCACATCAATGGAAAACTTGATAAGGATTTTAATATAAAGCTGTCTAAAAAACGACCTATTACCCAATATGTTTCTAGCATTGCAGCTGCCCTGGACTCCCGCCAACAAATGTTTGAGGTGGGCTCTTACGAAACAAGCTACGCACCACAGGGTATCATGCTGGTCAACAAATATGATTCAAGCGGCAACTTGGGTATATGCAGCAGCGACACAATGTTTTACACCCTGCAAACAAATACTCCAATTATTGAACAGAATCTCACCGTGCCCGTATCCGATAGCGGTATTGTATTAAGGATCCCTATTCACTCCGTGCAACAACAATACCTGGCCACGAGCCAACTGTTATGCGCTTCGGTTCCCGGCTGTAATTTTTTAAAAGTAACCGGTAACGACACTATTTGTAACAGGAATGCTTCCTATACTTTTATCGCCAACAGGAATATGGGTTGCCTTGCGCCGGTGCAATGGATATTTAATACGTCCAATGTTCAACTCACAAACCAATCTGACAGCAGTATTGAATTAAGATTTCTAAATCCCGGCGTGTTTTTATTGAAGGCCCGGATGGTGAGTAACTGTACCCCTTTTATCGACTCTTTGTGGATACATGTGCTAAACGAGGCTCCCCTGCTTAACCTTGGCAATGATACCATGCTTTGCCCCAATGCCAGTCTTTTACTTAATGCCAAAAAAGGTTTTAAAAGTTATAGCTGGCAAAATGGTTCTACCGATTCTACTTTCCTGGTAACATTAGCAGGTTTATATTATGTAACGGTAACCGATTCCTGCAATAATAGTTTTACAGATAGTATAGAAGTGACTGTAAGCGGGTCGGGAACAACCCTGGATTTGGGCACTGATACCAGCTTTTGTAGCAGCAGTGCTGTTAAATTAAATGCCGGTCCTGGTTTTGAAAGTTACCTCTGGCAAAATGGCTCAACAGCAGAAACCTTTATAACAACAACTGCCGGCATTTATCATGTTACGGTTACTGATATTTGCGGAAATTATTTTTCAGACACGATCCGTATTAGTAATTACCGGCGGGCCATTACGCTTACCCTGGGTGCCGACACGGTGTTTTGTGCTGCAGTGGCTCTATCACTGGATGCAGGTACTGGTTTTAAAAAGTATGTTTGGCAGGATGGCTCTAATGGTCAGCAATTCACAGCTGCAACAACAGGGTTGTTTTATGTACAGGTCACGGATTCATGCGGCGATGTTTATGCTGACTCTATTTTAATTTCTCCGGATACATTTCTACCTTTTGACCTTGGCAATGATATCGCTATCTGCCGGGCGGATACGGCCACGCTTCAAGCCCCCGCCGGTTTTAGCAATTACACCTGGTGGCCGCTGAACAATGCAATCGTTAGCAGTCCCCGAGTGCTCACAGCTTTTCCTGTAAACACAACTTACTATTATGTTACAGCCATTAAACCTAATGGTTGCCAGGTAAAAGACTCTGTATTGATAAATGTAAATATGCAAACCATTATAAACCTCGGCGCAGATACAAAACTTTGCTCCGGTGATAGCCTGCAATTGAATGCAGGAACTGGCTTTATAAATTATGTATGGAGTACGGGCGCTCAGGGTAATGCTATTATTCATGTGAAGAGCGCAGGCTTATACTATGTCGTTGCTACGGATGTCAATAACTGTCGTTCTTCAGATAGCGTCCGCATAACAGGCATTATTCCGCTACCTGTTACCGGTTTACCAAAAACTACAGGAATTTGTATTAATGAGAGCAAACAATTAACAGCAGCACCCGGATATAACAGCTATTTATGGAACACAGGCACCAATAGCCCTGGCATTACTGTAACAACGACAGGTATGTATTGGGTGAAGGTTCATGACAATTTTGGTTGCTATAAAACAGATACGGTCCTCGTCAATACGCTCTACCCCTCACCTGCTGGTTTTTTACCATTTAAGTCTGCCGGCATTTGTAGTTATGATGAAATTTCCATTACGCCCACAAGTACTTTTCAAAATTATTTTTGGAGTAACGGCTCATCATTGCCTACTCTCAGCATACAACAACCCGGCATTTATTGGCTAAAAGTAAAGGATCAAAATGGCTGTACAGGAACCGATACACTTAACATTTTATCAAAAGAATGTCTAGTAAATATTTATTTTCCTAACAGCTTTACCCCGAATAAAGATGGGCGCAATGATGTATTTAAGCCTGTGGTATTTGGTAGGCTCGTCCAATTTCGGCTAATGATTTACAACCGCTATGGGCAGAAAATATTTGAAACATCGGATATTAATAATGGCTGGGATGGCAACTTTAACAGAACCCCACAAAATACAGCAGCTTTTGTATGGATCTGTAATTATCAACTTGCAGGTGAAGAATTACAATCGGTAAAGGGGCATCTTACGTTGATCCGGTGATGGTAAAATTATCTGTGGGAACTAATGACAAAGCCCAACTTATTGTGACGTTTTAAATGGACCGGTTCAGGGCATCAATCAATCCGGACATTTTCCGGAAACGGAAATGCCTCACCTGTTTTTATCCTGTCGTAAATGAATTCCTGGAAATTAAACCTACTAAAAACGATACGCATCACGAGGATAAATCAACAGGAACCGAGCCTATAATAACAACAGCATCGCTCAGTCCTTCGCCACCCTATACCCAGGATCTTCCATAATATTTACATCAATTACCGACGCAGCATCTGTCAAGAGTTTTTTGCAATCTTCGCTGAGGTGCCGCAGGTGCAGTTTCTTACCTGCGTCTTTGTAACGTTGGGTTAGTTTGTTCAGCGCATCAATGCCGCTCATATCTGCCACACGGCAATCTTTAAAATCGATGATCACTTCTTCAGGGTCGTGGTTTACATCAAACTTTTCGTTGAAGGCAGTTACCGAGCCAAAGAACAATGGGCCATAAATTTCATAATGTTTTACGCCAAGGTCATCGGTATATTTTTTGGCCCGTATACGCTTGGCGCTTTCCCAGGCAAACACCAGTGCCGAAAGGATGACGCCAATCAATACTGCAAGGGCAAGGTTGTGCAACAATACCGTGATGGCAGCTACCAGTACGCCAATAAATATATCATGCCTTGGCATTTTATTGATGATTCTGAAGCTGGCCCACTCAAAAGTGCCGATGGCCACCATGATCATCACTCCCGTTAAAGCCGCCATGGGCAAGCGTTCTATAACGGGGCCGCCCACCAGTATTACTAATAAAATACTAACGGCAGCAACAATACCCGATAGCCTCGCCCTGGCACCGGCCGAAAGATTCACCAGCGTTTGAGCGATCATCGGGCAACCACCCATGCCAAAGAAAAATCCGTTGAGGATGTTGGCACTGCCCTGCGCCAGCGCTTCCCGGTTGCTGTTGCCTCTTGTATGGGTTATCTCATCTACCAGGTTTAGGGTGAGTAAACCTTCTGTGAGCCCCACTCCCGCCATGATAGCGGCATACGGCAAGATGATCCAAAGCGCATCCAACGTAAAAGGAATATCCGGAATATGAAACGGTGGCAAACCACCGCTCACCGATGCGATGTCGCTTACAGTTTTGGTATCAATATTAAAAATGAGTACCAATGCAAAAACAACTGCAATGGCCAATAAAGAAGGCGGAATTGTTTTTGTAAACCTGGGTAAAATAACAACGATGGCGATTGTTAGGGCTACCAGGCCGACCATGGTCCACAAGGCAGAGCCACTTAGCCAAACCGATTGCCCGTTTACTACTGTTTGAAACTGTTCAAACTGCGCCATAAAAATGATAATAGCAAGTCCGTTTACGAACCCATACATCACGGGCTGTGGCACAAGGCGTATAAATTTCCCCAGTTTGAACAACCCTACTAATATTTGAAACACGCCGGCCACTGCAACGGCTGCAAAAACATATTCCAGTCCATGAGATTTCATGAGGGCAATCAATACAATGACCGTGGCGCCCGCTCCTCCGGAAATTAAACCGGGCCTGCCACCAAAAATGGCGGTTACCAATCCCATGATGAAAGCCGCATACAAGCCCATCAACGGCGGGAACCCGGCCAGGATTGCGAAAGACAAGGATTCCGGCATCATCGTCATGGCTACGGTTAGCCCGGCCAGGACTTCATTTTTGTAATTTACTTTTTGGTTAAAATCAAATAGATTGAGGATGCCTGCCACTGTTTGCCTGATTGATAAAGGGCAAAAGTCTTTAAAAGAAATGGAAAATCCGCAATTAAAACCTTCCTCCGCCGAGGGTCAATGTCACAAGCCAGCTGTTGACCTACTCATACAAAATAAGGTGGCCATTGTGCGCATGATGTTTGGATGGTGCTGCTTAGCTTACTCCACCGCTCTTGTTATGACTAATAAAGCCCCACACATGAGCCCCACACAGTAAGATGTAATGCAAATAAATTGCCGTTTAAAGATCTGCAGGAAAAGACCTAAAAAAGATGTAGAAATTCAGCAACATAAAAAACAAGGCTGGTAAAGAGATCCAAATACTGTCTTTCATTTTTATTCTAACAGCTACGCCCAGGAGCATCAGCAAGCCGAGGCCACCTGCAGCAATCAATAGGATCAGTGGCACTTTTAAACCAATCATCAAACCCGCTGCTCCCAATAATTCCAGTGCCACCGTGAGCGCTCCCAGTCTTTGGAGCCCAAAACGCCTGAATTCATCTTTCATATGTGGGGAGGTAAAATAGGAAATTCCATAAAGCCAAAAAGATATGCTTGATAATAAAATAAGCACAGTGAGTACATCCATTTTAGAAAAGTTTATATGCCACGGCAGCAATGAAAAGACATAGTAGTAAAAGAAATAAAGAGGGCATATGCTTCTGCCATGGATTACCCACTTTAAAATGAAAATATTGGGCAGCAATCATAAGAAATGCAATGAGCAAGGCGGGAACTAAAACCAAACCCGGATAAAAAATACCTGCTACCAACAAAGCCGAAAGCGCTATTTTGGAAGCACCCACAAGATTTCGGGTTATATCGCTAAGGCCATATTCCTTAAATTCCTTTACGATGTTATCGAATCGAAATATCCACACATATCCTATGGATAAGGCAACGGTAATTTGGGCGATGATTGCGAGTGTAGCCATGGTAGTTAGGTTTATGCCAAAATATCTTGGGTAAATATAACCATTTCTGGGGCTGCTCATTCGTTCTGCTCAATGACTTTATCTATCAACACTGTGGTACACAAATGGTTTATAGTCTCCATAAAATTTAAGGAAACGCTCCTCCACTCCTACTGCAAATTGCAAGGAACTCTTCTTGCCATGGCCTCGGACGAGTCATTAAGTGGATTCTTCAATTAATAGCCAGACTGACTATTACGGCGACAGTAATTCGTTAATTGGAGAAGTAAAATATGTGGCTCGTTGAAACCGAGGCCACGGCGGGTAGTGCCTACCACGGCGAAGAAGGAACTTTATGAATGGGATTATCCACCGCTCTCTGCGGGTGACGTTTAGTGGAAGTTAGGTTGCTTAATCATCTATCTCTATTTGTCTTGTTCGATACCCGTTCGACAACTGCTAAAAATGCCTCAAACAATTACCGAAGTTGGTACGAAGCAGAGATGAAGGAGGTGTGAAGGAAAAAGAGGGCTAAAAACTATTAATTCTATACTATCTCTGCATATGTTACCATCAGTGCAGGTTCTGGCAAGAATTTTTATTGAAAGGCTTCAGCGAAGGTGAAAGCTTCTACGTTGATTAACTCTTTCAGCACATGTAATAGTGTTCATATTTTACTTATGTTTTTAATAATTTTTCTATATCCTACCAAATTATTTACTTACCGGAAAGATAATGCACAAATAATATTACATCTCCCTACTTCACCTCCCCCAAAATCCTCTTCACCTCCCTCACCACTTCCCCACTCGTAAAATAAGGGTAAATATTTGGCCCTGGGCATGTGGTGTTTTTGCTGTAGTCCCTGTGCGTAGCAATAGTTTCGGGAGAGATATTATACTTTAAACAAAAATGGGCAATTAGCCTTGTGAGGGTATTCAGAAGGTTTGGATTAAGCTCTTGCTGGTTGTAATTTCCTAAAAAACTAATGAGTAAATGCCCGGTTGGGTCGTACTCAGTATTGGTCTCGCCAACGGTGTGTGGGTTTCGCCCTTCGTAAACCGTGCCATCCGGTGCAATTAAATAATGATAAGGAATGTCGGCCCATTTCCTGTCAGGC
>JBBSJJ010000008.1:0-57675 GCA_038257335.1 Chitinophagales bacterium | reverse complement strand
TGGTGTTTGATTTATGGTGTTTGATTTATGGTGTTTGATTTATGGTGTAGAAACTAATTTATTTCATATGATGCACAGTAAACAAGAAAAATAAAAGGGGAAAGACCTGAGTGCCTGTAAAAAACAAAAAATAGGTTTATCTTGTTTTTCCATAATTCCATCATTTATTAATTCACCAAAAACAAAACACCATGAAAATTTTGAGATTACTGCCGGCATTGGTCCTGTTGGCAACATTGGCCTTTACAGGTTGCAAACCAAAAGATGCAGACATCAAAGCATCTGTTGAAAAAAGTCTAAAAGAAACCCCCGCCACGTCTGGCGTTATGGTCATGGTAAATGAGGGTGTAGCCACCCTGAGCGGTGAAGTTCCGGATGAGGCCGCAAAAACCGCTATGGATGCAAAAGTAAAAGCAGTAAAAGGGGTAAAGTCTGTGCAAGACAACACTACGTTGCCTGCACCGCCAGCGGCGCCCGTTCAAATTACTGCCGACGATCCATTGAGCAATGCAGTAAGGGATGCCACCAAAGATTTTTCTGAAGTAAATGCTTCTGTTTCGGATGGTGTAATTTCTGTAACTGGTGCAATAACAGCAGCCCGCTGGAAAACACTTAAGATGGCACTCGATGGTTTGAGACCCAGAAGAGTAGATGCATCAGGATTGAAAATTAAATAATCAACTAAAAAATTATTGTCATGGCATTACAAGATAAATACAAAGAATTAACCGATGCTGCAACAGCTTCGGGCATCAACGATCTTGAAGTAAGAGAGCAGGATGGCGTTCTGTACATTGATGGCACTGCCCCCAATGCTGCTGTAAAAGATCAGTTGTGGGATATTTATGGCAAAGCAGATCCTAATTACCTGGCAGGCGACCTTGTGCTCAATGTAAAAGTGAGCCATGATGCATCTGTAACCCAGGTAAAAGTAACTACAGAAAGTAGCAACCTGAACATTCGCAAGGGTCCGGGTACCGACCAACCCATTGTAGGCAAAGCTGCACATGGTGAAGTGATCACACTGGTGAGTCGCAGCAACGAGCAATGGTGGATGGTGCGTACCAAAGATGGTGAAGAAGGCTATGCTTATGCTCAGTATCTCACACCCACCGAGTAATAAAATTAAGATCGAAAAAAAGGGGTTGTCTCAAAATAAAAAGTTTCACACAACGAACCAAAGGAGGCAAAGAAACAACGATGGCTTATCAAACAAATTCTTTGTACACTTTGAATTTCTTTGCGGTCTTGGTGTGAAATGCCTCGCCTTTTGAGACAGCCTCTTTTTAATTTCATAGTTGCAGGCAATATTAAGTTTGTGTTGTATTTGCCTTCACAAAATCGCATACCAGGTAACTAATCAGTTTGCCTGTATTCTCCTCTCTTGTGCCATCAGCCATTTGGCTGGCACCTTCGCAAATGTGCAGGTAGGCTACTTTTGCATCGGTAGCAGTAAAGTCTATAAATTGCCTGGCTTGTAATACTGATATGCCGCTCGGTGTGCATGCATTGGCCAATGCATATTCAATGGCATCCAGGTCTATTTCAATACCTGTAAAACTATCTTCTGTAAAGCCAGTGGCGTGGGCTACGGCCTGAATAAAATTGGTTCTTTCATGAATAAAGATATCCTCGTAAGTAGAGTATTGCACGAAAGGATTTGCATGAATTTCGGTGAGCACATTTTGTGAAATATGATTTTCGTGCAAGGCAATTAACGCACATTTACCCAGGTATCCATCTGCTTCTGCATACCTAAAAGCATTGCCGCTATGTCGTCCCTCCATGTGTTTAAAATTGGCATGCGTATCAAGGTTGATACAATTGATTTGGGCTAGCGGAAGCAGCCCGGCCTTGAACATCCCCTTACTTACTCCTTTAATAACAGGATAGGAATTATTGTGGCCTCCACCGATTACTATAGGGATTTTATTGCTGGCAGCTATTACCTTAACGATGGCTTCTACTTCTTCATCAATGGCTATTACTGCGTGCCGGTAGGCATCAATTAATTCATCGGGGCTATAGGCATTGTTTTCTATAAGATATTTTAAATCTCCAAAATCAAAATGCCCCAGCAGTAACAAGTTTTCCCCGGTAAAAAAATCATTGCTTTGAATGTTTAAAAAATCATTTAGAAAAGGTATCCAGTTCGTATCAGCACCGCCTGTTCCCAGGTTTGCTTTTACGCCAATGTCTTCTGGCACTCCCACCAGCACATACCTGGCAGACGACTGTTGTAAACCTTCCGGCCAGTCGGCACCTTCCTTTAAATATTGCAACCGCTCTCCCAGCCTGGTTTCGTACCGCCTCACTTTGGTAAGCGATAAAATATCTTTTTTTGAATAAAACTTGAAATGTTTCATTTTGTTAAGGTAGGCAATTCTTTACTTCAGCCTTTATTCGTTCAACAAAAAAAATGTTTATTGCTTTATAATCATGGAGGGCTAAACGAGAATTACTTAATATATGGGTTTTGAAACCCAGGACTGTTTTTTCATTATCTTTCAGGAATTTAAAAAATTCATATGAAAATAATTTTACCTGCATTTCTTTTCGTGGCTTTGTTTATCCTTACCCCCGTATTGTTGTTGGCACAAAACAACAAGGACTACAGCATCTATTTAAATTCAGGAAAATTTGTTCCTGCTAAAAATAGTGGTGCCATTAGTAAGGCATCTGCTGTTTTAACCAACAGCCGTTTTAGCAACAAACATTTTGTTGTTTTACAATTTGTAAATCTCCCAACTACTAATGAAAAGGCCGTTTTAAAAACAGCCGGCATTGTTTTAGGAGACTACTTACCAAACAATGCTTTCATAGCTATTATCTCTCAAAATTTTGATGCGGATGTACTGCACTCAAATAACATCCGGAGTGTAATACAGCTAAGCCCCGCACAAAAAACGGTACCTCAGCTGATGAAAGGAAACTTTCCTGCACATGCTGTAAAAGCAGTTGGCACAGTTGACCTTACAGTAACTACCTACGCTAAACTAAGCATAGCTGATCTGGATGCTACTTTTAAAACATTAGCTGTAAAAGTTATTGAAGACATGCCGATGTTTCGAAGTTTTACACTCCGCATTCCTCAGCAAAATGTGCAGCAATTAATAGCTCAGCCCTTTGTGCAATGGGTGGAGCCAATAGACCCTCCCAATGTTTTGGAAAACCTTCCGGGCAGAAGCATGCACCGTGTAAACGTGTTGAACGAAGGTGTTAGGAATTTAAAAGGGACTGGGATAAATATTGGCATTTGGGATGGAGACGAGGTAGATGATCACCTTGATTTTACACCGATCGCCGACCGTCTTGTTATCATGGAAGCCGGTTCGCCCGTAGATCATGCCTCGCATTGTGCAGGGACCCTTGGAGGTGCAGGTATCATCAACCCGATGGCCAGAGGAATGGCGCCAAAGGCTAAAATATTTTCGTGGAATTTTAATGGAAACATTGCTGTGGAGCAGGCCAGCGCAATTCCGAATCAAAATTTATCTGTGAGTTCGCATTCTTACGGAGGCACTGCTACCTGCGGAATAACCGGCTCTTCTGTAGCATATTCTACTACCAGCCGCAATACGGATATTAACATGAACAATAATCCCAATCACCTTCATGTACATTCATCCGGCAATTCTCAAACTTCCTGCTCCGGTGGGTGGTCAACCATTACGGGAAGTGGCAAATCGGCTAAAAATAATATACTTGTGGGAAATATTACCACTACAGAAGCACTTTCGGGCAGCAGCAGTAACGGCCCGGTGGCAGATGGAAGGGTAAAGCCTGAGATCGTATCTATGGGTACAAACGTATTTTCTACAGTTGTAAATAATGGTTATGCAACTTTTTCCGGAACTTCTATGGCTACGCCTGGAGTAGCCGGTTCTATTGCCTTGCTGGTGGAGCGCTACCGCCAGTTAAATGCGGGGGCTGATCCGATTTCTGCTCTTATCAAAAACACCGTTTTAAATACAGCACAAGACCTTGGCAATGCCGGGCCGGATTACCGCTTCGGCTATGGCAGGTTAAACGCTCTTTCCGCCGTAAGAATACTGGAACAAAACAGGTATGCAGTAAATACTATTAATACCGGCAACATCAATAATATAAACATAACGGTGCCGGCTTCTGCGGCCCGCCTAAGGGTTATGATAACCTGGAATGATCCCGCAGGTGCTGCCAACGCTAACCCTGCATTGGTAAATAACCTGGACCTGGCTGTGTTAAATGCTACAACTACCACACTGCCTTTTATTTTAGACCCGTTAAACCCTGATGTTGCAGCCGTGAGAGGAGTAGATAATGTAAGCAATATTGAACAGGTTGTAATTGACAATCCTACCGCTGGTCTTTACACTTTGCAAGTGTCTGGTGCTGCTGTACCGGTAGGCCCACAACAGTACTCCATAACCTGGGAAATAGAACAGCCTTACCTGGAAATGATCTACCCAAATGGCGGAGAATTTTTAAACCCTGGTATAAGTGAAACCATTACCTGGAACAACGCTGGCGTAGTGGGTGCACAAACACTTGAATATTCCCTGGATAATGGGTCCACCTGGAACGCTATTTCCAGCTCTGTTTCTCCCAATACCACTCGTTTTAATTGGGTTCCACCGGTAGGTTCCAACACTTCTAATGCTTTAATAAGGGTAAGCAGCGGCTCTTTGACTGATGTGAGTGATGCTAAGTTTCACATCCTCGGCATCCCGGCCAGCCTTACAACCACGGCGGGATCCTGTGCAGGTGGTGAGCTAAATTTTAGCTGGCTCGCTGCTAGCGGAGCAAGTCACTACGATCTTTCTAAACTAAACAAAGCTACCGGAGAATGGGTGGTTATAGGGAGCAACCTCACGGGTACTACTTATTCGGCTACGGGCCTTGTGGCTGGTGTCACAGAATGGTTCAATATCATCGCTAAAAATAACGCAACTGGCGCCAGGAGTGAAAGGAGCGTAGCCATCAGCCGGGTAGTTCCGGGTGTGGGCATTGCTGCCGTAGGTTCTATAACCGGACAAACTGTTATTTGCGGTGCGTCTGCAAACATTTCTTACAGCGTGGCAGCCGTGGCCGGTGCAACGTCTTATACCTGGACGGTCCCATCGGGCGCAAGTATAAGCAGCGGGCAGGGCAGTTCCTCTATGCTGGTTAGTTTCCCGGCAGGTAGTTCCAGCGGAAATGTAACAGTGTTTGCAAGTTCAGGTACATGCCAATCAGGTACTGCTACCCTTGCCATTACAGTTAATAGCACAGGTACAGCAGCGCCGGTGTCAGGCGGTAACCAATCGCAAACCCATTGTACACCCAACGCAATACCAACGCTCACCGCAGCAGCAACAGTACCTGCAGGACATGTGGTAGTATGGTACAACGCCGCAGCCAATGGCAGCGTGGTAACCAACCCTGCCTTGAACAGCATAGGTACCATTACCTATTATGCGGCCAGCCGTAATACTAACACAGGTTGTGAAAGTGCAGACAGGACTGCAGTGGTCTTAACCATTACGTCTGCCCCGGCACCTTCAATTACAGCCAACGGCCCTGTAGTATTTTGCCAGGGAGGAAATGTAGTACTAACAAGCAGCGCCGGTAACGGCTACACCTGGAGCAATGGCGCCAACACACAGGCTATTACAGTAACTGCTTCTGGCAACTATAGTGTTAGCGTAGACCAGGGCAATGGTTGCATTAGTTCCTCCAATGCAACTGCAGTAACCGTAAATCCTTTGCCCACCATCAGCGTTACAGCTGGAAGCTCAACCACGTTTTGCCAGGGCGGCAGCGTGACACTTACAGCTACCGCAGGCAACTCATACTTATGGAGCAATGGTGCCACCACACGAGCTATTACGGTAAGCACAGCCGGTTCCTACAGCGTTAATGTTAACCAGGGTAATGCATGTATCAATACTTCTGCAGCCACTGTTGTTACTGTAAACGCATTGCCTGTAGCAACCATTACAGCAGCAGGGGCCACCAGTTTCTGCGAAGGAGGCTCGGTTACGCTCACCGCTTCGGCCGGAACTTCCTTTGCCTGGAGCAATGGCGCTACCACCCAAAGCATCAACGTTGCTACTTCAGGAAATCATTCAGTTACTGTTACCAATGCCAATGGCTGCAGTGCAGCTTCTGCCGCAACTGCGGTAACAGTCACACCTAAACCAACCGTAAGCCTGGCAGCAGCGCCATATACAAGATTATTCCCGGGTATTACAACCAGTATTTCTGCTACCACTTCGGTACCGGTAAGTTTTACGTGGTTCAAAAATGGAACTGTTGTATCCGGAGCAAACAACGCTACCATACCTGTAAATATTGATGGAGTTGGAGCCTACACCGTGCAGGTTACCAACAGTGCCGGTTGTAGCAATACTTCATCGGCATTGACCATTGCAGATTCCGCTACTGCCAGGATATTTATTTATCCTAACCCAAACAAAGGGCAGTTCCAGGTGAGTTATTACAATGCAGCGCCAACAGAAAATACCATTTCAGTATTTGACTCAAGAGGTGCAAGAATAATGACGAAAAGATTTGGCATCACTAGCTCTTATCAAAGAATGAATGTAGATGTAAGAAACCATGGCAAGGGAACTTACAACGTAGTGTTGAGTGATAAGAATAGTAAGAAGTTGGCCTCAGCGACTGTACTGGTACTTTAAAATTAAATGATGATTTTTACCGATAGGGCTGAACGATTGTTCAGCCCTATTTTTTTATGCCTGGCTGCAGGGGCGCAAATGAAGCCAACGATTTTCCGATCCTTTAAATGCACTTACGATTTTACTGCCGGGCGCAATCATGAATTGATGACTGAAAAAAGTGCGGGTTAAAATAAGGCTCTGATAGATGCCCTGCCGATGTGAACTGTTTGCGCAACCCCGGGTTTGCGTCCTTCGTAATTTAAACTCATCTCTATATTGCCGGCGATGCGTTTGGTAAATTCCAGGTTCCACAAAAAGTTTTTACCCGGCAGCAGTCCATCCAGCAAAATATAACCAACCGTAGTATTGGCGGCGCCAGGGTATGCGTTAAAAGATATTTGGTCGTAGGTAAACTTAGCAACAATGCTGCTGTTGGCCAGGGTGTTGTATTTTACTTCTGCCTTGATGGCGTTGTTGTTGGATCTTTCCATGGAGTCTATACTGTTTTGCCTGAAAGACTTGGTATAGCCAAGGGTAGCTCTTAAATTGGAACGGTAGATATAAGAAATATTTGGCTCCAGGTAATAATTGATGATGTCATAATTGCGGTTGTCGAATTTGGCAGAACTGGTATTCAACTCCGTTGTTACTTTGCGGGCGCTTAAGTTTCCTACAATATTGCGTTTTAAATTTACCCTTATTTTGCCCGAGAGATTATCGAGTCTTCGGCTTTCGAAACCGTAGGCTAATAAAGATTTGCCTGAAGACTGGCTGTGGGTAAATTCCAATCCCCAGCGGGTACTTGTACGATTGTAAAAAAATGTATTGGATATAAAGGAACTCAATGTGATCAGGGAAGTGTCTTCCAGTTTTTTATCAAATGGGTTGAAAAGAAAATTCCCATCGCTCAATGCTTTTTTACTCACCTGCAATGCAGAACTGGTAGAAGTATTTTTTAAAATTTTGCGCCAGCCATTTGTGGCTGCAGCGGCATTGATGATCGCTTTGGGATCGAGGCTGAAACTGTAATTGAACTGCAGGTAATTTGCTTTTACATATTGGTTAGAGGGAGAAAAAACCCTGATGTATTTTTTCTGATCCTGGAACAGGGCTTCTTCAAATTCGTTTAGTTCTGCTATAGCGTTGCCATTGTAATCTATCCAGGTGTAAAAGCCCTGGCCAGCGGGTACTTCCACGTACGAAAATTCACGCTTCTGCTCCTGGCCGCTGCCAAGTTCATACAAAACATTCCCTATTAAAAAACCCTTCCATTCATTCACATAATATTCCGTACGGCTAAGGATGCTTTGGTCTGCCTTCTGCCGGCTTAGCAATGGAGCCTCTACCTGCAGGTCCCTAAAAGTAACGGTGAACCTTGCCTGGTGTTTCTCGTTCTTCATCAACTCTGCAAATAGATTGTAGTTGTTACTCTTGTCTGCTTCTTTTAGTGTGGTACCCTGTGGCAGCAAGTCGTTGCGCCTGTAATAAGATACGCCCCATTTGTTCAACTTTTGTTGGTTGGAGCGCAGGTACCATTCATAAATATTAAAAGCAAAACTTTGAGCCGTTAATGTATCCGTCAATTTATTACTGATCTTATTGTGCTCGCCGGTATATTTGAAACCAGTTTCCATCTGCCTAAATTTCTTCAGTTCTTTTTTGATATCTATGCCTGGTCTGAAAAAACTTCCACTATTGAAAGCATCGTCTATCACACTTAGGTGCACATAATTATCAAAGCGCCAACCGTTGTAAACGGAATATTGCTGCAAGCGGTGCATCCATCCATCAAAGTCGTCACTTCGCCTGTAATTCACTATCTCATACTTTAGGCTATTTCCCCTCAGGTCTATAAGTTTAAGTCCTGCATTGCTTAAGTGTTCGTCCGCCGGTGCTGTTTCGTAAGGCAAGCTCCAGTCTCTCAAAAACTCTACATTTCGCAAACGTTCCAGGGGTTTAAAGCGGCTTTGCACAAACTCGTAACCCAAAGTAGTTTGTAAAGATAATTTCCTTGCACCCAGTTTTATTTTAAGATCATCATTTTGCAAACCAAATTTTGCGGCAAAGCCATTGTCGTTTCCTTTATCCTTAGAAGAAAGAAGGTTCACGTCATAATTGCTCATGGCAAGTTCTGAAGAGAACCTGGTTTTTGGGCGTAAGACATACTGTGCCGCCACCGTAAATACCTGTAATTTTTTAGGTGTAACCAGCAGTGTCACTGGCTCCCAGTCGCCCTGGGGATTGTTATTAGCATCAGGCTGTATCCATTCAAACACCCTTCCATTAGCTGCGTTTAACAGTTGCCGGTAGTTACCCCTGCCAGGCCCCAGGTATGAAAAAGATAAATTGTACAAAATAAGGCCAGGGTCGTTGGATTGAATAAAAATAGAATCCCGGTGCACAAAGTTGTAAAGCGTATCCATTTTTCGGTACAGTATTTTTCCTACGGTAAAGGTATCCTGCTGTGCATTTTGATCGAAAGCCTGCGTGATGCTATCCCCTAAGTCGGCCAGCAACTGTTTCTGATCTACATCCAGTATTTGGTCTATAGAGGAGTTCTTAGCATCGGAGTTAGAGTAAGCGCCCAGGTTTACAGATAGTCGTTTGCCGGCCTGCATCTGATCACTTACATATAGCTGGGAGTTTAAAAAATTACGATCAGAATATTCGAACTCAACTTGTATACGGCTATCTTTTGTAATCATGCGTTTAGGCGTAAACGTAATCTCCGCTGTATTGTAGTTGATCACATAATCCTGGTCTTCTCCTCTTTTTAATAATACACCATCAATAAATACTCTTTCTGTATTGGCAAGTATTACAAAATACAATTCGTTGTTGGCTCCCTGCAACCTGTATGGCCCCTGGTTTCCTTCGAGTGCCACCAAAAAATTGCGGGTAAACTTTCCCTTTGCAATGGCGCCACTGGCCAGCACAGAGTTTTGAATGTTCTTTCCTATTTTATGATCCGTTATAAATGATACGCCTTGCAGGCGCTTGTAAAAATTTAAAAAATAATTTTTACTTTCCCTGATGTCTATGTCGCCAAAGTTTGCCTGCCAGTTTTTCTTTTTCACCTGCAGGTAGATGCGGTCAAAATCTCTAAGGTCCTGTGTATTACCATCTGGTTGAATGGGCAGGTTGTTATCGGTTATGGCGGCGGTCAATTCGAGGCTATCGCCAATGAATCCGTTCAACTGCAGGTTCATGCTGCTGTTTACCACCGCATCCTGGTTGTTGCCGAAGGAAATGGCCCGCCCAAAACTTCCTTCAGACTGAAGGCCGGTAAAGTCTATGAAGGGGTTAGCCTGTTTGCTACTGTTTCTTACAACAAGAGGCTTTTCTGCCAAAAAATTGTTGCGCACGCTGTCATAATTTAACCTGCGGGAAATGGCATTTAGTTTAAATGGAAATACACGGTAGCTCACCCAAACCGCAGCTTGCGTGGGTATTTGCAGCCAGGTAAGTTTAGCATTTATCTCGTCTAAGATGTAGGAAGAAGCGGGCACATTGGTTATAGAAAAAGTATTGGGAGCAATGCTCAGCGTATCTAGTTGCACCTCGCCTGTAGTGGTACCAATAATTTTTTGCCGGAGATTAGAAATTGGTAACGGGGTATTTTGAGTATAGGCTGCCTGCGTCAGGAGCAGGCAAACCAACACAGCATATATCCTTATTTGATTCAAAAGCGTTTTTATGAATGATAACGAATTAAAATTAGCACTATTATTCAAGACCTCGCTTTAGGGCAATATGCTGCAAAAAAATACCTCCTGGCACACAGAAGGTATTTTATTATTATATAACAAAGATGCTAGCTCTCATTGCTAAGGCCTGCACCTAAAAATTCACGATTCATTCTTGCAATGTTAGAAACAGAAATTCCTTTGGGGCATTCTGCTTCGCAGGCATAGGTATTGGTGCAATTTCCGAATCCTTCTTTATCCATCTGTGCCACCATGTTTAGCACCCTTGATTCTCTTTCTGGGTTACCCTGCGGTAAAAGCGCCAGTTGAGAAACTTTGGCACCCACGAAAAGCATAGCACTACTATTTACACACGTGGCTACACAAGCACCACAGCCAATACAAGCTGCGGCCATAAAGGCATTATCCGCATCTTTTTTATCAATAGGCAGGGCATTGGCATCTACCGCATTACCTGTGTTTACAGAAATAAAACCGCCAGCCTGCACTACCCTATCAAAAGCACTTCTGTCTACCACCAAATCTTTTATTACAGGGAAAGCCTTACTGCGCCAAGGCTCTACCACAATGGTATCACCATCTTTAAATGCACGCATGTGCAACTGGCACGTCGTATTGTTCGTCCATGGGCCATGGGCACGGCCATCAATATGCATGCTGCACTGGCCACAAATACCTTCGCGGCAATCATGATCAAAAGCAATCGGATCATCCCCGGTTACAATTAACTGCTCATTCAACACATCAAACATTTCTAAAAAAGACATTTCCGATGAGATATCTTTTACCTGGTAGGTTTCCAGTTTTCCGGCCGTCTTGTTGTTCTTTTGACGCCAGATCTTTAACGTCAGATTCATATTGTAATGTTCCATATGGTTAATTGATATTATAATTTACTGCTGCCGTTTTTAAATACATCTTGCAATGAATGCACCGAAGGCCCCTTTAGGGGTTTGGGGCTTTTGTTATTTATAACTCCTTTGTGTTGGTTTCACCACCTCAAAGTTTAGTTCTTCTTTTACGAGTTCCCAGTTGCTCTCACTTTTGTATTCCCATGCAGATACGTAGCTAAAGTTTTCATCATCCCTTTTTGCCTCTCCTTCTTCTGTTTGAGACTCTTCTCTAAAATGCCCACCGCAACTTTCGTTCCTTACCAATGCATCTTTGCACATCAACTCTCCTAATTCAATAAAATCTGCTACCCTTCCTGCTTTATCCAGCTCAGGATTCATACTGTTTATTTCACCCGGTATGCGTACGTCGCTCCAAAATTCTTTCTTTAATTGTTGAATCATTACAATGGCTTCCTGCAAACCTTTTTCGTTCCTGGCCATACCGCATTTATCCCACATAATTTTTCCAAGACGTTTGTGAAAGCTTTCCACTGTTTGTTTGCCCTTAATGTTCATCAAAGTGTAAATGCGGTCGCTCACAGCTTTTTCCGTTTCCACAAATGCAGCATGATCGGTTGAGATGGCCGCAGTGCGAATTTCGTCGGCCAGGTAATTACCCAGGGTATAAGGAATCACAAAATAACCATCGGCAAGGCCCTGCATTAATGCTGAAGCACCCAGGCGGTTGGCTCCATGATCGCTGAAGTTGGCTTCCCCAAGGGCATAAAGGCCTTTTACAGTTGTTTGCAATTCGTAATCAACCCATAGACCACCCATGGTGTAATGTACAGCAGGGTAAATCCGCATAGGCATTTCGTAAGGATTTTCGCCTGTTATTTTCTCATACATTTCAAACAGGTTGCCGTATTTTTCTTCCACTACTTTTTTTCCTAAAGCTATCATATCGCTTTCTGTAGCTGAAGTGTTATTCGTTTTTCCGGCTTCAATTTTTCCGTACCTAATGATTGCATCTGCAAAATCAAGGTATACAGCCATTTTGGTGGTACCCACACCATAACCTAAATCACACCTCTCTTTTGCCGCCCGGGATGCTACGTCACGTGGCACCAGGTTTCCAAATGCAGGATACCTTCTTTCCAGGTAATAATCTCTTTCTTCTTCTTTTATATCAATTGCCTTCCTGGTGTCGTTTTGTTGTTTTGGCACCCATATACGACCATCATTTCGTAAACTTTCGCTCATCAGCGTGAGTTTACTTTGGTACTCACCACTTACGGGTATGCAAGTGGGATGGATCTGGGTAAAGCAGGGATTACCAAAGTAGGCGCCTTTTTTATGGGCTTTCCAGGCGGCGGTAACGTTGCTACCCATTGCATTGGTACTTAAATAAAATACATTGCCATAACCCCCACTGCATAACAGTACCGCATGTCCGAAATGCCTTTCCAAATTTCCTGATACCAGGTCACGGGCAATAATGCCTCTCGCTTTTCCATCTATCATTACCACATCCAGCATTTCGTGGCGTGCATACATTTCTACATTACCAAGTGCAACCTGCCGTTCCAATGCACTGTAAGCACCCAGCAGCAATTGCTGACCTGTTTGCCCTGCTGCATAAAAAGTACGTTGTACCTGCGTTCCGCCAAAACTACGGTTGCTCAGCAAGCCGCCATATTCTCTTGCAAAAGGAACCCCTTGCGCTACACATTGATCAATAATAGCACTACTCACTTCGGCAAGGCGATGCACGTTGGCTTCCCTGGAGCGGTAATCGCCGCCTTTCACTGTATCATAAAACAGACGAAAAACAGAGTCTCCGTCATTTTGGTAATTTTTTGCAGCATTTATACCACCCTGGGCAGCAATACTGTGTGCCCGGCGTGGACTGTCCTGGAAACAGAATGCCTTCACCTTATAGCCCATTTCTCCCAGCGATGCTGCAGCAGAAGCTCCTGCCAGGCCCGTGCCCACTACTATCACTTCGAGTTTACGTTTATTGGATGGGTTTACGAGTTTTACATGGCCCTTGTAATCGTTCCATTTTTCATCCATTTTACCCTGGGGAATTTTTGCATCTAAAGCCATATCTATTGATTGGTTTATTGATAATAATATTTCATGTATATAACTATTAACAACTGCAGTTGCTATTTGGTTCTATACGATCCATTGAAAATAAAAAGCCAAAGGCATGAGGGCAAACAGTACACAGATAATAACCGTATAGCCGATACCCGCTGCTTTTATAATCGGGGTATATTTTTTATGGTTTAGGCCAAAGCTTTGAAAGGCGCTTTGAAAGCCATGAAGCAGGTGCCAGAACAGGGCGATCAAACCGACGATATACAACAGCACGATATACCACTCACCAAAAACAAGTTTCATTTCTTCGTAAAGATTGTGTGGCTGATCCCCACCATACAGGGCAACTTTTGTGCCCACAAAAAAATGAGAAATATGCATTATTAAAAACAGCAATAATAAAGTACCAAGTATACCCATGCTTCTACTGTACCAGGTGCTATTCGTTTGTGGTTTGTTAGTATGGTAAGCTATGGGCCGTGCCGCCCTGTTTTGTCTCCAAAGTAGTAAACCTTGTATCATGTGCAGGATTAAACCTACAAAAAGCCCAATTTCAAGAAAACGTACAATCCAGTTGTGACTCATGAACCTGGCAATGGTATTAAAAGTTTTACCATTATCATTTAAAAAAACACTGGAGTTAACTCCTGCATGAACTATTAAAAAAATAATTAAAAAAAGGCCTGTAAAAGCCATGGTAATTTTTTTTCCTATCGAAGAAGTAAAAATTTGTTTCCAGGTCATAAGCTTTGAAATATGGTAAAATTAAAGTTTAGCAAAATTAAAGCTAGTAGCCCAAAAAATAGTATTTATTTATATTTAATTTATTGTGCAAAAGGCTCCTGGCGGATTGTTTTGCTTACCTAATAAAGGCGCCGGGAAAGCTCGCTGTTTATGGCCTGGAAAATAATCTCTGGTTTCAAAGTGCGCCATTGGTCCATTTCAATAAGGTCGACATAATTTGTTAAGCGGGCTTTCTTAAAATCGTATTTGCTTTGCTCGGGCATATTAAGAATAGCAACCCAGCCAGGTTCATCTTCTATTTGTTCCCGCCATTCTTCGTAGTAGCTATCATCGCTGCTATGAAAATTTAAAACATTTTCTGCAACGATGATAAAATAGTAGATGCCCTGCTTGTACAAAAGATCGGTTACATCTCTTCGCAGCGTCATGATATCATTTTCGATGGCATCGTTCCATTCGCCCAATAATTCCAGTATAACAAAATGCTGTTCATAGTCAGCAAATAAAATTTTCATGTAAAGGGTGCGACTGCCAAAGTCGTCCCACTGTGGATGTATGTAAAAATTGTAAAGTGTTTGAGAGTATTCAAATTCACTATAACTCCTCCCGAAGAAAGGTGATTGCTTGTCTTCCTCGGCAGTGTACATATGCCGCCAATTGTAAAATGGTTCTATATCCTGCATGTTGGCTCCTCTCTTTTTCTTAAGTTGATGATGAACAAATTTCCTGAATTTAAACAAGAAAAAAAAAGCAGTTTTGGTAAAAGTTAAGACTGCTGATTACTTGTCATACTGTCTGTCCCCTTCAACAGCAAGCATTTTAAACATACAGAAAGATATCAGTTTATCTTGCTAAAAGTGTCTACTGCAACCTTAAGAAAATGTCCTTACAAAGAGAGGCTGTCAAAAGACAGCCTCTTACTTATCAACCCTCGAAATTTCTTACTATTGAATCAACAATTTTTCTGTGAAAACAATTTGTTTGGCTTCGTCATATACTTTCACAAAGTACATTCCTTTTGCGGGACTACCGGTAAGGTTTACCTGCTGTGTTTGAACAACCTTGCTAATGTTAACTTTTTGTGTTTGCATCACCCGGCCAGATAGATCGGTCAGCGTAATGGAATAAATGCCGGGCTTTTGATCGTCAAACAATACGGAAAATGTAGAGGCAGTAACCGGGTTTGGATACACTCTCTTATCGGCAGTTTCCATTGCAGGTATATTTGGCAAAGGAGCCCCCGAAAATTTCCTGGCGGCGTCGGCTTCTTTTTGCAACAGCAGGTTGCCATTGGCTAAATCGGAAGCATTGTACAACCGGTCTGAACCTGCAATGCTGGTAGCGGTAAGGTCGGCCAATTTTACTTTGTAATAACCTTCAAAAACATTGGCACTGCTCACCACAATATCTCCGTCCGAATCCACTGCTGCTGCATTGGTAGTGTAGTTGCCCGGCAAACCGGTAACAACACCCACATGGGTAGCTACCCGGCTATCAATGTCCACTTTAAATACATGGCGGTTGGCAGATATGATGTACAACTTACCCATAGCATCAGCAAGCATATCTCCGCCCCAGCTGGTGCATTTATTATGTATAGAAATGCCTTGATTACTTTCAGCATCTACCAAATTCCCCAGGTCGGAGATTACTGGCTTTTTGCCTGTAGTAAATTTAATAAAATGATTACCGTCGTTGGTAACTGCATAACCATTACCATCTGCAGCTATCACCATCCTTGTTATGTGGTTGGCTTCATCTACTTCCGCCCCAAAATTAAGGGCAGGCGAAGAGAGGCTGTAAAATTTAGGCGTTTCGTTCTTTATGTCCAGATCCAGCCAACGCAGTTCTCCCACACGCATAGGCGTGAAGAAAAGCTTGTTAGTCCTGCGATCTAAAGCTGCTGCCGCCACGAACGATCCGGTTGGATGATTTTTAGGTTGGGTAAAATTATCTGCCGTGTTAGCTGCTTTTACAATACTTGTTTTTGAATTGATATCCGTTAATACAAAACTGCTGTTGTTCCTTTGGAAAATGGTTTTCGAAACCTGCCCAGTACCAAGGTCTACCTGACGGATGTTCATCCAAACAAAATCGTTGTTACCGTCGCCGGTAATAGCATAGGCCTTATTGCTGTTTTGTGAGATAGATGCTGAAGCATACAGCATCACTGCAGATGTGAGTAGAATTTTGTAGTTCATAAGAGCATTTTTTAGTGATAATTAAATCCTAATTTACTACAATATGATACAGTATCCAATATTTTTTTAGGAATGGTAATTTTGCATGGCTCTCTTTACCGTGCCATATTTCAACAGCAACGTTTTGGCCAACTCATAATCTGTAATAGCCAGGTTGTGCATCACCATTTTTACGCCTCTGTCCACCAATTTATCGTTGGTTAGTTGCATATTTACCATGCGGTTATCCTCTACCCTGCCCAGTTGGATCATTACACTGGTAGAGATCATGTTCAATACCAGCTTTTGGGCAGTACCGCTTTTCATGCGGGTGCTGCCGGTGACAAATTCGGGCCCTACTACCACTTCTATTGGGTAGTCGGCAGCGGCGCTAAGCGGGGCGCCAGGATTGCAACAAATACTACCTGTTATAATATTATTTTGCCGGCACTTATCGAGTGCCTTAATAACGTAAGGCGTGGTGCCACTTGCGGCTACTCCTACCACAACATCGTTTTCATTTACATTGTACTCTTGTAAATCAACCCAGCCCCTTTCCGTGTCATCTTCTGCAAATTCCACTGCCTCTGTAATGGCCTTATTGCCACCGGCAATAATACCTATCACCAGGCCATAAGGCACCCCAAAAGTTGGTGGACACTCACTGGCATCCACAATTCCCAGGCGGCCACTGGTGCCTGCACCAATGTAAAACAGGCGGCCACCCATCAGCATCTTGTCAGATATTACTTGTATCAATGCTTCAATCTGTGGTATTTGCTCCTGCACCAGCCCTGGTACTTTACTGTCTTCCGTGTTTATATTTTCTAAAAGGTCTCTAATGGGCATGTTATCTAGATGCCTGTAGTGAGAATCGGTTTCTGTTATTTTTTCAAAAGCCATAGTAGCGTGTCGGAATCTTTAGTTATTTTATTGCAGGTGATATTTGATCAATCCATCCATTGGATTTTTTAACACCTTCCCCAGTTGAAGTTCATAAGTATCGCAAAGATGTTTTAAAACATCTTTAAAGCCAAAAGCAATGCTGCCTACAAAATGAAGCGGCATCGTCCAACTTTCCCTGTATTTATAAATATGGTTAAAGAAGAAATCATTAAGGCCATCTTCAATAATATTTTCTATCATATAATGGCCACGGTTCTCTGCCAAAAAAATAGCAAAACTTGCCAGGTACCGGTTGGGTAGCGGTTTTTTATATACCGCTTCCAATATTTCTACATTGCTGGTATTAATCTTGGCTTTGAAGCGCTCCATCAGGTCTTCGTCAAAAGTATTGTATAAAAAGTACTGGATTACCTTTTTGCCCAAATAAGCACCACTGCCTTCATCACCCAAAACATAACCAAGGCCAGGACTGTTTTTTACAATTTTTTTTCCATTATAAAAGCACGAGTTAGAACCCGTACCTAAAATACAGGCCACGCCTTTTTCGTGACCGCACAGGGCTTTGGCAGCCCCCATTAAATCATGATCTACCTTAACGGTAGCTGATTTAAAATGCTTGCGAATAGCCTTTTTAACAATGCCGGCGTTTGCAGGACTGCTGCAGCCGGTGCCATAAAAATAAATTTCGTCGGGGCTGGGCTGTTTTAATTTTGTGATGAGTTCCTTCTGTATAACTTCTCCTATCTCATCTTCGTTTAAGAAATAAGGGCTGAGCCCTTGTGTAATAACTTTCTTCTTTTTGTTGTCCTGCAGCAGGCACCATTGGGTTTTGGTAGAGCCACTATCTGCAATTAAGATGGATTTCATTCTTGAATTTTATTAAAGTAACTAAGATATATCAATAGGATTGAAAGGTATAAAAAATTACAAGGTAACCAACAAAAAATTACCTTCGCTGCCTCAAGCACAGAAACGGCTTTTTTTGGCCAAAAATATTGAAAGCGTAATGGAGAAAAAAAAAATACAGGTTTGGCTACCCCTTTTATTTAGTTTAACAATGATAGCCGGCATGTTTATAGGTTACAAAATGCGTGATGGGTTGCCGGGCAAAAGTTTTTTTTACGTGGAGAAGCGCCGTACCATACAGGAAGTGATGGATATTATTCAGGCTCATTATGTAGACACAGTAAACCTGGAGGCTATTTCTGATACAGCCATCGATGCCCTCCTGGGGCAATTGGACCCTCACACGGTTTTTATTCCCGCCAGGGAACTACAGGCAGCCAACGAAGATATAGCAGGCAATTTTTTTGGAATCGGGATCGAATTTAGTGTGTTTAAGGACAGCATTCATGTGGTGAATGTTTTAAAAGACGGGCCCTCCTTTATTGCAGGCATACAAACCGGCGACCGCATATTGAAAGCGAATGATTCCATTCTAACAGGCAAAAAAATAACTCCGGAGAGAATCAGGCAAAACCTGAGAGGCGAGCTGGGCAGCCCGGTTAACCTGGTGGTATTAAGAAATGGTACACAAAGAACGATCAAAGTTAACAGGGGCATCATCCCACTTTACAGCCTGGACGCCGGGTATATGCTTGAAAAAAACATTGGCTATATCAGGCTTAATAAATTCTCCAAACAAACTTACAGGGAGTTCATGGAGAGCCTTACCAGCCTCAAAAAACAAGGCCTTCAAAAACTTATTTTAGACCTGAGGGGCAATGGAGGCGGAGTGTTAGACGAAGCCGTAGAAATTGCTGATGAATTTTTAGCCGGCGACAAACTCATAACTTATACCGAGGGCAGCCACGTGGCAAGAAAAGAATACCGCTGCAGGCGGGAAGGCCAGTTTGAAACCGGGGAACTGGTAGTTTTGGCCGATGAAGGAAGCGCCAGCGCCAGTGAAATATTAATGGCAGCATTGCAGGATTGGGACAGGGCTACCATCATAGGCAGGCGCAGCTTTGGTAAAGGCCTGGTGCAGGAGCAATTTGACCTCAGTAATAGAAGTGCCTTACGCCTCACCGTTGCACGCTACTACTCGCCTATGGGCAGAAGCATACAAAGGCCGTATAACAATGGCGGCAAAGCTTATTATAACGAGATAACAGACAGGTACAGCAATGGTGGCATGTGGAGTGCAGATTCTGCAAAACCGGGTTCAGGTAAAATATTTACAACAAAGGCTGGTAAAAAAATATATGAAAGCGGTGGCATCACTCCTGATGTGTTTGTGCCGGCAGATACCACCAAGCCTGGCCTTATTTCTGTAAAACTTTTTATGACAGGTACCCTCAACGATTTTGGATACAACTACTACTTAAGCAACCCTGCTGTTAAAACCCAGTATAAAACTTCCAGGGACTTCGCTCAAAATTTTGAACTTAAAGAAAACGATTGGAAAAAATTTGAACTACAAAGTGCAAAGGACTCTGTAAATCTAAATAACATTTCTACCAAAGAAAAAATCTACCTGACCAGAGCGTTAAAATCTTCACTGGCACGGCAACTCTTTAGAACAGAAGGATATTTTGAAGTGATGAACAAGGAAGATGCTGCTATCAAAAAATCGTTGCAACTGCTTAATAAGTAAAATATCGACAAGAAATTTTACAAAAAAGTACGGCTTTCACCAGATTGGAACGACCAAGAAAATGCTCCACGGCTTTGCTACCATTTTTAACGAAATCAATACAAAAATCTTCGGGTTTCTCCTATAGATAAACCTTTACCTTTGCCGCAAAATATGCAACCATATGTGGCTAAAAAATATTCTTGAAACTATTGGAGACACTCCTTTGATCCAATTAAATAAAATAACTAAATCCTTGCCCTGCACCGTGCTGGCTAAAGTAGAATACTTTAACCCCGGCAACTCTATTAAAGACCGCATGGCTTTAAAAATGCTGGAGGTAGCAGAAAAGGAAGGAAAAATAAAGCCGGGTGGCACCATCATAGAAGGCACCAGTGGTAACACCGGTATGGGCCTTGCGCTGGCTGCCTGTGTAAAAGGGTACAAATGCATTTTTACCACTACCGAAAAACAGTCTAAAGAAAAAGCAGACATTTTAAAAGCTGTAGGTGCCGAGGTGATTGTATGCCCTACCAATGTAGAGCCCGAAGATCCCCGCTCCTACTATTCTGTGTCTAAGCGCCTGGCCACTGAAGTGCCCAACAGCTGGTATGTAAACCAGTACGACAACCTGGCCAATAGAGACGCACATTACGAACAAACAGGGCCGGAAATTTGGGAACAAACAGAAGGTAAAGTAACGCATTTGGTAGTGGCTACCGGTACGGGCGGTACTATAGTGGGCACCGGTAAATATTTAAAAGAGCAGAATCCCAACATCAAGGTATGGGCAATTGATAGTTATGGCTCGTTGTTAAAAAAATATTTTGAAACAGGAGAATTAGACCAAAAGGAAGTGTACCCATACATTAGTGAAGGCTTTGGAGAAGACTTTGTACCGGCCAATTATGACATGACGGTTATAGATGAGTTTACCAAAGTGACTGATAAAGACGGTGCTGTTATGGCTCGTCGTATAGCTAAAGAGGAAGGCTTGTTTTGTGGCTATAGTGCAGGCAGTTGCCTGCAGGGTGTATTTCAGTTAAAAGACCAATTAAAAAAAGATGATGTGGTGGTTTGTATATTTCACGATCATGGAAGCCGGTATGTAGGCAAAGTGTACAACGATGAGTGGATGATGGAAAGAGGGTTTTTAGATGTAAAAACTTTTAAGGATCTGATAAGTGGGCGTGGCTCTCAAAAAACCAAAAGCATCAAGCCTTCACAAACTGTACTTGAGGCAATTGAGCTGATGAAAAAATATGACATTGAAAATATTCCTGTATTTGATGGCGAAAGCAATGTAGGCGCCATATCAGAAAGCGGGTTGTTTAATAAGATTCTTCAGAACCCAGATGTAAAGGATGCACCTGTGAGCAGCGTGATGGAGAAAGCATACCCGGAAGTGGCTTATGACACACCGGTCGAAAGATTAAGCAGTTTTATAAACAAAGAAAATGGTGCCGTACTTAGCAAAGATGAAACTGGTATGTACCATATTGTTACAAAATACGATATCATCCAAAGCCTGAGCAAATAGGTGACCGTTTTTTACTATATCCTAAAAGTATTGCTGGTGCTGCATTTGAAAAAGATGCAGCACTTTTTTTTACTAAAAAAACTACACAACTTATCGTATTTATACGCAGGCTGCTGGCGTAAATTGGACTTACCTGGCCAAGCCAACTTACTTATGGGGTGGTAATTCTGTCATCCCAAAAAAAGAGCAATTGCGCTCTTGTTTGCCCTGCAATACTGGTGCATCTTTGTGTCAGAAGTTGATTGATAGAGATTAAATATCAATCATTGTCCAAGATCCTGACAAACCAAAAAGTAGTTCCAATATCTAACACTCTGAAAAGAGAAAAACCGTAAAGTTCAATATCAGTCAACTTCTACTTTTACTTTCAAGATTTTTAAAAACATATTATTATCCTTTAGAAAAACCAACACCAATTATCCTGCTTATGCCCTTAAAGGCGATGATAGCAACAAGAGTTAGAATCTTACATCCTAGAGAAAAACCAGTTACAAAAGTCCAGGCATTCTAGAAAAAACAAAACCAATATCCGCCTATGCTGCTAACCACAGCGATGATGGCAAACAAAAACCGTTTTCAATATCCTAAGCCTATGCTGCTAACCACAGCGATGATGGCAAAAACCGTAGCACTGAAACCAGGGTAACTTATTTACCCAACCAGGGCCTAATAAAACTAACATCCTGAAGCACCAACCAAAGAGACGTTGGTAAAACAATTAACTTCCACAGCTTTTTTGATAGCATCAAATTACTGTGGAAGTTTTTCCTTTAACACCGGTGAGCAAATTGCCTGAAACAGCCTGGCACTTGCTACTCTACTCTATCATCTCTATTTTTCACATCGTTGCTGCCACTGCGGCCCCTCAAAATCTATAAAATAGATTTTGCACAGGCTTACGATTTTGTATCTCAAGTTTGTAGTAGGCAGAGCCAACTTTGTACTTCCGAACCGAACTGAAAAAAAACTACAATTTTCCAGATCCCATTCAGTCTGCTGATTCGACAAACAGTTGCCGCCTGTGCCAAATATCGCTGTCATGCTTTAGTTGTTCTACCCGGCCAATATCCATGTATTTCATGCTTATTACTCAAGGCCAGCTAAAACAATTGATACCAATAGTGAAGACTCAGCAATAAAGTTTGATCGTTGCCTGGTAGGTCGCTGGTGAATAGTGCGTACTGATGATTATGCAAGTTTTTATCTGCAAAAGCCTGATAAAAATCTGAGTTTATATTTTGCAAGAGTGGTTTCCACAAACTAAAACCCATAAATAAAAAAATATATGCATTGCGAATGTACCTTGAAGTAAAGATACCTGATGAAAAACTTGTTGTGGGAACTTTCGGTCTAAAATCCTTTGCCAGCAAGGGTTTCAGATGAAATATTATTTTAAATCCATTTAGATTTTTTATCATAATATAGTATAAATACTATAAGCTGGCAGGTAATTAAGCGATGTAAACCATGGTCATAATACGATGCACGCAGTAATTACTTCAGTACGAAAAAATAGCAAATACGCTCTTGTTTGAGGATAAGAATCGGTGCATCTTTGTTTCAGAAGTTGATTGATAGAGATTAAATATCAATCATAGTCCAAAAATCCTAATAAACCAAAAAGTCGTTTTCCAATATCCAAAAACTCTGGAAAGAGAAAAACCGTAAAATTCAATATCAGTCAACTTCTACTTTTAAAAACTCTAATAAGAATACCAATATCCATCCAAAGACCAAAAACAAAAAACCAATATCCGGCTTATGCCTTTAAAAGCGATGATAGCCAAAACACATGAATTCAGCATCCTAAAGAAAACGACAAAACCAATATCCCGCCTATGCCCTTAAAAGCGATGATGGCAAAACCAAGAACAAAACCAATATCCCGCCTATGCCCTTAAAAGCGACGATGGCAAAACCAAGAACAAACCAATATCCCGCCTATGCCCTTAAAAGCGACGATGGCAAAACCAACAAAACCCAATATCCTAAGTCCGATGCTGCCAATCACAGCCGAAGGCGAAAAACCGAGATCTGAATCTGAATGAAAATTGCCAGTAGTTCCAAAAATCCTAAAGCCTATGCTGCTAACCACAGCGATGATGGCGAAAAACTGAAACACTGAAACCAGGATAAACTTATTTGCTGCCGGCGCACGCCCGGAATAGTAAAATTCTTTACCTGAAAAACCAAAAGTGTGAAGGTTACAAAATTGACAGCTTCCACAACATTTTGCAGTAGCAAGATTTTGTGGAAGTTTTTTTATGTTTTGCACTCACTTGTTCTTTTTAAAATATACATCCCCGGCACCCTGCCACAGGTACGTGTTTTCCCCATGCTATGAAAACCTTTACTGCAAAGGCTTTCAACAATTATTATATAAATTTAAGGCGTTGAGAAACATTGTCTGTTCACGTATTTTTACGCAGCAATCCTAAGTATGGTTACCCACCAAAGCTTGTAGTACTTACTACAAACAGGGTAATTACCTTACTACGAAAAAATAGCAATTGTGCTCTTGTTGGAGGTGAGTAAACGGCGCATCTTTGTGTTAGAAGTTGATTGATAGAGATTAAATATCAATCATTGTCCAAACATCCTGATAAAGCCAAAAAGTTTTTCTAATATCCAACAATTCGAAAGAAGAAAAGCCGTTAAAATTCAATATCAGTCAGCTTCTACTTTTTAAAAAAAATAATAGCACAATCCAAATCCTTTCAAAGCCAGCATCCAATTCCTGCTTATGCCCTCAAAAGCGATGATAGCAAAACCAAGAGATCGAGTATCCTGAAGAAGACCAAGAAACCAATATCACGCCTATGCTGCTAACCACAGCGACGATGGCAAACAATGACCCAGATCCTATAAAAGACCGCCAAGAACCAATATCCTAGTAACCAACGTTAAGCCTGTACCCGGCAACGAAAATTGTAACCACTGAAGCCAGGAACTTATTTTACCATGAGCCCCCTCAGCATGTAAAAAATTCCCTGAAGATTCAACTTCGAAAAGAGTTGAATGAAAAAATTGACTTCCACAGCCTTTTTGCGCAAGCAAAATGCTGTGGAAGTTTTTTCATTTTAACCCTTTGCCCCTAAAGTAAAAGTCCGGCATAACCTTAAACAGCTTTCCATAAATTTGCCGGATGTTTCTTAGTGCTGCTCAAACGCCAGATAAGGCCCCCTTACGCATCGTTTCGCTGGTGCCCTCCCAAACGGAGTTACTACACTACCTGCAGCTAGATGCAGAGACGGTAGGCATCACCAAATTCTGCGTGCACCCGCAACAGTGGTTTAAAAACAAAACAAGGATAGGTGGTACCAAAACGGTAGACATCGCCAAAGTGAAAGCTTTAAATCCCGATCTGATCATTGCCAATAAAGAAGAAAATGTGCGGGACCAGGTAGAAATGTTGGCAGACCTTTACCCGGTGTGGCTCACAGACGTGAACGACTTGCAAGATGCGCAGCAAATGATTGTTGATATAGGCCGTATTACACACAGACCTTTGCAGGCTACCTCCCTTCGACAATCAATAGACGAAAAGTTTGCCAGCCTCCAAAAAAATATAAATGAGTTATTTATTGCAACTGCCGGTAATGCCCGGCAGCTGCGGGTATGTTACCTTATTTGGAAAGATCCGTATATGACGGTGGGTTCCGACAGCTTTATAAATGATATGCTCCAGAAAGCAGGTTTTCAAAATGCCTTTGCTACAGCCACCAGGTATCCTGCTGTAAGCCTCCAGGACATCGAGCTTAGCGGTTGCGAAGTGGTGCTGCTAAGTTCCGAGCCCTACCCTTTTAAGGAAAAACATATACAAGAACTCCAGGCGGCTCTACCGGCAACAACCATAGCTTTAGTAGATGGCGAAATGTTCAGCTGGTATGGCAGCCGGCTTTTACTAGCTGCAGACTATTTCCAAAACCTACGAAAGCAGTTCTTTAAATAAAAACAGCCCTTCGCACCGCTCATTTGAACAGCTGCGCATCTGTAATAGGCTGCAAACGATTCAAATAACATTTCTCCAAAAGTCAAATTCACTTAAATTTGTAAAAAACAACCATTATGAGTAAATATAAGGCCGGAGTATTGCACGGCGAAGAATTGCAGGCACTTTACAACGATGCCAAAGACAACCAATTTGCTTTACCTGCAGTTAATTGTATTGGAACAAACACCATCAATGCAGTGCTAGAGACGGCTGCCAAAGTAAATTCACCCGTAATTATTCAGTTCAGCAATGGCGGAGCACAGTTCATAGCAGGTAAAGGAATGCCTAACGATCATTTGCAGGCAAATATTTCTGGCGGTGTTTCCGGTGCTTTGCACATTCACAATGTTGCTAAACATTACGGGGTACCGGTGGTGCTGCACACAGATCATGCTTCAAAAAAATGGTTGCCATGGATCAGCGGGTTGATAGATGCAGGAGAACAATTTTACAAAGAAAAAAATCAACCGCTCTTCAGTTCCCACATGTTAGACCTTAGCGAAGAGTCTGTGGAAGAAAATATTGGCACCTCTGTAGAATTTTACAAGCGCATGGCCCCGATGGGCATGAGTATTGAAATAGAACTAGGTGTAACCGGGGGCGAAGAAGATGGCGTAGACAACAGCGATGTAGAAAACGATAAGTTATACACCCAGCCCCAGGATGTTGCGTATTCCTACAAGGAACTTAGTAAGGTAGGTAAATTGTTTACCGTAGCAGCCGCATTTGGAAATGTGCACGGTGTGTACAAGCCTGGCAACGTGGAACTACGTCCTGAAATTTTACACAACAGCCAGGTTTACATAGAAAAGGAATTGGGAACAGGACCTAAGCCAGTTTATTTTGTATTTCATGGTGGTAGCGGTTCGCCACAAAGCCAGATAAGAGAAGCCATTGGTTACGGCGCTATTAAAATGAACATCGACACCGACTTGCAGTGGGCATTTTGGGATGGCATTTTAAATAATTACAAACAATTTGAAGGATATTTGCAGGGCCAGTTAGGCAACCCCGATGGCAGCGACAAACCAAATAAAAAACATTACGATCCCAGGATTTGGTTGCGCAAGGGAGAGGAGACTTTTAGCAAAAGGCTTGAAGTAGCTTTTGATGATTTGAATTGTATAAACAGGAACGCCTAATAAAAGTAGTAGCGAAATTTCATTATGAACCCATCATCTATGATACAAGAAGAAGAAGATTTTGATGCAAACCTGGCAGGTGAAGAAGGTACAGCCGAAGAGACTAAATCTTCCTGGTTTAAACGTATTAAAAAAGGTATTTTAACGAGTACAAAAGATAAGAAAGATGCCCCCGAAGGCCTCTGGACCAAATGCCCCAACTGTAAGTACACTTGCACCGTGGCGGAACTGAGCGAAAATAAATTTGTGTGCCCCAAATGCGAACATCACCACCGCATTGGCAGCGAGGAATATTTTGATATTCTTTTTGACAAAAATGAATATGAAGAGCTCTTTGCCAATATTCGCAGCAAAGATTTCCTGGGCTTTGTAGATCTAAAACCTTACAAAGACCGCCTGGAGGAAACTTATAAAAAAACAGATGTACATGACAGTATTACGGTAGCACATGGCCAGGTGAATGGCTACGAACTGGTAGTAGCCTGTATGGATTTTGAATTTATTGGAGGTAGCCTTGGTAGTGTGATGGGCGAAAAAATATGCCGGGCATGCGATTACTGCATTGAGCACAAAGTTCCATTTATGATCATCAATAAAAGTGGTGGTGCCCGCATGATGGAAAGCGCCTTTTCACTGATGCAACTGGCAAAAACCAGTGGTAAACTTACCCAGCTTGCAGAAGCTAAAATTCCTTACATTTCACTTTGTACCGATCCTACATTTGGTGGCACCACTGCTTCATTTGCCATGTTGGGCGACATTATTTGTGGCGAACCGAATGCACTCATTGGCTTTGCAGGCCCACGTGTAATCAAGGAAACAATTAAAAAAGATTTGCCCCCTGGTTTCCAGCGCAGCGAATTTTTATTGGAACATGGTTTCCTGGACTTCATTGTGCATAGAAAAATGCTCAAAGAAAAAATCGGAAACGTCTTAATGATTTTTAAAAGATAATTTTCGTAACATAGCTTTAATAAAAGTTAGCCGCAGCAATGCGGCTTTCTTTTTTACAGGGAGTTTTTAGCTGGCTACATTTTATCTTCTTCTGTGCAGAAGGACTTCCTTTTTCAATTCTCCTAACTACGTTCAATAGATAGTGCCTACCATTGGATAAGTAGAAGCTTTTTTTAGATGTCGTGTTTTGTAATTATGTCGCAGCAAACAAAAACTGCGTTATCATGAAAAAATTTATCCCCCTTCTGCTGAACTGCCTTCTTTTATTAAGTTGTGCTGTTATGGGCCAAAACATTGGCATAGGTACCACAACACCCCAATTTAAATTGTCGGTACACGATGCTACCCATGGTTACATCAAATTTTCTAACAATACCACCACCGAGGCAAATACAAAGGGCTCCTTCATTGGCGCTTTTGGCAACGACTTGTTCATCTGGAACAGACAATCGAATGGCAACCAGTTTTTCAATACGAATGGGCTGCGTCGTATGACGCTTGATTCTGTAGGTAGATTAGGCATAGGTAAGTGGCCCGAAGAAAGTTTTGATGTGAAAGGCAATCTGAGAATAGAATCTCCTACATTAACCGGTGGAGCTGTTTTAAAAATGTACGGCGGCACCAGCAGCCTTAGCTATATTCAATTTTACTCAGACGTGAATACTCCCAGCTCCATGGGTTACCTGGGGTTTAGCCCCACGGGTGACTACGCAGTCATACAACGAGGCACTGCATTGTCTGTAAATAGCACTGGCGTTGGTGTGGGCACAACCGCACCCGCTGCACGCCTGCACGTGCCAAACGGCAGCGATGCCGGCCTGGCCAATACCAGCAACGGTTTCCTGATGCTGGGTAATACCAACAGCACCAATCTTGTTGCAGATAACAATGAAATAATGGCAAGAAACAACAGCGGTGCCGCCGATCTTTTTTTGCAACACTCAGCTGGCAACCTCATTCTTTGTGGTAATGAGCAAGGGGCAGTAGGCATTGGCGTTTTATCTGGCGCAAGCATACCCGCTGGCTATCTGCTGGCAGTAGATGGCAAAGTAATAAGTGAAGAAATAAAAGTGCAGCTGAGTGGTAGCTGGCCCGACTATGTCTTTAAAGAAGACTACCCTTTACAAAGTTTTGACGACCTCCGCAGCTTTATCAAACAAAACAAGCACCTGCCTAATATACCTGCTGCCGCAGAAGTAGAAAAGAACGGTATTGAAGTGGGTGATATGCAGAAACGCATGGTAGAAAAAATTGAAGAACTCACTTTGTACATCCTGGATCTTGAAACCAGGCTAAAAAAACTGGAAGCAGTAAATACTTCTACATCTTCATTAAAACAATAATTATGAAACTTATTTTTGTTTTTATCGTGGTTCATTGCCTCGCTACCTGCAACATGTTAAGGGCACAGGAAAAATTGCCCTTCCAATATGCCAAATGCAATACAGATAAATTGTCAGACAGTGGTTATTACATGCCGCATGCAGAAAGCTTTTTATCCCAGGCTATGGCCCAACAAAAACTGGAAAACCCGTTAGTGGATTTTACTTCTCCTTACTATGTGCGGGTATTTATAAGAATAGTGCGGGAAGACAATGGAACACTCCCGGGCTGCACTATGGAGCAGGCCTTGCAGAACTTCAACGAAATGAACGACCAGTACAATGGCCACAACATCTGTTTTCAGTTGGCCGGTATGGACTTTGTTAACGATAGCTATCTCAACAATTTTAATACTTCAAGTAATCTCAATGCCGTGTACCCGGCTTATATCAGGGACAACAACCTGGACGTTAACGGTGCCATCACTATTTTTATTCACTATAATTTTTTAAACAACAGTGCTAGTAGCGGCAATGCTTACGGCATTCCAAATAACTTTTTAAGTGTTGCCCGGTGGGCCGCTACCAGCAATACTGTGCATTCTATTTTTGGTCACGAAATGGGCCATTGCCTGGGCTTGTATCACACTTTTCAGAGGAGGGATGGCGTGCAGGAAACTGTTACCCGCAATACCGGCAATAGTTGTTACAATTGTAACAATGAGGGAGACTTATGTTGCGATACACCTGCGGACTATACAGACTCGCAGGACAATACAAGTTCTACAACATGTATATATGGAGGCACCAACACCAACGCCTGCGATGGTTTTCGTTACAACCCTTCTACCGTTAATATTATGAGTTATCAGCCATGGGCCTGTATTTCCTTTACTTCTACTGCCCTTACAGCCAACCAGCGAACAAGGATGCATGCCAGCATCAACAATGTGCTTGGGCCTATTTATTCAAGGGTGGCAGAAGATAATGTTATACAAACAAGTGCCAGTACAAGTTCCGCTGCAGTAAGAATATATTCGGCCAAAAATTCCTACAGCACGCAGGGTGGTGCAACCATTTCGCATACGGGAAGTTCGCAGGCGTATTACGCAGCGGGAAGCGCTGTAACATTTTCGCCGGGAGTTACACTGGCACCCGGCTCCACAGGCCTTGTACAAGTTTCTATTTCAGGATGCAATTAGCTTTTTAAACTTTACTGTGTAGAAATCCCGTTTCTCTTTTGATTAAATATTTTACCGATATAACAAGCCGCTTGTAAAAATGCGCAACTTTGGGTTGCAGCACAACTGGCCGCCGGCTAAACGCCCATCGCACGGCAGTACTGCAGCTGTAGGCTGCCGGCCAAAAAAAATTATACCCTTACATGCAATCTGCTGTGCAAAAATAGTTGCCTGCGCTCGCCCTTTTTTACCGAAATTCGTCGCTCCCGGTAAATGATATTCCCAGAAAGTTTCTAAGGCAATCATAGAAAGAATTTTCGTACTATTCTGTACTGCCCTGCTGAAATATTTTAAGATCCATAACCGGCTAAAGTCTATAGGAGCCACGATCAATTATGAAATTTTCTCATTTACACGTACACACGCAATTCTCTCTACTGGACGGCGCTGCCTCCATTAAGAATCTTTATAAGAAAGCTATTGCCGATGGTATGCCTGCCCTGGCCATTAGCGATCATGGCAATATGTTTGGTGCTTTTGAATTTGTAAAAGAAGCCTACAACCACAAAAATGCAGATGGTACCCTCAAGGTGAAGCCTATTGTGGGTTGTGAGTTTTACATCACGCAAGACCGCACCCGCAAAACTTTTAGCAAAGAGGAAAGAGACCCCCGCCACCACCAGATATTATTGGCTAAAAATGAACAGGGCTATAAGAACCTGGTAAAGCTTACATCACTGGGGTATATAGAAGGGATGTATAGCAAGTACCCCCGTATAGACAAAACGCTGATCCATAAATACCATGAGGGTTTGATAGCCACTACCTGTTGCCTGGGTGCACTGGTACCACAAGCTATTCTAAAAAAGGGAGAAGACGAGGGCGAAAACGAATTCAAATGGTGGCTTAATATTTTCCAGGAAGATTACTATGTAGAACTGCAACGGCATGGCATGGCGGAGCAGGACAAAGTGAACAAGGTTTTACTAAAGTTTGCGAAGAAGTACAATGTAAAGGTTATTGCCAGCAACGACAGTCATTATGTAGACCAGCAGGATTTTAATGCACACGATATTTTGCTTTGCATCAACACTGGCGAAAAGCAAAGCACTCCTGCCATGCGTGACTTTACGGATGATGATGTGAGTATGAAGAACAAGCGTTTTGCTTTCCCGAACGACCAGTTCTTTTTGAAAACAACGGCTGAGATGGGCAAGGTTTTTGAAGACCTGCCCGAAGCCATTGACAACACCAACGAGATTGTGAGCAAGATTGACTTGTTAGATCTTAAGAAAGAAATTTTGCTTCCTTTTTTTGAGGTGCCTGCCAACTTCAAAAGCCAGGACGAATACCTGGAACACCTTACCTGGGAAGGTGCCCGCCACCGCTACAAGATTTTGACACCCGAAAGCGAGGAGCGCCTGCAGTTTGAACTTGGGGTGATACGGAAAATGGGCTTCGCCGGTTACTTTTTAATTGTGAGTGACTTTATAAAACATGGACGGGATATTGGCGTGTTCATTGGCCCCGGTCGTGGGTCGGCTGCGGGCAGTGCCGTGGCTTACTGCATAGGCATTACCAACATAGATCCTATAAAATACAACCTGCTGTTTGAGCGTTTCCTAAACCCGGAGCGTAAAAGCATGCCGGATATAGATACCGATTTTGATGATGATGGCCGCCAAAAAGTGATAGACTATGTGGTGCAGAAATATGGTAAGAACCAGGTGGCACAAATTATTACCTATGGCACCATGGCCGCCAAAAGCAGTATTGCAGATGTGAGCCGTGTGATGGATTTGCCCCTGGCAGAGAGCAGGGCAATCTCTAAGTTAGTACCAGAGCGGCCGGGTATCAATTTAAAGCGATTGTTGCACGCTCCCTTTACCACAAAAGAAGCAAAGGGAGGGGAAAAATCGCTGGAAGAAAAAGAGCAACTGCAGGGAGAAGATATAGACAATGTAAAAAAGTTAAGAGCTCTTTATGCAGGCACCGATCTCAACAGTAAAATATTGCACGAGGCCGAGATACTGGAAGGCTCAGTTAGAAACACCGGCATCCACGCCTCGGCCATCATCATAGCCCCTTGCGACCTTACAGACCTTTTACCCGTTGCTACATCTAAGGAATCAGATCTTTGGCTCACGCAGATTGAGGGTAATTCTATTGAAGAAGCCGGTGTAATTAAAATGGATTTTTTGGGCTTGAAGACCCTGAGCATTTTAAAAACGGCTTTGATGCTCATCAAGCAAAATCATGGGGTAACCATAGCTATAGACGATGTGCCGCTGGACGATGAAAAAACGTACGAACTATACCAGCAGGGCGATACCAACGCTACCTTCCAATTTGAGAGCCCCGGCATGCAGAAACACCTGCGGGATCTGAAACCAGATAAGTTTGATGATCTCATTGCCATGAACGCTCTGTACAGGCCCGGGCCTATGAGTTATATTCCTTCTTTTATTGCACGTAAGCATGGCCGTGAGATTGTTACTTACGATGTGCCCGATATGGAGGAATACCTTAAAGAAACCTATGGCATTACCGTTTACCAGGAACAGGTAATGCTGCTGAGCCAGAAGCTGGCAGGTTTTAGCAAAGGAGATGCGGATGTGCTGCGAAAGGCCATGGGTAAAAAGCAAAAGCACATCCTGGATAAAATGAAAGTGCAGTTTATGGATGGTGCTAACGCCAAGGGACACCCGAAAGATAAGCTGGAAAAAATATGGACCGATTGGGAAGCCTTTGCTCAATACGCCTTTAATAAATCGCACAGTACCTGTTATGCCTTTGTGGCCTACCAAACTGCTTATATAAAAGCCCACTACCCCAGCGAATACATGGCTGCAGTACTCAATCATGCGGGCAGTATAGACAAAATCACTTTCTTTATGGAAGAGTGTAAACGCATGAACTTGATGGTGCTGGGGCCAGACATCAATGAATCTCAAAACGGCTTTGCCGTAAACCAAAAGGGCGAGATACGCTTTGGCTTCAGCGGCTTAAAAGGCGTGGGAGAAAACGCTATTGAAAATATTATTGAAGAGCGAAACAAACACGGCCAGTTCAAGAATGTTTTTGACCTTGTAAAGCGGGTGAACCTACGGGCTGTGAGCAAAAAATCGCTGGAGAGTTTAATTTACAGCGGTGCTTTTGATTGCTTCAAAGATATGCACCGGGCACAATATTTTTACACCGCCCCCGGCGATGTTTTGTGCCTGGAAAAAATAGTGAAATTCGGAGCCGTTTACCAGTCCAATGCCGCCAGCACCAGCAACACCTTGTTCGGAGATTTGCAAATGCCGGATATAGTGCCGCCGAAACTGGCGACATGCCCACCCTGGCAATTGATTGAACAACTTGATTTTGAAAAAGAGGTAACGGGCATGTATATGAGCGGGCACCCGCTTGATAATTTTCAATTTGAACTGAAGCACTACAACATCACTCCCCTGGCAGATTTTCTGGAGATAAAAAAAATGATTGCCACGGTGCCTACTTCCAAATCGCTCAGGCTGGCAGGCCTCGTGGTGGATGCACAACACCGGCTTACCAAAAACGGTAAAAATTACGGCGTGCTTTTTATAGAGGATTTTAGCGGCAAGACAGATTTTTTTCTCTTCCAGGAGGACTATGTCAAATACCTCAATTATTTTGAGAAAGGCATGATCATTATGGTGGAGGGTGCTTTTAGGGAAAAGAGATTTAAGCCTGGTGAGTATGAGTTTAGCCTCGCAAAGATGCACTTATTGGAAACTGTTAAACAAACCCTAACCAAACAAGTGGTAATTGGGGCCAATGTTGCTCATATTGACGAAGAACTAATCAACTTCATAGATCATAATATAAAGGAACACCCAGGCAAAACCTCCATAAAGTTCAACCTGCACGATGAAAAGAGACAACATAAGATTAGCATGCAAACTGCTGATAATGGATTTACGATGAATGATGACATGGCAGTTTTCTTAAACGGGCACCAATACCTGGATGTAAATGTGGTAACAGCCTAGCATTCGTGGTTTTGTCACAATGGCTTATCATGGTGACATATCTTTTCCGTCACATGTTGTGGATATGTCATAACTGCACCTTAACAGTTTTGGAATTAACTTTGCTTGACTTATATAAATTAAACATTTAAATAAATAATTATGGCACTCGAACTTACAGACGCAAACTTCAAAACCGAAGTATTGGATTCAGATAAATTAACTGTTATTGATTTTTGGGCAGAATGGTGTGGCCCTTGCCGTGCAATAGGACCAGTTATTGAAGAACTTGCTAAAGAATATGACGGCACTGTGAAGATCGGTAAAGTAAACGTAGATCATAACCCACAGGTTTCTATGAACTATGGCATCACCAGTATCCCTGCAATTCTTTTTGTAAAAAATGGTGAAGTGGTTGATAAATTAGTAGGTGCACAACCAAAAGCTAATTTTGTAAAAAAGATTGAGGCTCACAAATAATCACCTAATTATCATAAACTGAAAACCCTTTGCTTGCGAAGGGTTTTTAGTTTGAAACCAATTAAGATGATTATTACTTTTTCTTTTCTGGAACACAATTAGGAACAGACTTGCCATTTTTCTTCTTGTTGCCCACTTTCTCATACCCTTCCCAACAAGGGTCTGCACTTTTTTTGTTGGCTGTCTTCTTTGAAGCTGCTTTTTTTGCTGTTGGCATAAAAATGTTTAGTGATAAAAATCAAAAAGTAAGCCACTAAAAAAATGTCCTAATCCTCATCAAATAGAAAAGACTCTTTCTCCGCGTATGAGACGGACTCTTTTATTTAAACATTAAAAATTACAGGCAAGTACAACCTTAGGTAAAACAAAAACTACCACCCGGCTGGCGTACCAGGTATACTTAGCTTGAGCACAGGCATGTTAAATTCTTTCACATCCGGCACTAAACAAGGCATGTTATCTATAGGCAGTAGAATAACTTTTCCTTGCTGAATATTTTCCCGCCCACTATTAGTAGCCAATGGAAATTGAAAGGTTATTTTTCCCGGAATTTCTTTGCTTTTCAATACTTCATAAACAAAAGGATACGGTGGCTTATTCTCCTGCGCAAAGGCGGTTACAGTTAAAACAATGAAAGCAGGCAATAATAGTTTTTCATAACACAGAAATTAACTCAGGATCAATGCGTCACTTTAGCAATTTCGAGGGGATCATGCTTGTGCTTAAACAGTATAAAAAATAAGACTGCTACAATAAAAGCATACACCGCAAATGCAATCCAGATTTCCTGCCACATTTTATTGCCAGCTTCATCCGTAAAATATAGCTGTATGGCATAGCCACTGATCAGGCTTCCGGAAATAGCTCCAAAACCGTTGGTCATCATCATAAATAACCCCTGTGCCGAGGACCGGATCTTCGCATCGGTAGTAGTTTCTACGAATAAGGAACCGGATATATTGAAGAAATCAAAAGCCATTCCGTAAACTATACACGACAATACAATCATCCACAAATTGCCGGCAGGATCTCCATAAGCAAACAATGCAAAACGCAGCACCCAGGCCAGCATGCTAAAAAGCATTACGTTTTTAATACCAAACTTTTTAAGAAAAAACGGAATAGCAAGGATAAAAAGTGTTTCAGAAATTTGTGAAATGGACATAATGATCGTGGAGTATTCTACCACGAAAGAATCCTTGTAGGCATCCACTTTAGCAAAGTCTGACAGGAAAGTGTCCCCATACATATTGGTAAGTTGCAATGCGGCTCCCAGTAGCATAGAAAAGAAAAAGAAAAGTGCCATCTTATAGGTTCCAAAAAGTTTGAAAGCGTTGAGTCCTAAAATTTCTATAAGCGGTGCGCCTTTGGCTGTAAGATTCAATGGAGGGCACTTTGGCAAAGTAAATGCATAGATACCAAGCACAAATGCAAAGGTAGAAGCTATGTAAAATTGGTTGGCAGAATCCTTATTGCCTGTGATACTGGTAACCCACATTGCTGCGATAAACCCAATAGTTCCCCAAACCCTGATGGGAGGGAAAACTTTTACAACATCTTCGTTGTTATTCTTAAGAATGGTGTAGGCAATAGAATTGGAAAGTGAAATGGTAGGCATGTAAAAAAACATAGCCAACAACATCACCCAAAAAAATGTTTCCGGATCGGTAACTTGTGGCAGGAACAAGAGGCCAATTGCATATCCAATATGTAGGATGCCGTAAAGCTTCTCAGCGTTTAGCCAGCGGTCTGCTATAATACCAGTAAGTGCAGGCATGATGATGGACGCAATACCCAGGGTAGAGAACACTTTACCAAACTCCGCCCCACCCCATTGCTTATGTTGAAACCAATAAACACCAATTGTAATTAACCATGCACCCCACACAAAGAATTGTAGAAAACTTAAAACAGTCAGCCGAAATTTAATGTTCATAAGCAAGTTTTAGCACCCAAAATTTTGGAGATTGGAAGATAGATATTTATTTGATACCAGCGCATACCAAGTGAAACTTTGAGATGCAGTAACCTCAATCAAAATCATTTTCTAAAAGAAATATTTAGAAGTGCAATCGTCGTAAATTTGCAAAAAATTACCCATGGATAGTTCTATTGATATATTAATTTCTTCCACACAAGACAATGCACTTAAAAACATTGCCCAAAAAGTGAAAGATGGCATCCGCATCACGGATGAAGAGTGCATCTTACTTTTTGAAAAGGGAAGTCTTCCTTATGTGGGAGCATTGGCAAATTTTATCAGGGAAAAACTACATGGTGGCAAAACATATTTCAACCGAAATTTTCATATTGAACCAACGAACGTTTGTGTGTTCAGTTGCAAATTTTGCTCTTACTCCCGCCTCTATGCAAATAAAGAAGAAGGTTGGGAACTGAGCATAGACCAAATGCTTGATATTGTAAAAAGCTATGACGGCAAACCCATTACGGAAGTGCATATTGTGGGTGGCGTTCACCCTAAAATGAACATGGCTTACTTTATAGAACTCATACAAAAAATACATGCTCATCGGCCTGATCTGCACATCAAAGGTTTTACAGCAGTAGAGTTAGATTACATGTTTCGCAAAGCAAAACTTACTACCGAAGAAGGCATGCAGCAATTGAAGGATGCAGGATTACAATCACTTCCTGGTGGTGGTGCAGAAATTTTTCACCCCGATATCAGGAGCATCATCGCTGCTGATAAAGTAAGCGGCGAAGGGTGGTTGAGCATTCACGAAGCGGCCCACAACCTGGGTATGTTTAGCAACGCAACCATGCTGTATGGCCATATTGAAAAACCGGAACACCTGGTAGATCATATGAACAAACTGAGAACCCTGCAGGATAAAACAAAAGGCTTCAACACATTCATCCCACTTAAGTTTCGCAACAGCAACAACGATATGAGCCACGTGCCAGAAAGCACGATTACAGAAGATATGAGGCTGTACGCAATCGCAAGGATTTACATGGACAATTTTCCCCATCTTAAAGCTTACTGGCCTATGCTGGGCAGGCAAAATGCACAACTGAGTCTTTCCTTTGGTGTAAACGATATTGATGGAACCATTGACGATTCTACCAAGATTTATTCTATGGCTGGCAGCGAAGAACAAACACCTACCATGAGTACGGAGGAACTGGTAATGTTGATAAAGCAGGTAAAAAGACAACCCGTAGAAAGAGACACACTTTACAATGTGATCAAGGACTACAACTCCCAGGAATTTGATACCAGCTTAAATTAATATTTGGCAGAAATAGCAAATAAAAAAGTGGCTGTCTCATAAGGAAAGTTTCACACAGCGAAACAAAGGGGCAAAGAGACAACGATGGATTATCAAACGAATTCTTTGTACACTTTGTATTTCTTTGCGGTCTTTGTGTGAAATGCCCTGGCTTTGAGACAGCCCCCTCGAGTCTGGAGCCCAATGAACCGTAGCTGTTGCACCATAAAAAAAGCCCCCTATAAAAATAGGAGGCTTCATTAATATAAGAATGATCTTAATAGTTTCTAACAGTCATCTCTGTTCTCCTGTTCTTAGCACGGCCGGCTGCAGTTGCATTATCTGCTACTGGTTTTTCTTCGCCATAACCTGTTGACTTCAACCTGCTCTCTTCAACACCTTTGCTAATCAGGTAATCGCTTACAGCTTTAGCACGGTTGTGAGAAAGTGTATGGTTGTACTCATCTGCACCCTGGCTATCTGTGTGACCATCTATATCAATCATTAATGATGCATCTTCTTTCATAATAGCAACTACTTCATTCAATGATTTGAAAGATTTAGGCAACAATTTAAAGCTGGCGGTAGAGAAGAAAACATTCTTGGCAGCAATGTTCACTTTTTCAATTACCTCTTTGGCAATTTCCGGACAACCCTGGTTGCTTGCGGGGCCAGAACGAGTAGGACATTTGTCTTCTTCGTCATTTACACCATCACCGTCAGTGTCAGGAATAGGACAACCCTGGTAGCGGGCCAAACCTTTTACAGTAGGACATTTGTCTTCTTCGTCATTTACACCATCACCATCAGTATCTGGTATAGGGCAACCCTGGTATTTTGCAATACCAGCAACAGTAGGACATTTATCATCGGCATCAGCAATACCATCCCCATCAGTATCAGGACAACCCTGTAAAGAAGCGAGGCCAGGAGTGTCAGGACATTTGTCATCAACATCATTTACACCGTCGTTATCACGATCTAAGATAACTGGTGGTGGTGGTGGTGGAAGCACAACTGGCTTTTCTTTTCCAATACTTTGAGCGATCCCTAAAGAATAGAATATGTTGTCTTTTATCACATCATTGGTTAGTGTAAAACGATATTGGGATTGCAATAAAATGTAGGTTGAACTTTGCAGGTTTACCTGTATACCAACGCCTGCAGGCACATACGCACCCCATTTGCCGGAATAATATCCACCACCGATACCGGCAGTAAGGAAAGGAGCAACAAGACTGTTGTCCTTATAAGGTCTGAAGTTTAAAGACGGCTCTAGTTCGATGCCTATCTCCCTGTCAGTGATAGCAGTTTCTGCTCTGTCTAATGCAGCATAATCATGAAAAAACACCCCGGTTTTTGCAGAAAAATCAATGGTATTGGTCAGCCCTTTCCAGTACGAAAGTCCGAAACCAAAATCCATATCTCTTAATTGGGAAAAAGTCCTGTTGTTAGAAGAGTTCTGAAATGTAACAGGTGTGTTAATATCCAGTGCATTAAAGTGAATACCAAATAGCGACGGCTTTTTTGTTGGACCACTTGCTGTTTGAGCAAATGTACCTACAGCTATAACTACTAAAGCTAATACCAGAGTAAGTTTTTGTTTCATAAATTTTAATTTTAAGTTAGTTCTTCTTAAATGGTTAGAGAAGAATTATGGTGTTTTGGCAAATGTACTGTCTAAAATTGTATCGCTTAACCAATTCTTTAACAAATATATAGTTTTATTTTTTGCAGCTTACCATTTAAAAGTAGTACTCACAAAAGGCGTTAAAATATTTTTTGTCGATTATTTTGTGATGACCTTGTGCTAACAACAGGAAAGCATATATTTGCAGCCCTTGTTTAAAGAGGATCAAGGTTCGGTAGCTCAGCTGGATAGAGCATCAGCCTTCTAAGCTGAGGGTCATTGGTTCGAATCCAATCCGGATCACAAAGCGCTCCGACTATATCGGGGCGCTTTTTAATTTTGTGTAACAGTGTAGGTTTGTATTTTTAAAAAAAAATCAACTCATGGATGTTCAGATTCATCCCTCGTGGAAAGAAGTTTTAAAAGACGAATTCACCAAGCCTTACTTTCAACAAATCGTTACTTTTCTGCGTGCAGAAAAAGCTACTGGTAAACACATCTTTCCTCCAGGCCCCCTTATTTTTAATGCCTTTAACCAAACCCCATTTGATAAGGTGAGTGTGGTTATCATTGGCCAGGATCCTTACCACGGTCAGGGACAGGCGCATGGCCTCAGTTTCTCTGTACCCAATGGCGTTAAGCCACCACCCTCGCTTGTAAATATTTTTAAAGAGATAAAAACAGACATCGGGATAGATATGCCACTGCATTACGGCAACCTCACCAAATGGGCCGAACAAGGTGTGCTCCTGCTCAATGCAGCACTCACCGTAAGGGAATCAGACCCGTTTAGCCATGCAAAATATGGATGGACCGATTTTACAGATACTGTCATCAGAACCATTTCCGACAAAAAAGAAAATGTGGTTTTTCTACTGTGGGGCAGGTTTGCGCAGGAGAAGCAAGGCCTTATAGACGAAAACAAACACGCTGTTTTAAAAGCAGCCCACCCTTCCCCTTTTTCTGTTGAAAAAGGATTTTTTGGGTGCAGGCATTTTTCAAAAACCAACCAACTACTCATGCACCACCACCTTCCACCGATAGACTGGAAATTACTGACACCCTAACTACCGCTAAAAGAACCGGCATGAAAGAACCTCTTACTACACCTACACCAACCCGCCCCGCCGACAATTTATGGGTCAATATTTTTGGAAGAGTGTGGTCCTTGTGGGGACTCATCAGTTTTATCCTCACCTTCCTGCTTATTTTTTTACCTTCTATGGGCGCCTACCTTTTTAAAGATTATAGAAAAGGGCAGGATTATTTTATTGCCGTATCAAGAGTATGGATGTGGACCTGGCTCAGATTAATTGGTTGCCCGGTTAAGGTAACCGGCAGGGAATTTTTTAAACCCGGCGAAACCTATGTTATTGTTTACAATCACAATGCTTTGTTGGATGTACCGTTGTCTGCACCGTTTGTGCCCGGAGGAAATAAAACTATTGCCAAGGCCTCCTTTGCCAAAGTACCCATCTTTGGTTGGTTTTATAAGCGAGGATCTATACTAGTAGATAGAAACGACGATAAGAGCAGGGTTAAAAGTTTTGAAGAGATGAAGAGGAGTCTAAAAGCCGGCATGCACATGTGCATTTACCCGGAGGGAACCCGCAACCGCACCAACCAACCTTTGAAAAAATTCTACGACGGCGCCTTCAAGTTATCTGTAGACAGCCAAAATGAAATGATACCCTGTGTTATTTCCGGAACAAAAAAAGCTATGCCCATTCATAAAACATTTTTTCTTTGGCCTACTGCTTTGCAGATGGATTTTTTGCCACCAATATCTCCTGCTGGTATAGATGCGAAAGAGCTGAAAGAAAAGGTTTTTCAGACAATGACAACGCATTACCTGGCCATTAATTCTTAAGATTTAGAGATCGACAAATGAACGGGTACGGTTTATTTTTAAGTCTCGCAGGATGGCAGATTTGGGACTGATGGAAATATTGAAAAACTTAAACTTGCCCACCGGCGAAATATTAATAGCCATTTGCCAGCAATGCATTTCCCTGGACAAAAACATACTGATGGTCCCCAACTCTTTATCGGTGATGTTATAGAATCCATTGATTCCAATCTTCCATTTAGGCGTTAGGTTTACAGAAGAAGTCCAGTTTACATCCTGGTTAAAGCTCGTGGTGGCAGTACGCTGGCCGGGGTTTTGCGATCGAAAGAAACGCAGCGAATAATTTAAACTGATATCCCATGGCACAGAAAAATCTACAAATTCTCCTGGATTGTTGTTCATGTAAACGAGTTCTTGCTGGTACTCATCCAGCGGCATACCACTGTTGTTCATGTTCTGCTGGTTGAGGCCGGGCAGGTTTTCATTTTTTTTAGTTTTATCGCCTCCTCTAAAGGAAGTTTGCATAGATACCGAGCCGCTTGTAAGCGTACCCAGGCTGAGTGGCCTTTTTTTCCAAATCAGTTGATCTACTCTCCTGCCCAGGCTATCCATTTGGTAGGGATCAAAAGTGGCGGAAGCTGTTATATTTATTTTCTCAAAAAGGTTACTCCTTGCCGATACATTGAGCACTTCAAGTTTAAAAGAATCTCTCAAAAAGTTATAAGCACCGGTAATGCTAAACCCATCAATAAGGGAAACTTTTTTTACTGCTTCGGCACTCGTATCTTTTTTATCCCGCACTTTCATGCTAAGGTTATTGTCTATTCCAAAACTGAGCCCGCCAAACCGTCCTTCGCCATAAGCGCCATAGATACTTCGCTCATAAACAGAGTAGCGCCGTTTGTTACCGGCAGTGTCTAACTGTACCGTATTCCAGTCTTTGCCATTTAAATCGGGTTTATAGTTCATAGACACATAAGGCCTGATCTCGTGCCGAATGGCTTTTAACCGGCCCTTGTTAAAAGTGTACATCCCAAAAATCCGGGTACTTGTGCTGATGCCGAAAGACATTTCATAGGCCCTGTAAAAGCTCTTATTAACCGTAGTATCTACTTTCCTGGTGAGAGGATTCCAGGTAAGGAACTGCCGCTCCTGGTACCATCTTTCCTGGTAACTAACGTTGGGCGATACCTGCAGCGGGCCTAGCGGTGGCAGAGATAATGAGATGGGTACATTGTGGCTGGCCCCCCATTGCAAACGATTAAAAATTTGTTGCCCGATATTGCCGGCCGTATCATAGAAGGAAGAGAGACTTTTGGCATTTGTGTTCAATGCCACGCCCACATTCTCGTACCATTTGTAATCGCCAATAGGTTCTTTACGGCGAAAAGGATATAAGGTATTTACATTAAAGGCAACATCGGGCAGATTAAAATTGATGAGCCGCTGCAGCGTGTTCTGGTTGTGGTTGGCATTCACCGACAAATTAAAAGGCTTATCCTTCCAAACCTTGGCATAGGAAATGGAAGAATTCATCTGGTTTTGAAAATTTCGACCCGGGTTGTTAGGCACTTGTTCATTAAACTTACTGCTACCCGCATTTACATTGGCGTTAAAAGAAACCCCTGGTCTCGCTTTGCTATCAGAGCCATGCGTCCAGGTAAGATTCACCGTTTTGGTAGAATTAAAATCAGGATCACCCTTGAAGTTGGTTTTAAATCGTTGAATGTTGAAGCCCATATTGCCTCGGTAGCGGTACCGCTTGTAGTATTGTGGGTTCACACTCCCCGTCCAGCCACCATATGAGTAAATGGTTCCTCTTAAAATAACATCCCAGTTGGGACCAAGTATTTTATAATAGCCCAGGCCATCCAGCGCAAGGCCCATTTGATCGTTGGCGGTAAAACTCGGCGCCAGCAAGCCTGAGTGTCTGCCCTGGGTGAGCGGGTAAATACCAAAAGGTAAAATAACGGGTACAGGCACGCCCTCAAACTCAGGGTGTACCGGGCCGGTAAAAGCCATTTTGTTTTGTATGAATTTGATTTTGCTGCTTACGAAAGCAAAATGAGGAGTGTCCAGGTTGCAGGTAGTAAATCTACCTTTCAAGGCGTAGAACACATCGTTGTCTACTTTTTTTATTTTTTCGCCATACACATACATCTCTCCCTGCTGTGTATAGGTTCCTTTGGTCAGTCCCTTTTGTGTTTTCATATTGAAAACAATCGTATCGCTCTCCGACTTAAATTCTCCCTGTTCAAATTTTGCATTGGCTATTACTTTTCCGTTGCTATCTTTTACATGATTCGCTTTTACAAGATTGGTATTTTGATTGTACTCAATCTGTGGTGCTTCAAGGGTGTTGTCTGCATATTTTATGGTAGATACTTTTCCGTAAAACCTAATGTTGTTGTTGGGCACATCTATCACCATAGAATCATCTGCGTGATAAGAAACAGGCACATCAAGGGCACCCTTGGCAATTTTGAACGAAAAAGTATCGATGGTAGTTACAAGCGAAGTATCGTTTCTAAACAAGGGTAAAGTATCTGTAGCAACACCTACTGCTGTTGGTTTAGGCGGAATGGTGACTGGTTTGGAAATTGGTTTGCGCTGCGGGCGAACCGGTGGAATAGTATCAACCGTTAAACCAATGTGAATGTTGCCGACATTGAATCCGATGCTCTTATGATAAAACGTTAATATCAGCATCGTAGTAGCACAGAGCCATACTGAAAAAATTTTTGCCTTACCTTTGGTAGTCTGGTTCATATGCTGCGGTAAGCAAAAATAGTTATTATAACAAAACCGTAAGACTGTTCTAAATAATAATAACAAAACCTATAAAACCTTATAAGATATGCTTGATAAAAAAGCGTTTTTACCACTTGGATTTTTTTGCATGGTAAGTTTATTTTATGTTACCAGCTCTGCTCAAACTCCCAAAAAGATAAGAACAATCATTGTAGACGCCGGGCATGGCGGCCATGATGGTGGCGCAACGGGCCAGTATGAAAATTCCTTAAGATCTAAGGAGAAAGATATAACCCTTGCTATTTCTAAAAAAGTAGTGGCTGAGTTAAAAAAACAAATGCCGGAGCTAAACGTAGTGCCTACCCGCACTACAGATGTTTACCAGAACCCGAACGACAAAGCCCGTATTGCCAACGAACACAAAGGCGACCTTTTTCTTTGCATACATGCAGACAGTGGCCCTTTGAAAACAGGAAAAAGACAGATAGGCACCCGTACTGTTACCAAATACAAAGTTACCTACACCGGCAAAGGGAAAAATCGAAAGAAGAAATCAACTCCGTATAACGTGGAGGAGCCAGTGTTTGAATATTTTAAGCACCCATTGAAGGCTACCGGAACGAGTGTATATATATTTGCAGCTCACAAAACAAGTGCTAAGTTAAAAGCAATTATGGATGAAGTAGGGGAATTTGAAATTGAGGCAAATGAAGCCGACACGTCTTTTGTTCCAATTGATTTCAGTTCGCCGGGCAATAAAACCATTGCACAGATATATGCCAAGCGCTACCAGGAAAAAAGCGATTTGCTGGCTTCTCTCGTAAATGATGAAGTTGAGAAAACCGGGAGAGTTGCGCTGGGTGTTAACCAACGCCAGGTAGGTATAGCTGTTTTACAGGCAACCAATATGCCTGCTATATTAATTGAAACAGGTTTTATCAATAATCCAGAAGACGAGCGATACATCAACAGCCCCAGCGGCCAGCAGGAAATGGCAGAGGCCATAACCAAAGCTGTAAAAAGGTACAAGGATCAATTAGAAAACGCAGGTAAACTTGCAAGTTCTAAATAATCTTGTAGTTGGTACACTATGTGCATTACTTTGCAGGAACACCCTTTGTAACAATTAAAGAATATTTCAGTATTAACCAATGCCTGGAGCACGCAAAGGGCTATTTTCAACGCATAAATACATAAACTAACAGTGAAAATATCAAATGAAACAAAAGTTGGCGCTATAGCAGTTGTATCTGTTGTCCTCCTTATACTTGGCTTTAGCTTCTTGAAAGGAAAAAAACTTTGGGGCGATAGTACCACATTATATGCAAATTATGATAACGTGCAGGGCCTCCAAAAATCGAATCCTGTAATTATCAATGGCCTCCAGGTAGGTACCGTATTTGATATTCGTACAGATAAAAACATGAGAAACATTTTGGTAGAACTCACTATCACCAAAGATGTTTTTATTCCTGCCAATTCAATTTGTATTATTAAATCGAATCCAATTTCTACCCCGAGCATAGAAATTAAGCTGGGTGATGCAGTCGCTCATTTGAAAAGTAAGGATACCATCCTTACTGAAAGTAGCGGCAATATGTTTGACAATGTTTTAAAGAGTGTAGACCCTGTGTTGTTCGAGGTAAAACGAGCCATCAAATCCGTTGACACACTTCTATATAACTTCAATACTGTCCTGGACCCCCAGGCTAAAAATAATATTGGGTCGTCTTTAGCAAATTTAAACAGCATTACTGCTTCTATGATTCAGTCCACTGCATCTTTGCAGATTCTATTGAACACGCAAACAGGTGCACTTGCAAAGAGCTTGAATAACATGAGCTCTATCACTGGTAACCTTGCTGCTACCAACGATAAAGTAACCAACGTAGTTACTAACCTCGACAAGGCGACCACTAAAATTGCTGCTCTCGAATTTGATAAAACACTAAATGAACTGAATGCTACCATATCGGAGATGAAATCTATTGTTGGCAAAATAAACAGCTCCAATGGTACCTTAGGTAAATTGATGAATGACCCGGTGATGTATCAAAACCTGGCTTCTACAGGCAACAAGCTAAACCTGCTCCTGGACGATATTAGGGTCAATCCTAAAAGATATGTGAACATTTCTGTCTTTGGCAAAAAACAAAAGTCAAGTCCACTCTTGGTGCCATTACCGGATACCTTGAACTCGCCATACTACATTGAAAAAGTAAATTAAATTTGCAGACCGTCATGGCAGTAAACAACTGTTGACACTTACAGCAGAATGAAAATATTTACCAACTTATTTTTTTTAAAATAATCCTGTCAGCCGCAGGATTATTTTTTATGGCAACCAGCAAGGCGCAAACACCGGTTACCATGCCTGCCTTGTCTTCAGACACTACAAGGGATATTGGAATTATTTTCGCCGAAAGCATGCGCACCATTACCCTTGCCGATGGAACCGAATTGCAAACCCTTGCAGGCAAGGCGCAGGTGCAACAAGGAAACACAATACTTTCTGGCGACAGTATTGTACTGAACTCACGCACAGGTATAGCCGAAGTTTTTGGCAGGGTTCACATCAACGATGCAGATACCGTAAATACCTATTCTAATTATTTAAGATACCTGGGCAAAGAAAGAGTTGCCTTCCTCAAAAAGAATGTAAAGCTTACAGACGGCAAAGCCACGTTGCTCACCGATGACCTGGAGTATAACCTCGCAACGGGCATTGCCACTTACAAAGGCGGGGGACGGGTATTAAATGGCAAGACCATTCTTACCAGCACAGATGCGGTGTATTACTCCAATACCAAAGACGTGTATTTTAAAAGATATGTGCATCTCACAGATCCGCAGTACGACATCAAAGCCGATAGCCTCTTGTACAATACCCTTTACAAAACGGCTACTTTCATTTCGCCCACAAGGATTAAAACAAAAGAGGGCGGCGTTATCAATACCAAAAACGGCACGTACAATTTGCAAACCGGCGAAGCTATCTTTTACGACCGCACATCTTACAGCGACAGCACAAGATCTTTAACCGGTGGCAAAATTGCTTACGACGAAAAAAGTGGCATCCTGCAAGTAGAGGATAACGGCAAACTGGTAGACAGTGTAAACAATGTGACAGTACTGGGTGGGCAGATATTACTGGACAAAGGGAGGAATTCATTCCTTGCCACCCGCAAGCCCGTTATGATTCTGTACCGTGGCACTGACAGTACTTACATTGCAGCCGACACACTTTTTTCGGGCCTGAGAAAATATGACACCGCACAAAGTAAAACGGTGCTTAGCAATGACACTTTGAACAAAGTGATGGCTGTAAACGTTGCCTCCGGCAATGATAGCATTCGTTATTTTATTGCTTTCAATGATGTAAAAATATTCAATGACTCGCTGCAGGCAGTTTGCGACAGCCTGTATTATTCTACAGAAGATTCTGTATTCAGGATGTTCCGGGATCCTGTTTTTTGGAACGATAAGACCCAGGTAAGTGGCGATACCATTTACCTGTTTACCAAAAACCAAAAGGCAGAACGGTTGTATGTGTTCAACAATGGAATGGTAGCCAACCAATCTAACGAAACATTGTTTAATCAAATGAGCGGCCGTACCCTGAATGGATATTTTATTGATGGCAATATTGACTACATACGGGTAAAAGGCTCGCCTGCAGAAAGTATTTTTTACCCGCAGGATGAAGACAGCGCCTACGTAGGAATGAACCGCAGCAGTGGCGATGTTATTGACATTTATTTTGTGAACAAGGAGCTAAACAAAGTGAAATTTATAAACGATGTAAATGGCACCCTCTACCCTCTTAAACAAGTTCCCGCCGGAGAAGAAAAGCTGAAAGGTTTTATTTGGATGGATAGCCGGAGGCCGAAAAATAAATTAGATTTGTTCCAGTGAGGAGGGATAGGCAATAGGCAATGGGCCCCGACAGAATGTAGGGGGGCAAAGGGCAAAAGTGAAAAGTGAAAAGTGAAAAGGCAATAGGCCCCGACAGAATGTAGGGGGGCAATGGGTCAATGGTCAATGCCTGCCCCGACAGAATGTAGGGGGTCAACGGGCAATGAGCGATAAGCAATGCCTGCCCCGATAGAATGTAGAGGGTAATGGGCAATCGGTTACATCGAAAGACTGCAAGGATCGACTGGGCGGAGTAAAATCTTGAAGTACTTTAAGAAACTATAAAGCGTAAAAACCTTAAATATTAGACCTTAAACATTAACTTTAAACGAGTGGCTAAGTTGCTCAACCTCGAACGTTGAGCTCTCGAACGTTGAGCTCTCGAACGTTGAACTCTTGGACGTTGAACCTTTGAACGTTGAACCTTTGAACGTTGAACCTTTGAACGTCTAAAACCCTGCTACCGGCAGGCAGGCTCTTAAACCCTTGAAACCCCTAGAAGAAGGTCACCCCTCATAAAATTTCTGAAACTGCTTAAATGAAACTTGCTTCCTGTTTATTTTTATTTTGTACGCTCTTCAAATTAAATGCGCAGGCGCAGGAAAATCCTTTTACAGGTACCTGGCAGATGGAGCATAGAAATGCTGCCGACGATAGCCTTTTTGTGATGGAACTGCAGGTAGCAGCACCCGAATACCAGGCACTCTACCCTGCACAAATGAAAATTCAGTATGGCAATTTTAAAGGAATATATCAATTGCTGCTGGTAAAACAGGCCAACGGGCAACTGGCCATCAGTCGAAATAAACATGCGGTACAAGAAGCGCCTTTTGCGCTTGGCAACTGGATGGTAGTTTTAAATGGGAGCCTGAGATATGGTTCCGGTACAAATGGAGAAACAACGCTGACAGCTAACAGGATTCCTGCCAAAAGATACGGCATGAACATGCCAGCCCTCATAGATTACCCGGAAGCAGACAGAACAACTGTTATGCGCCTCAGCGATTTTTTGAGATACGCTCCACTGCAATTGACAAAAATAAATAACGATCCGTGGCAAAGTGCAGATGCCCGGAAGTTATTGCATAGTCACCGGTCGCCGGTTTACATGGGTTTGATAGACAGCTTTTATACCAACGAACCAAAAGCGATCATCGGTTTTTCCGAAAACAACAAGGTGGACAACGACAGTATTTCACTTGTGTTTAATGGCAGCAGAATCCTCGATAAAATGAACATCAACCAGCCAATGCCTGCACAGGAACTGATACTGGACACTGGCCTCAACTTGCTCATCCTCTTTGCGGACAATTACGGAAAAGTGCCACCCAACACGGCCCGGCTTAATGTAAAGCTTGGTGACAAAAAATTCGCACTCGATTTTACAACGCCTGAAAATTTATCTGCAACATTTATTGTGGCCAAAATATTTTACTACCCCGATAAAGTGCCAAATGATATCAAAGAGCTTGTAACTGGCAGACAGATAGCAGAAAAAATAAATCAACGCAAAACGATTTTGATTGATAGCATCACTGTAAAGGCATCAGAGATTACACTGGCCATTTGGGATGATGCCGTTGAGGATGGCGACAGCATTTCTTTACAGATAAACAATGAAATTTATTTTCCCGGTATAGCGGTGAAAAAGAAGCCACGTTTTTTGCAGGTCAAATTGTATCCCGGGGAAAATAAAATCATTTTTATGGCAGATAACCTGGGAAGCATTGCACCCAATACGTCTATTCTTGAGATTATTGATGGCAAGCGCCGAAAATCTTACATGATCAACACGAACTTTGGACAGAACAATGCCATCAAAATTTTATACGACCTCCGCGGGGGCCAATAATAGGTTTACGGCCGTTCTTGTTTTTAAAACCCTAGAATTTTGTAAAGCGCCGCAGTCCACCTCCTCGTTGGCTCACCGCATTGCTTTGTATTGCAGGTTTTGGCCCTGCAAAAAATTTCACCAATATTAAGCCGGCGAAAAAGCCGCCAATATGAGCAGCATAAGCCACGCCGCCACCCGTTTCTTGCGCACCCAGGCTGCCCCATCCACTCATCAGTTGTAATCCAATCCAAAGGCCCAATGTAATAAACGCAGGCACTTTGAAAGTTACCGCTACAAAAAACACCCGCACCTGGTTGGTAGGAAACAGCAATAAGTAACCGCCTAACACCCCAGATATAGCACCAGAAGCTCCTAAACTGGGAACCAGCATATCTCTTCCAAGAAACTGGGAGAGAAACACATGACAGAGTGTAGCAATAACACCCGTAAGCAGGTAGAAGGCGAGGAATTTTACGTGGCCCATTCGATTTTCGAGATTATCTCCAAATACCCAGAGGTACAGCATGTTTCCTCCAAGGTGGGCCAGTCCGCCATGCATGAACATAGAAGTAAAGATTGTTAGATAAACGGGAATAGGAGTTTTGCCTACATTGCCTTCAAATACTACATCCTGGCCTGTAAGAATTTCGTGCGGTATGGTAGAAAAACTCATCGTAAACCCTTGGTCGGTACCAAAGCCCTGGTAATATATGAATACCATAATGTTTAAAATGATTAAACCAAGATTCACAAAGGGAGTTCTTGTATGCCCGGTGTTGTTATCGCTAATAGGTATCATGAATTATTTTTTCTAAATAAAAAGATTGCTGCAAAACGAACTATTCAAGACTTAATTTCCCAGGAAACAAATTGAGTTCCAATATTACTAAATTCAGGCTTTACCGTGCCTTCTAACTTTTGACTCCCTCATATATAGCAAGTATTTAAAGGCTTACCACATTTTTTGGAGCATTTCACCTATTTTTGCCCACCAAAAAATTTAGAACACTATTTATGGAAAATTTGATTTATGTAGTTCCGGCAATGGGTATTGTAGGCCTGTTGTACACCTTTGTAAAGTTTGCCTGGGTGTCTAAGCAGGATGCTGGTACACCCCGCATGAAAGAGATCAGCAATTATATAGCAGAGGGTGCTATGGCTTTTCTAAAAGCAGAGTACAAAGTGCTTACTTATTTCGTAATCATCGCTGCATTGTTGCTCGGTGTTATGGGCGCTACCAACGCCAACAGCCATTGGAGCATTGCTATTGCATTTGTGATTGGTGCATTTTTTAGTGCCCTGGCCGGCTTCATAGGAATGAAGGTAGCTACCAAAGCCAATGTGCGCACGGCACAGGCAGCAAGAACAAGTTTGGCCAAAGCCTTGAATGTTTCCTTTACAGGCGGTAGCGTTATGGGAATGGGTGTTGCGGGCCTGGCTGTATTAGGCCTTGGCGCACTGTTTATTATTCTTAAGCAAATTTTTGCTCCAACGGCTGCTGTAGACAGTCACGAAATGGAGCTTACCATCGAAATATTAACTGGCTTTTCATTGGGTGCAGAATCCATTGCCTTGTTTGCCCGTGTGGGTGGAGGTATCTATACCAAAGCTGCCGACGTTGGCGCTGACCTTGTAGGTAAAGTAGAAGCCGGCATTCCCGAAGATGATCCACGCAACCCTGCAACCATTGCAGACAACGTAGGTGATAACGTAGGTGATGTGGCCGGTATGGGTGCAGATTTGTTCGGTTCTTATGTGGCAACTGTTCTTGCAACCATGGTTTTGGGCAGAGAAACCGATGCTATGAGCGATGCCTTTGGTGGCATGAGTCCTATCCTGTTACCAATGCTGATTGCAGCAATGGGTATCATCTTTTCTATCATTGGTACCTTCTTCGTTCGCATCAGCGAAAGCGCAGGGTTGAGCACCCACAAAGTGCAAAACGCCTTGAACATGGGCAACTGGGGTTCGATGGTTTTAACTGCCGTTGGTTGTTACTTCCTTGTAGATTATTTGTTGCCACAAAATATGACCTTGCGTGGTTTTGAATTTACCAAGATGGGCGTTTTTGGTGCCATCATGGTAGGTTTAATCGTAGGCGCTTTAATGAGTATTATCACAGAATATTATACAGCCATGGGCAAGCGCCCTGTAATGAGCATCATTCGCCAGTCGGCTACTGGCCACGCTACCAACATCATTGGTGGTTTGGCAGTAGGTATGGAAAGTACATTGCTTCCTATACTTGTATTGGCTGGTGGTATTTATGGTTCTTACGCTTTCGCCGGTTTATATGGTGTAGCAATAGCCGCCGCAGGTATGATGGCAACAACAGCGATGCAATTGGCTATTGATGCTTTTGGACCTATAGCAGATAACGCAGGTGGTATTGCAGAAATGAGTGAGCTACCAGCAGACGTTCGTGAAAAAACAGATATCCTGGATGCGGTGGGCAACACAACTGCTGCCAGCGGTAAAGGTTTTGCGATTGCTTCGGCTGCGTTAACAGCGCTGGCCTTGTTTGCAGCATTTGTAGGTATTGCAAAAATTGATGGTATTGATATTTACAATGCAGATGTTTTAGCTGGTTTGTTTGTAGGTGGTATGATCCCATTCATCTTTTCATCTTTAGCCATTAGGGCGGTTGGTGAAGCGGCGATGGCCATGGTAGAAGAAGTTCGTCGCCAGTTCCGTACCATTCCAGGTATTATGGAAGGTACCGGCAAACCTGAGTACGATAAATGTGTGGCTATTTCTACCGAAGCCTCCCTCAAAAAAATGATGCTGCCAGGTGCTATTGCCTTGCTATCTCCCTTGATCGTAGGCTTTATATTTGGCCCGGAAGTATTGGGCGGCTTTCTTGCAGGTGCTACTGTAACAGGTGTACTGATGGGTATGTTTCAAAACAACGCAGGTGGTGCATGGGACAATGCAAAAAAATCTTTTGAGAAAGGTGTAGAAATAAACGGTGAGATGTTCTACAAAAAATCTGAACCACACAAGGCCTCTGTTACAGGTGATACCGTGGGCGATCCGTTTAAAGATACTTCAGGCCCTTCTATGAATATCCTGATCAAATTAATGAGCATTGTTTCATTGGTGATAGCTCCTTCCCTTGCAGATATGCACCAGGAAAAAATACAGGAAAGAAGAAATTTGAAAATTGAAACGTTGCGCAACATGCCATTGACCAATACTCAAGCGGTAGAAACAAAATAACAATAGCAAAGATACTGCTGCTCTAAGCATGCAGTATTCAAAATACATCCGGTTACCTCAGGTAACCGGTTTTTTGTTGCCCTTCCTCATTAATAGAATGGTGAAAATAATTGTTACTTCTACCGCATTTTGGGGTTTGGCTGAAATCAAGGATGTGATGGAGAAAATGCAAGATAAATAATGTTGAAGAAAAATTACTATGAGCTGGATGCAAACGAAGATTTGCGGCTTAAGCAATCCATTGTATGTTTAATATTCTCTTTTGCCCGTTTTGATTACTTCAATATTTATCATGTGAGTTCAATATCTTTTTATCAAAAAGAAAAATAATTTTGAAACAATGAGTAAATTCATTTACTAAAATAAAAACTCCTCAAAAACAAAAGAATAAAAACGTGAAGCAGTTGATCATTTTTTATTTACTAACCTGTTTGATTGCCTGCAAAAGTAAAACAGACCATAATGCTCTGTATATGCCCGGCGAATGGGAACAGCATGAGGCCGTCTGGCTGGGATGGGAAGATAACGACAGCAGTTATTACCCCGTTGTTACCGAAGTGCTCAAGGCATTAATGCCAACTGTACAGGTTAAAATAGCGGTACGCAGCGACTCATTGTTAGGAGCCTGCAAGGCGTATTTGTACCGGTCTGCCATTGATACTTCAGCAGTGTTATTTTATACAATGCCGGGAGAACGTTACTGGATAAGGGATCACGGAGCAGCATTTCTTGTAAACGGTAAAGGCGAATTGGCAGCGGCTGATTTTGACTGGAGTCTTTATGGTATAGAAGGCTGGTACAATCAGTACTATCAAAACAATAAAGACAGTGTTCAGAAAAGACTAAGTAAATATCTTGATAAAAATACGGGTACGGTTGATAGCCTGATGGCGGTAGCAACAAAAGCAGCCATCGTAAAATCTGATATTATCATTGAAGGCGGCGCTATTGAAGTAAATGGAAAAGGCACTCTCTTATTATGTGAAGCTGTGACCTTGCAACGCAACCCTGGTAAATCAAAGCAGGAACTGGAAGACGGCTTTAAAAAAGCGCTCGGTATTTCAAAGGTTATCTGGATGAAACAGGGATTGCTGGAAGACGCCCATATTACCCAGCTTCATTTTAAAAAGTATTCAACCTGGGGTACGGGCGGGCATAATGATGAGTTTGTACGGTTTGCAGATTCGAGAACGATATTACTTGCATGGGTAGATGAAGCAGAGATCAGCAGCCATCCGTTCAATAAAGTAAATTACGATCGTATGGTGGAAAACATACGCATTCTGGAAGCATCTACGGACCAGGATGGCAAACCCTTTCGCATTATCAAAGTGCCTTTGCCCGATATCATTCAGAGAAAAATAATTGTAAAAGAAAAATTGGGAGATGGAGACAGTATCAATGTGAAGCCAGGTTATTTTCTGCCTGTGCAGCGGCCGGTGGGAGGAGATACTTTATGGAATGTAGCGGCATCGAGTTACCTGAATTACCTGGTGAGTAACGAAGTAATCATATTACCCACTTACGTTAACCAGGGTTCATCTTCTACAAAAGAAAACAAGATCAGGGAAATTTTCAAAACGGTTTATCCTGATAGAAAACAGGTGTTTGTTGAATGTATGCCGCAAAACTGGAATGGCGGGGGCATTCATTGTTCTACACAGCAGGAACCAAAAAGAAAAAAATAAAAAACAAAGCAGTGCAACCACCAGCTGCACTGCTTCTGATAAATATGTTGATATTAGTTTGTAGTAAAAATGCTTACTGTACCGCTTGTTTCATTGCTTACCATGAGAATGCTTTTGCCATTTGGGCTTTCGGCAGCAGGCACAAATAAAATACCCTCGGGTGCTACCCCAGTGCTTAATAATTGCAAAAATTGTGGCTTTGTAGGATTTGTCATTTCAAAAACCATCACAGCGTTGGCTCTTTCCAGGCCAACAAACAAAATATTTTTATTGCCTACACGGCCGGTTGTAATGCCTTCGGGTTCGCTACCCTTATCATCACTCCTGCTGTCCGGATATTTGTTTAATTCAAATGTTTTTTTATCAATAAAGTCTTTGCTGTCGTACAACAGTTCGCCGGTTAAACCATGCCAGATACTAAAAGAGCGGGCGCCATAACTGTACAGTTCATCAAAGTCGCCGTCGTTATCTGTATCACCAAGTGTGGTGGTAATGTTTAGTCTGCCCAGCATGGCTGGTGTTTTTAATGCGGCTGCATTGGGGAATGCAGCAGGGTCTAAAATAACGGAACTGCTGCTGATCCTTTTTTGTTCAGAAAAGCCGGCGTATTCCCTGGAGTCGCCTTCGTTGGCGGTAAAAACATAAGGAACATTATTGTTTGGAAGAACCGCAATACCATCGGGCATATAAACTCCTTTTACTTTCCAGGGATTAAAAAATATACCTCCATCCTGGTCGCTTGGATCAATGCTGTTCATTGCATTGTTGTAATCTTTAAATCCCAATGGAAATACATCAACAATTGTTTTTGAGTTCAGATCAATCAAGGCAATACCATTATTTTCCTGCAGGGTAACCCATGCTTTTTTAGAGTTTTCTGCAACGGCAATATATTCCGGTTCTATATCCTGAGCAAAGCTGGCATTCAATCCAAAAATGCGAAAGCCTTTGGCTTTAAGTTCGGCAGCACGGGGTGCAAAACCCGAAAAATCAAGGGTGGTTACTGCATAATTATCAGCTACACTTATGATAGAAACGGTACCAACGGGGTCTATGGTATACGCATTGTTTGGTTCACCTTCATTGGCACTCAGTATAAGTTTTCCATCGGGAGAAAAAGTTACCATATCAGGCTGAGAGCCTACTGTTACATTCGCAATCAAGGTATAGTCCGAGGTTTTAAATACCAGTATTTTACCAGCGCTCACTTTGTCCAAAGCTTCGATAGCAGCCGCCAGTTTACCGTTGCTTACAGAAACACTGTTTACTATGCCGCCATATACTGCTGTATTGATGTTGCCTGCAGCCACCGGGTTGGCCGGGTTTGCAAGATTGTAAATATCAATACGGTTAATACCAGCACTATTATTTACTACAAAAAGTTTTTTGGTTGCAGGGTCGTAAGCGCTTATCTCCGCTGCACCTGCACCACCAGGTAAAGTAATTGATGTAAGTAAAGAAAAGGAAGCAGTTTCCTTTGCACCTGGTAAACCCTTTGTTTTTTCGTTTACTTCATTTTCGATGTTGTTACCCGGCAGTTTTAAATCCTGTTTTTTACATGCCTGAAGAACAAATACAAAAAGCATCAATGGTATTATTTTTCTCATAAATTTATTTTTAGGGGATGAAAGTAGTTGCCCTGTATTAAGAGAATTTTAATTCTGTATTATTAAATTGTAAAATAACGTCGGAGGGTTATTCATCCATCTATAAAATTCCTCCCTGGGTGTGACAGGTGCATAAATAAAACAAAGTAGTAAACAAAAAGAGGCTGTATCATAAGCACGATACAGCCACTTTTAATTTTATACCTGGTGGAGAAGCTCCTGCGTTTAAGAAAATCTCAGGTCAATCTTTTAATGATGAAAACTCCACTTTTGTTTTGATGAACCATTAAACCTGGTTTAATATTTTTGCACCACCTGGTACACATACCTTTTTACTTCTCCCACAACGCCAGCTTTAGCCCTCTTTTCTTTTATAAGGTCCGATCTCCAGTAAGTACCGGCTTTGGCACTATCATTAATGCCCACTACAAGGGTTACTTTATGGTTATCATCTGCATTGTAACCATAAGCCCGGTCGGTGAGACCATTGTCGGTTCTGAATTGCCGGTCACTTTCAAAAGTAGTTTTCCATGCATCCCAATCTTTCACGGTAAACATCGTCATAGATCTCAGGTCTGCCATGCCGGTTGACATATCCTGGTAAGCCATCGTATTGATGGTTATAGAAGGTTGGCCTATTACGCCGCCTTTTTGCATAGCTGCCTTTAGGCTGGGGTCTTTTATAAAAGCTTTTGCTTTTGCCACATCGTCTGCCTTGATGGCTACCAGTACCAGGTTGGTATCTTCCACACTGCGGCCTATTACATAATTGCGTATGCCGCCGGCTAGCCGCATAGAGTCATGGGCATCATAAGAAGCTTTCCACTTTGCAAAGTTTGCTACCCTATGCCACGCCGTTATTACTGTTTCAGGTTCGGTTACCACCGTAGATTCCGGCGCTGCAGGCGTGGAGGTGGCAGTAGTGTCGGTTGTTACAGTGCTGTCTGTAGTTTCATCTTTGTCTGCGCCACAGGACGAACAAAGGAAAACAGCAGCCAATGCCACTGCTGGTAAAAATGTTGATTGCTTCACGTTTGAGAATTTTAAGTGTTTAAAAAATAAATGGCGGTATTCGGCGATGCTTCGAGCGATACGATGTAAATATTAAATATAATATATATTTACAATAATTTATTATAACAGGAAAAAGTGTAAACAAAAAGACCATAAACAGGAAAGCCTTTGGTACATTAAATATGACCGCCTCAGTAATTAACCTGGATGTTATTTTTTCGTGCGGGCAAAAAGAAAATGTATTTTATAAGAATGCCGAAACGTTTTTTAAGAAATAAAAATTTAAACAGATGAAAAATTTATTCTTGTCGTTACTTCTCCTGATGGCTGTTAACACTTACAGCCAGACTAACAAAGAGGGTAAAGTAGTGGTCCAAAAAATTTTGGCTCCATCGCTTCAGGGCAATCAGGGCGTTGAAGACCCAAACCGCAGGCTTACCATTTACCTGCCACCAGGTTATGAAAAATCTAATGAGCGGTATCCAGTCATCTATTTTCTTCATGGCTTTGCCACAGATGACAAGGATATGATGGATTGGATTGGGTTCAAAAATCTGATGGATTCTGCCATTAAATCCGGCCAGCTTCGCCCGTCTATATTGGTATTGCCAAACAGTATGACAAAATACTTT
>JBBSJJ010000007.1:0-60052 GCA_038257335.1 Chitinophagales bacterium | reverse complement strand
TTAATACACAAGGCAGCCAATGCTCCTGCTGCTTGCCCGGTAAGCATTACACAAGGTTGCAGGCGGGTGGTTCCGTTTACAATATTGCTTACACTAATTCCTTTTTCGGCTACAATAATGCCGGTATGCTTTTCAGGAATTAAGGCTCCCAGCGGCACATTGAAAGAAGGCACGGGATAAAAGCCAAGGTGCTGAGGCGCATTGGTATTTTCTCTGTGGTGGTGATCAATGGGATAATCGCCTACTGATATTCCTGTGCGGTATAAAGGCGATAGTTGATTAAAAGGATCTGAAATATCCTGGATTTTAAAGCGGGTTAATCCTTTTAATCTTCTACCTTCTCTGTTATAGGGTATCAGTGGTAGCCGGTCGGCTGTGGGGAACTCGTCGTTTGCCAATGCCAGGTTTTTAAAGCCAAACTGTGTTTGCAAAAAATAAATAAACCGCATTGTTTTTGCTTTCGCTTTTTGCCATTCCTTTAGTCGCTGTTCATGGCTAAGGGCAATTACGTTTAAATAAATATCGTTGCCTTTGCCCGGCCAGTTTATCATGTATTTTCCGTTGGGCAGTTTGCCATAGTCAAGCATTTTTTGTGCGCTCACATCAGAGGTCAGTTTAGATGGATGACTACTAAACTCGTTGCAACAACCATCAAACTCCATGGGATCATAACCGGTAGGTTTAACCAACGTGCAATCTGCTTGCGGCCCATAATCTTTTAAAATAGCAGCATAGGTAATGTCCTGTATGATGTTGTTTGTTTCGGGTACGTTTACATTTTCTCCGGTTACTGCGCTTGCTTCCATTCCCACATCAAAGGGTATAGCAGCACTAGCCATCACATCTCCCAGTTCTGTTGCATCAATCACCTGTTTTGCATAAATAGTGATCGTGCTATTGTACAATTCGTTTTTAAAAATCGCTCCTTTTACCTGGTTGCCGCTTTGTATTACTTTACTAAATGAATGACCGAATAAAACTTTTAACCTGGGAGCAGCAGCAGCCATCACTTTTAAAATACTATCTCCCACATGAGGCTCAAATAAGGTATTACTTACCCAGCCGGTGGCTACTTTATTTGCCCCGCCATACACTTTGTATATACGCTCTCTTAATTCTCCCCAAATGCCCGAAGGCATATTGTGGTTACCATCAAAAGCAGGCACGCCGGCAGCAGACAGCATTCCCCCCAACCAGGTTGTGGGCTCAGCAATAATGGTGTTCACACCCATCCTTGCACTTTGCAAACCTGCAGCTACACCACCAGTTCCGCCACCAATAACCAATACATCTGTATATATTTTCTTTTGCGCATGCAGCATAAGGCTGCACGAGCAGAGCACAAGTGTTACAATAAAACGAACGGGAATAATTTGCAGCAATCTCTTAAAATTTTACAATGATTCTAATGTTTTCCAAACCTGGTACAAGGCTCTTGGAATGTGAAAACAACCTTTCCATTTTCCGCCTTTTAAATCGAGCAGCACTTCTCCCCTTCTGTTTAAATAACCAAACCATTCTCCATATTCCGGGTCTTTAAAATGCTGCCAGGTATAGTCATGAATTTTTTTAAACCAATCGGCACAGCGCTCATCTTTTGTGTATGCATAACCTTTGGCCAGTGCCACAAGGGCTTCTACATGCACCCACCATAGTTTTTGATCCCATTCTAACTGTTGCGGCGGGTTCCCTTTTACGTCTAAAAAATAAAAGATACCGCCGTATTCCTTATCCCATCCATACTCCAGGGTGTCCAGCATGATATTGCAGGCTTTTTTTACCAGGGCTTCATCATCTAATCTTTTGCCGAGGTCCATGATAAACCACATGGCTTCAATAGTGTGGCCAGGGTTTAATAACCTGCCTTCAAAGCTGTCGCAAAAACTTCCATCTTCATATACATTCTCTAAAACCAAACCGAGATCTGGTTGAAAAAAAACATTCATTACTTCATTGATCACTGTGGGTATAAAACTATCTACCCGCTCCTTTCCTATAATATGCTCCAGTTCCAGGGATAGGTTGCAAAGTATCATGGGCAGGCTAAAATTCTTTAAATTCCGGGTGCCGGGGTAGGCCTTGCTGTAAATTCCTTTAGAGTTGTGCTGACGCTCTATAATGTTCTCAAAAGTTTGTAGCGCAATCTTTTTATACTCGGCATTTGGCTGTGCCTTATCTAAAGAAGCAAATGCCATAGTAGCAAAACAGTCACTAAAAATATTGTAGGGTTGCACAAGGGGCTTACCCTCGGCGGTTAAAGAAAAGTACCAGTTACCATTTTCATCTCTGCCAAATTGCTGCATAAAGGCTGCACCATGCAATGCCATATTCAACCATGAGGGATTTTTTTCTATATGATTGTACATATAGCTAAAGCACCAAACCTCTCTTCCCTGTAACCACATGAATTTATCGGTATCATACACTTTTCCTTGCCGGTTTAAGGAAGTGAAATAGCCGCCATTTTTATCATCTTTGCTATTGGATAACCAAAAGGGAAGAATGTTTTGTAAAAGTTCATCTTTATAGATAGAGGCGTACTCAATTAAAGCTTCCTTAGAAATCTCAAGAGAATTTGCTGATCTAAGCGTCCGATCATCCATATAAATCGTTCAGTTACTTAAAAAAATGGTTTTGTAACCCAATATTAATAAAATTAATTCAACAATTTCAATACTTAATAAAATAATTTATTAACAAGGCTTGAGATAGGTTTTTTTAAATTTGGCTAATCCACATTTGATTAAGTTACTTTTAAACATAAATTATACAATACAATGGCAGAGCCGCATTTAATTTTTGAAGTGTTTTCAAATGACCCGGCATCGGGTGTGGCGTATAAAAACCGGGTACTCAAAAGGCTTATTATAAATTATTTAGATGTTACAGGCAATGTTACGATTGCCGAACTGGCCAAAGAACTGAACATAAGTGCGCCAAAAATAACCAACCTCGTTGCCGAGTTGATGGAGGATGGGCTTATTAAAGATTATGGAAAAGTAGACTCAACCGGGGGTAGAAGAGCAAGCCTCTATGGCCTTGTAGCAGAATCCTGCTTTTTTATTGGGGTTGATATTAAAAGATATTACATCAATATTGGGTTATTAGATTTTAAAAAGAACCTGGTAACGGTAAAAGAAAAGATCCCTTATAAGTTAGAAAATTCGGCAGAAGCTTACCAGCAACTAATTAATATTATTAAAAATTTTATTGAGGAGCTACCCATTCAAAAAGAGAAAGTATTGGGGATGGGTCTTAATCTTTCCGGAAGGGTGAATCATAATACAGGATATAGCTACAGTTTCTTCCATTTTCATGAAGAACCATTGAGCCAAACCATTGAAAAGGAAATTGGGATACAAACCTTTATAGAAAATGATAGCAGGGCTATGGCCTATGGTGAATTTTGCAGTGGTGCAGTGAGCAACGAAAAGAATGTGCTGTTTGTAAATATGGATTATGGAGTGGGACTGGGTATTTTAATAGATGGAAAAGTATACAATGGCAAATCAGGTTTTAGCGGGGAGTTTGGTCACATCCCCTTTTTTAACAACGAAATTATTTGCCATTGCGGCAAAAAGGGTTGTTTAGAAACAGAGGCATCAGGCATAGCACTCTTAAGAAATTTTAAAAATAAAATAGAACAGGGGTCGACTTCTTCACTGGTAAAAAAAGGAAAAGCAATAGATGATTTACGGGTATCTGATATTGCGCACGCCGCCAGGAATGAAGATGTATTGTGTATTGAATTAATTGCTGAGATAGGAGAAAAAATGGGAAAAGGACTGGCCGTATTGATTAATATTTTTAACCCTGAGTTGGTTGTATTAGGGGGCATATTGGCCGAAACAGGAGACTATATTAAACTTCCAATAAAAAGTGCGCTCAACAAATACTCCTTAAACCTGGTAAGCAGCGATACCCAGTTGCTTGTATCCAAGCTGGGTGAAAAAGCAGGTGTAATAGGCGGTTGTTTAATGGCCAGAAACAGATCGCTGATGGTTGCCCAATAAAATCCTTAGTACCTTTTTGCCCTGGCATTTTAGCATTTCATATCTAAATGAAATGCTATATTTATTTCCTAAAACTTATTTTATGAAAAGATTGACTGCCTTGCTCGTTTTAGTGACAAGCATTTCTGCTGCATTTTCGCAAGCCAACTTTAGCGCATTAAAAGTTTCCCCTCAATATTTAAAACAAAATCAGTCACTGCGGTTTGAATACAACCAGGACTACTCACCTCTTGCAAAACAGAAAGGAGTAGACATTGTGGTTTACCAGTTTACCAGCACAGGCTTAAAAGTAACAGAACCCTCCATCGTAAAAAAAGGAACCCTTCATTCAGGCACGGTGCTGCTGGATAGTAATACGAATGCTGTGGCGTTTGGTTTTTCCTATGAAGAGGTAAAGGACAACAACGGAAAGGAAGGCTATCTTCTACCTGTTTACAATGCTCAAAACAAAATTGTACCTGGTTATTATGCTGCAGCCAGTACTTTTTTTAGAGGTTATGGCGAATATTTAGTGGGTGTGCCAAAAGACGCAGAAAAGTCCTGGACTATTCTGCAAGATGCTGCAGCGGCTGATCCAAAATTGAAAGAAGACAACGTTTTCATGGATGCCTACCTTGGCGGCATTATGACTAACAAGAAAGCGGAATCTGCAACCTTGCTTGCCACTGAACTGGAAAACTATGAGAAAAAAGGAACCCTAGAAGAACAAGATTATGCTTTCTTGAATATGTGGTACTCCAATAGGGTTAAGAATAAAGAGAAGGCCGAGGCTTTAACTGCGGCCATGAAAGTTGCTTTCCCTAACGGAGACTGGAGAAAAAATGAAGCTAGCTCAGCCATTTATAAAGAACAAGACCCGGCTAAAAAAGAAATGCTGTTGCAGGAATATATGAGCAGTTATCCTGCTAAGACTGCCCCTGAAAAGAGGATGACCGATGACCTCAAATCAAACCTGGCAAATGCATACGCCAAAGCAAAAAATTATACCGCCTACCATAAGTGGAACGATGGACTGGGCAAAACTGCTGCAGCAAGCAACAGCAACAATATTTCCTGGAACATGGCTGAGAAAGATGAAGACCTGGAAGAAGCGAAAAAGATGACCACCAGCGCAACTGCTTTTGCAAAAAGCGAGATGCTCAAACCCACGGAGAAAAAACCGACAGACATTTCAAGCAAGCAATGGGAAGAACAGCGTAAGTTTAACTATGCTATGTATGGTGATACGTATGCCTTCATCATGTATAAACTGGGCGATTACAAAACGGCTTACCCGGTTGCAAAAGAAGCAGCGGGTATTAATAAATTTAAAAATGCCGAATACAACGAGCGGTATGCGATGGTGGCCGAGAAAGTACTAACGCCCGCCGAAACCAGGAAACTGCTGGAGCAGTTTGTAAAAGACGGTGTGGCCAATAGCAAAACTAAAGAGATCCTTAAGACTGCCTACATGAAGGAAAGCGAAGATGAGGCTGGGTATAGCGCCTACCTTGCTGCACTCGAAGCGGATGCACGGATTAAAAAACGGGCGGAGATTGCCAAAAGTATTTTAAACGAACCGGCTCCAAAATTTAGCTTGAAAGATTTTGAAGGCAAAACCGTGAGCCTGGAAGACCTGAAAGGAAAAGTGGTGATAGTAGATTTCTGGGCTACCTGGTGCGGCCCATGTATTGCATCTATGCCAGGGATGAACAAGGCCCTTACCAAATACAAAGACAATAAGGACGTAGAATTTTTATTTGTAGATACCTGGGAATCTGCCGAAGACAAAATAAAGAATGCCAGGGACTTTATGCAAAGCAAAAATTATCCTTTTTATGTTTTAATGGATGACGACAATAAAATGGTGGGTGATTTTAAAGTGAATGGAATACCAACCAAATTTGTGTTAGACAAAGAAGGCCGCATCCGTTTCAAATCTGTAGGTTTTAATGGAAACGACGATGAGCTGGTAGATGAACTGAGTACCATGATTGAGCTGGCATCAAAATAACCGAGGCAAAAAGATATATTTCATTTTTTCAAAGACCCGGCAACGGGTCTTTTTTCGTAAAACCGAATCTACTTGTTCCTGCTTAATGAGTAGGCGGCATTTTTTATCTACTTTTAGTATTGATGATCGAATTAGTCGCAATTGCAATGCCCTTGAGTCATTTTTAAGTTGTTCATAAAGCAAGCATTTCCCATTAAAGTATGAGATACCAGGTGTACGTTATAGAACTTTCAAAGAAAGTGTTTACGGAGAATGCAAAGTTTCGTAATGCCAACCCCCAGTTCAATGGCGTGCTGCAATGTGTTTACGTAGGCATGACGAGCAAAACACCTGCGGATCGATTGAAGCAACATAAAACAGGGTATGTAAATGCCAAAGGCCACAACCTGTCTGCAAAAATTGTGTACCAATATGGCACGTATTTACGGCCAAGCCTATACGATCATTTAAACTTGAAGCCAATGAACAGGCAGGAGGCTTTGCTCATGGAAGAAAAGCTAGCCTTAGACCTGCGGCGACAAGGCTATGCTGTTTGGTTTAATTGAGGTTTTCAATAACAAAAATTATTTCCTTCTTTAATGTTCATCCAGCAGCATCGTGAACGGGTGCTTTCAAATTGTCGCATTCACGAAGCGTTCCAAGGGAACGCTCTATACTAATTTTTTGATTTGGTTTAGCCCTGAAACGTTCCTTCGAAACGACTTATGGCGTAGAAAATGAATGTATTGGCTTTCATCGTTCCGTAAGAACGTTAAGTATTGGTGATAGAAATTGTAATGCACCTTCATGAACCACCAAACCATTTTTTTGTTTTAATTTTATAGCCTCAATTTTCCTTCTACTTTATTGAAAAATACACATGCCATTTAATTTAAACTCATCTTACTCACCGGCCGGCGATCAGCCTTCAGCCATTGCCCAACTTATACAGGGAATAGAAGAAGGCGAACCCTACCAAACACTCCTGGGTGTTACGGGCAGCGGTAAAACTTTTACCATGGCCAATGTGATCCAGAGTGTGCAAAGACCCACGCTGGTAATCACTCACAACAAAACTTTGGTAGCACAGTTATACGGAGAGTTCAAGCAATTTTTTCCTGATAATGCCGTGGGCTACTTTGTATCCTACTATGATTATTACCAGCCGGAAGCTTACATCCCCACCAGCAATACCTACATAGAAAAAGATTTAAGCATCAACGAAGAGCTTGACAAACTGCGCCTGCAGGCCACAGCACAATTACTCAGCGGAAGAAGGGATATTATTGTTGTGGCCAGCGTGAGTTGTATTTATGGTATGGGTAATCCTACAGAATATGAAAACGGCATTATTCGCATTCGGCAGGGGCAGGTTATTTCCCGCCAGGGGTTTTTACATTCCCTCGTAAATGCTTTGTACCACCGCAGCCAGGGAGATTTTACCCGGGGTACGTTTAGGGTAAAAGGCGATACGGTCGATATCAATTTACCCTATGTTGATTTTGGTTACCGTATTAGTTTTTTTGGGGATGAAATTGAAACCATCGAAACGCTGGAGCTTTCCTCCGGCAAACGCATCAGCTCTGTAGAAAATGCGGCTATTTTTCCAGCCAACTTATACATTGCCCCCAAGGACATGCTGGGCGATGTGATCAGCGAAATACAGGATGAAACAGCAGCGCAGGTAGAATATTTTAAAAAATCGGGCAAATACATTGAAGCACAAAGAATAGATGAAAGGGTGAACTACGACCTGGAAATGATTCGTGAATTAGGCTATTGCAATGGCATAGAAAATTATTCCCGCTTTTTTGACCGGCGCACGCCGGGCTCAAGACCTTTTTGCCTGCTCGATTATTTCCCTAAAGATTATCTCACCATAATTGATGAAAGTCACCAGACCATTCCGCAGATAAGCGGCATGTATGGCGGCGACCGCAGCAGGAAACTGGTGTTGGTAGATTATGGTTTTCGCCTGCCATCGGCCATGGACAACAGGCCGCAGAATTTTCATGAGTTTGAAAACCTCACCAACCAGATGGTTTTTGTTTCGGCTACGCCGGGAGATTATGAACTGGATAAATGTGGTGGCGTAGTAGTAGAACAAGTGGTGAGGCCCACTGGCTTATTAGATCCGCCCATAGAAATCCGACCTTCCATCAACCAAATAGATGACCTTTTGGAAGAAATAGACAAGAGGATTAAAATGGGCGACCGGGTGCTGGTGACTACGCTTACCAAGCGCATGGCCGAAGAGATGGATAAGTACCTGCACCGCATCAACATCAAAAGCAAATACATTCACAGCGAGGTACACACCCTGGAACGCATTGAAATATTGAGGGAACTGCGCCTTGGTATGATCGACGTTTTGGTGGGCGTAAACCTGCTGAGAGAAGGACTCGATCTGCCGGAAGTATCACTCGTGGCCATATTAGATGCAGATAAAGAAGGCTTCTTGCGTAATGAGCGAAGCCTTACCCAAACTGCCGGCAGGGCAGCCCGCAATGTAGATGGCCTCGTAATTTTTTATGCTGATAAGATGACGGAAAGCATGCAAAAAACAATTGATGAAACCAGCCGCAGAAGAGAAAAACAAATAGAATACAACACCAAACACGGCATTATACCTACCACCATCGTTAAATCACGAGAGCAGGTATTTGCACAAGGCAGTGTGCTGGATGTGAAAGGGTACGACCCCGCAAATCCATACTCAATCGGCCCCGATGAAGAATTGGTAACAATAGCTGCAGAAGACCAGGAAGTGTACAAGACCATTCCCAAAATGGAAAAAGCCATAGGCAAGATCAAAAAAGAAATGGAAAAAGCGGCCCGGGACCTTGATTTTATGGAAGCTGCAAGGTTGCGGGACGAAATGTTTAAAATGCAAAAAGAATTGGAAGGAATGAAAAATTAACAACAATTTCATTTCTAGTATTGGGGTAATATTTTAGTATGGTATTTGCAGACAGTTAAACTTCTACATTAATTGTTTAATAATGCCCAAACCATATTTAGTTATTTTCCTACTGTTATGTTCATTTTTTTCGAAAGGTCAAACGGCAAATTTTACTTACCAATCTGCCAATGGCTTGTATTGCAGCCCTGTTACCGTACATTTTACCCAGATCACTACGGGTAACCCCACAGGTTTTATCTGGACATTCGGAAACGGCCAGGGAAGCACGGCTGCTAACCCTTCTATTGTCTTTGCAAGAGCAGGCACTTATACCGTTAAGTTAGTAGCCGTTTATAATACGGTGGCGGTAGAAACCTCTCAAACTATTGTAATAAATACAGGTATCACAGCTTCATTGACTGCGAACAGAAATTATATCTGTACCCAGGGCATAATCAATTTTACAGCTGGCAGCAGTGGCACTATCTCATCTTATGAATGGGATTTTGGTGACGGCACGCCCATTACCACTACATCAACCGCAACAACAAGTCATAACTTCTCTGTTATTGGTAATTATACTGTCAAGGTAAAAGTAACAGATGTTTCAGGATGCTTAGCTACCAGCACGGTGGATGTTGTCTATAAAAATCCAACTGTTGTGGTAACAGTATCGCCTCTTGAAGGATGCATACCAGCCATTGTAAATTTTAGCGCAGTTGTGGACATTCCCCCCGGATCTACGGTTGCCAATTATGCCTGGAACTTTGGTGATGGCAGCCCTGTAGTGAATACTACTGCAGCGAATATTTCTCATACTTATACTGCTGTAGGATCTTATACTCCTTCTGTAGCTTTTAGAACCAACGAAGGCTGTTCCAATAGTTATACTATCGACAGCATAAGATTTGGCACCCCTCCAACAGGCCTAGCGGCAAGCTCAGATAAAGCCATTTATTGCGGCTCTGAAACCCCTGTATTTGTTGCAAAAGCTACCAATGCCAACAAGTATTTGTGGGATTTTGGCGATGGTACCACGGCAACAGTTACAGATACAACTACTACACATAATTACACAACCCTGGGTATAAAAACAGTTACGGTTACGCCGTATTTTAATGGCTGCATTGGGGCAAGTGCAAGTTTTCAACTGGAGATCATTGGAGTAATAGGCAGCTTTGACTATGCCAACAACTGCAGCAACCGGAATGGCTTCAGCTTCAACAATACTTCACAGGGTAATATCACGTCCTATGTTTGGGATTTTGGAGATGCCAGCCCCCAGGAAACTACCAGGAACACAGCACATATATTTAATTCAGGATCATTTGTTACGTCCCTGGTTGTTACAGATTCTGTTACAGGATGTAGCTACACCACTTCTGTCAATATCTATGCCGGCAAGAGTGTGCTAACCAATCCCGATACATCTATTTGCAGGAACACCAATACAACTTTTACATTATCCAATGATCAGACGAATGCCTCTGCAACTTTTACCTGGAACTTACTGGGATTAACATCGGGGCCAGCACCAAATAAAATGCTTAGCATCGATGCCAGTAAATTAGGAAATTACCCAAATAGTAATGTGATCATAAATAATGGCGCTTCCTACTGTCCGGATACTGTTTATTTAAACAAAAACATTTTAGTGAGGGGACCCAACCTGGGTTTTGATGCAGCTTCTACAATTTGCCAAAATACTCAATACAGTATTACCAATACCTCCAGTGCATTCGTTCCTGCAGACACTGTAGTGTTGTGGTACTGGAATTATGGGATTACTAATTCCAATGATACCAGCTACCAGCCGGCTCCCTTTAATTTTCCCGGACCGGGAGTTTTCAACCCTAAACTAGTAGCCAGGGATAATAAAGGTTGTGTGGATAGTTTAAGCAAACCCGTTGCAGTAAATCCTATTCCTTTTGTACAAATCATACCACGCAACGACACATTATGTTTTGGCACACCAGATACTCTGATAGCTTACCACAGCGATTCTTTGCGATGGACATCTAACAGTCCCCTATCCTGCATTAAATGTGACACTTTAATTATCAACCCTCCTGTAAATACGCAGTATTTTGCAACGGCAACCAATTCGTTTAGCTGCACCGTAAGCGATACTGCTACCATCACCGTTTACGCCCCTTTCACAGCAGCCCCTTCTGCCAGCCCGTTAATTATTTGTGCCGGAGAGAGTGTTAATATCAACGCAGGGCCTCCTGGTAAACGTATTTTATGGTCACCCGCTACGGGGTTGTCTTCACCGGGTAATTATAACCCGGTGGCCTCTCCTTTATCCAGTACTACTTACAGGGCCACTTTAACCGATTCGGCTGGCTGTTTCAGCAGTACCACTTCTATCACTGTTATTGTAAAAACACTACCCACCGTAGATGCCGGACCAGACAGGATTTATCCTTATAATACTCCCTTTACCATCACCCCGCTATACAGCAATAATGTAAGAACGTATTCATGGTCTCCAGCCACTACCCTTAGCTGCACCACTTGTGCTACGCCTGGCGGAACGGCGCTCGAAGGACAAGCCCATATCATTAAAGTAAGGAGTGATAGTGGTTGTATTGCAAGCGACACTATCAACATCCAGGTAGAATGCAAATACGCTAACCTGCTTTTGCCTTCAGCGTTTACGCCTAACCGGGATTCAAAAAATGACCTGTATTACCCATTGGCCAGGGGAATATCAAAGATTAAAAGATTCGCCATTTTTAATCGCTATGGTCAATTGGTTTTTGAAGCAAAGAATTTTAAACCTAATGATGGAGCATGGGGATGGGATGGTAAATTTAAAGGACAAGACCAATCACCTGACGCCTATGTTTATTTTGTAGAAGCAGTATGCGATGTGGGTGGCACCATCGTTAAGAAGGATTCTTTTCTATTGTTAAGATAAGATCCGGCTGAAAGCATCTTTCAAAAAAAGTGCAAACGGGATATTGCCGTTTGCACTTTTTTATATCAACTCATTTAATTTGTAGCTGCTGATTAATCTAAATTTTCAGGCCTCATCATCGGAAAGAACAACACATCCTGAATGGAATGTTGGTTGGTGAGCAACATGGCAATTCTGTCTATACCAAAACCGATACCGCTGGTAGGTGGCATTCCATATTCCAATGCCCTTAAAAAATCATAATCTATAAACATCGCTTCGTCATCGCCACGTTCCATGAGTTTGGTTTGTTCTTCAAAACGCTCTCGTTGTTCCAGCGGGTCATTCAACTCGGTATAAGCATTGGCAATTTCTTTACCATTACACATCAACTCAAAACGCTCTACCAGGCCAGGCTTGCTGCGATGTTTTTTAGTGAGCGGGCTCATCTCCACAGGATAATCCGTAATAAAAGTGGGTTGTATATAATTGCCCTCGCATTTTGATCCAAAGATTTCATCTATCAGTTTCCCCTTCCCCCATTTTTCATCTGCATGAATTTTCAATTCCTTACACACATTCCTGATGCCGTCTTCATTCATTTCGCTGATGTCAAAACCTGTAAATTCTTTGATAGAATCATACATGGTAATTCTTTTATATGGCGCTTTAAAATCTATCTCCTTATCACCAACCAAAACTTTAGAAACACCATTGGTAGCAATCGCAGCTTTCTCTAACATTTGTTCTGTGGTATCCATCATCCACTCGTAATCTTTGTAAGCAACATAAAATTCCAACACAGTAAACTCTGGGTTGTGTGTTCTGTCCATGCCTTCGTTGCGAAAGTTGCGGCTAAATTCATACACCCACTCAAAGCCGCCAACAATCAATCGCTTTAAGTAAAGTTCATTGGCAATGCGCATATACATGGGCACATCCAATGCATTGTGATGCGTAGTAAAAGGCCGGGCCGCTGCACCACCGGGTATGCTTTGCAATACCGGCGTATCTACTTCCAACGCACCTTGCTCGTTCAAAAATTCCCGGATGGCATTCATCATTTTTGTACGTTTGATAAACACTTCCTTTACGCCAGGGTTTACAATAAGATCAGCATAACGCTGGCGGTAGCGAAACTCAGGATCGGTTACTTCGTCAAATGTTTCGCCCTCTTTCTCTCTTACAACCGGTAAAGGTTTCAGAGATTTAGACAAGAGCGTAAACTCTCTTACATGAATAGATGTTTCGCCGGTTTTGGTGGTAAATACATATCCTTTGATACCGATGATATCACCAAGGTCAAGTAATTTTTTCCAAACCGATTGGTAGAGGCTTTTATCTTCTCCGGGGCAAATATCATCCTGCTTAATGTAAAACTGAATTTTACCCACGCCATCCTGAAGTACTGCAAAATTGGCTTTGCCCATATCCCGTACACTCATGATGCGGCCTGCAATGCACACCTCCGCAAAATCTGCTTTGTTTTCTTCGCCCTTATAATTTTCTTTAATATAAGCTGAAGTAGTATTTACCGGGTACAAGGCTGCCGGGTAAGCATCTATACCCATTTCAGTTAGTTCTTGTAATTTCTCCCTGCGTATGATTTCCTGTTCTGATAAATGTTGTGTACTCATAGTTTTAAATTCGCCTGCAAAGGTAAATGTTGCGCAGCAGGCCGCCAAGCCAATCTACCATGCCGAAGGGTAGCCCAGCGCAGTATAGTATATCTTGGCAGTATAGTTGCATGTTTACTGACAAATAAACAAAATCATGAGAAAACTACTTACCCTTTTAGCCCTCACGGCTACTCTTAGTTCCTGCGATGTACTCAGCAACCTACCTACCAGCACAGGATTGGGCGGCATTACCCAGCAAGAAGCGGCTCTGGGAATTAAAGAAGCACTTGGCCAGGGATTGAATCGCTCCGTATTTCAACTAAACGCTGTTGATGGATTTTTTAAAGATGCGGCTTACAAAATACTGTTGCCGCCGGATGCTAAAAAAATTGAAAATACTTTGAGAACCATTGGGCTGGGCAGCATGGTAGACAAAGCGATCTTACAAATAAACCGGGGTGCCGAAGATGCTGCAGGCTTTGCAAAACCAATTTTTATAGACGCCATTAAAAGCATGACTTTGCAGGATGCTATTGGCCTGGTAAAGAATGGAGATACCAGTGCCACTCATTTTTTCAGGGTAAAAACGAATCAGAAATTGATGGATGCTTTTATGCCCGTCATCAATGCTTCTTTAGCAAAGGTAGATGCGACGAAATATTATGGCGACCTCGTAAGCAAATACAACAGTCTGCCCACTACATTTACAAAGATCAACCCAGACCTTGCATCGTTTGTAACCGAAAGAGCTACGCTGGCTCTATTTGATTTGATTGCTAAAGAAGAAGTGAATATAAGAACCAACTTTGCTGCAAGAAGTAGTGATATTTTGAAGAAGGTGTTTGGGCAGAAATGGTAACAACTAACTTATAAACTATTTACGGGGCGCAGCAAAAAAATCCTCGGCAGCCTTTATCCCATTTTCATACAAGAGCAGTTTATCCTGCTCTTTTGTTTTTCTTATTTTAGAAGAAATACTGCCCTGGCTTACATAAATGGTACGCCCTTTTTCATTTTGCAGGCCGGGATATTTTCTGCTGAGAGATTCCATCAAAAGGTTGGAAAAAGCAGACATATATTCTGACAGCTTGTTGATTTCGTAAGCCGGTATCATGATGCTGTTGTTGCGCAACGAATCTATTTGCTGGGGCCGCTCCAGTTTGATACCGATCGTTTCGGTATTAAATTTCAGGTCGCTGCAAAGGAGCGGGTTGAGTTGATTGTTCTCGCAGGTATCAAAAATACTGATGGGGTAATTGCTGAGCATGCCGCCATCTACATAATAATTTACAAAAGATACCGTGTCTGATTTTTTAATTTTTTGAAGTTGGTCATCTAAAGCTACGGGTTCAAAATATAAAGGTATGCCGCCGCTTATTCGAACAGCCTGTGCCAGCGGCATGTGTGGTGTGTGTTGGTAAGAAAAAATTTCCAGCCGTTGTTTGCTGAGGTTGGTACCGGTACAATAAAAGTCTTTATAAAAATTATTTTTCAGATGCAGTTGGTGTAGCTCCTCAAAAGTTAACAACGGATTGCCTGTTTTGTGTGCCACTAATGCCTGTAGCCACTTTTCAAAAACCCTCCCCTTGTAAACCCCATACCCGTTTCTAAACCTCCGGTATTTTCCTACTACACCTCCTTTGCCATCATTGAATTTTTGAAGGGGGAGTTCCATCATCACACTGTCAATCTCTGTGGCATTGTAACCTATGCTCACCATCATGCCGGCAATAGAACCTGCAGACGTACCCGCCACTTTTTCTATAGTTTGCAGAATTCCTTTTTCTTCCAATACTGAAAAAACACCTGCATAGGCCAGGCCCCTGATGCCGCCGCCCTCCAACACAAGATTTTTGTACTCATATTTGTTTTGAGCAAAACAAAATGCAGGGATAAATAACAATGCTACCACGAGTTTCATAGGTGAATTTAAAAAAAGGCCGTGGGATGAAACGTTAAAGAATATAAACCTTAGCGTAACACGGGCAAGTGTGCACCTGGCACTATGCAGAAATTACTCCCAGATATTATTCAACAGTACTTCTACAATACAATCGCTGTCTAAGTGAAAAGAATAAGGAACAGCGCTATCTGTTTTAGCTAATTCATACTTTCCGTTTTCTGATAGCTTGTAAATTTCTATTTCGTTCTTATCTGTATCAATAATAATGTAATAAGGAATTTGCTGGGACTGGTAAATATAGAATTTGTTGTTCCGGTCTTTCATTGCAGTAGAGGGAGAGAGGATTTCTACCACAAGGGAGGCAGGGAAATCCAGGAATGGCTTTGCTATATTTTTACAAACCACTACAGCATCTGGTTGCAGTACGGTATCTTCTGCAACTTTGATATCTATAAAATCGTAGACCTTACAATTTTTACAGCCTGCCTTTTTTATAGCATTTCTTATCTCACTCTTAATATTACTACTAATCCACTGATGTCTTGGCGAGGGTGCAGGGCTCATAGCATAAGGAATTCCTTCAATGAGTTCCCACCTTCCTTCCCAAAGACAGTACTCATCGTAAGTGTAATGGGGCAATATTTTTATTGCTGATGACATATTTCAAATTTACAAAATTTAATTTAAAGCCAGCAGCACCTGCCAGGCAGCCTCCACCTTGCCTCCATTAAGCAACTGTTTGGCATATTGATGTAATTCTGCTTCCATCTCTTGTGGGTCGATAGAAAAATACTGAATAATGTTTTTCAATTTATCGTCATTAAAAGAAGGGTCTACAAAAGGGAGTTCCGTGACGTTGGCCAGTTGTGCCAGTTCATTGCCAGTAAGAATAGCACTGGCCCGAATACTGTCCGGCAATGCATCTATGCCTATACCCAATTGTGTGTTGGGCTTTGCTACTTTAAACAAACTGCTTGCATCTACTTTGCAATACCAATCGCCACCCAGCCGGGCCACCTGGTTTATTTTTGTTTGATCTATGCGTTCATTTTCATCCAGTATGCTTTTATCTATATGCATAATCAGCACTTCACAAATTACCAGGTTGCCGGCACCGCCTTCGGTTCCCAAAGGTTTCACCTCTATTACTTTGCATTCTAATTTGATCTTACTTTCCTTTACCATGGGCGGCTTCACGCTGCTTGCGGGCTGCATGGTAAAACCTGCTTTGTCAAATTCGTTGGTTCCCCTGGCATATTCACAACTGGCCAGTGAGGTTTGCTGCACCATATCGTAGTCTACAATGTTGATCACTACTTCGGGCCACTCTAACACATTTTGCAATGTATGCTTGGTGCTATTGTCTCTTACCCGTCGTGCAGGAGAAAAAATAACGATGGGTGGGTTAGAGGAGAACATATTAAAAAAACTGAAGGGACTGAGATTCACCTGTCCTGCAGCATCCACCGTAGAGGCAAAGCATATCGGCCTCGGCGCCACAGCATGCTGCAGGTAATTTTGCACTTCCATCGGCGGCAGGTCGTTTAAAACAATTGTTTTATCCATTTTTTTTTAAAGCTAAAATTGAAAAGTCACTGTCTTCCTGCACCACTGTGTTGTCTAGTTTGCCCAAGGCATCTATCTCCATTTCTACGAGGTCGCCTGGTTGTAGCCACTGTTCCTGGTAAGCAGCATCATTGAATTTTCCGGTGCCATTCAACTCTAAAAAACAACCGGTGCCGGCCGTTCCACTTCCTATCACATCACCAGGAAAAAGATTCACGCCATAGCTGCAACGCTCTATAATTTCTGCAAAAGTCCAGTCCATATCAGCCAGGTTTCCCTGGCTTACCTGCACCCCATTCACTTTGCAGCTCATGCCCAGGTTCCAGGCTTTGCCCAAATGGTTTTCCTTGCAAGGCACTTCATATTGTTGCAATTCATCCAGCGTAACCAGCATGGGGCCAATGCAGGTAGCAAAATCTTTGCCTTTGGCGGGGCCAAGATTTAGTAACATCTCTTCCATTTGCAACCGCCTTGCGCTTAGGTCGTTCATGATCATCAGGCCTGCAATGTACTCGTCTGCTTCAGCCGCCTTGATATTTCTACCCGGGCGGTTTATTACAATAGCTGCCTCCAATTCAAAATCAAGTTTTTCAAAATGATCGGGCATACAGTATACGTCTCCGGGTCCCTGTATGCTGTTATGGTTGGTAAAATAGAAGATGGGATATTGGTCAAACTCCGGGATCATATCCGCCTTACGGTTGCGCCTGGCCGCAGCTACATGTTGGCGAAAAGCATAAGCATCCCGGCAACTGGTAGGGTGTGGTACCGGAGCCAGCAGGCTCGCTTCTTCAATAGGCCGGCTCATCACATTACGCACAAGCCCTTCTTTTATTCGCTGCTCTACAGCTTTCGCAAGCGGCAGCATATCGTCCCAATAGTTTAAAAACATGGCCATGCTTACAGGCAAATCCGGGTGCAGCATGTCTGTATCGTATAATTTTCCATCTACCAATAAGGCTAGTTGATCGAGGTCATTTTTTAGATAAGTAACTAATCTCATAACTTAAATTTTAGGCTGCAAAAATAGGAATATTCCGGGTGGCCATGTTTTTAAATAACACGTGGTTATGCCATTACAAAGGCATCTACCTGATTTATTTAAGCAGTAATTTTTAACAAAGTGTTCGTTTGTTAAATGGAGTAATTACCCTCCTTTAAAAGCAATTATTTATATTTGCTCATTAATTTTCTGTACGATGAAGTTTGAAAAAATTCACAATAAGGGCCAGGCGCAATTATTTAAAAATCAATACCTGGAATATTTAACTAAAACTCATCCTTTGGTTATTTGGGGAATGTATATCCCTGTGTTGGCTTTTTTGCCCTATTATGCCATCAATACCTTAGGGCTTCCCTCTTTAAACGTAGCTTTTCTCTTTTTATCAGGTATTTGTTTCTGGTCTTTTATGGAGTACGTTTTACACCGTTTTGTTTTTCATTATCATCCAGATTCTGAAAGAGGCAAACGGATCAATTACGTTTTGCATGGCAATCACCATGAATATCCAAGGGACAAAGAAAGATTGTTTATGCCGGCTGTGCCAAGCCTTATCATTGCGTCTGTTTTCTTTATAGTGTTTTATTTGATCTTAGGCCAAAAAGCATTTCCATTTTTTCCGGGGTTTATGTTGGGGTATCTTGTATATGGCAGTATGCATTATGCCATCCACGCCTGGAATCCTCCCTTTAAATGGATGAAGGCCCTTTGGCGCAATCATCACCTGCACCATTACAAAGAAAATGACATGGGTTTCGGCGTGAGCAGCACCCTTTGGGACCATGTGTTTGGTACTATGTTCGACCTTAAAAAAGAAAAAGAAAATAAAGAAGAGGTTCAGAAATTAATGTTTACAAGAAACGAGGAGAGGCAGCCGCAGTAGAATTTACCATTTGTCTTCTTCATCTATATTATTTGTATCCCGGCGGTTTTCCTGCCGGGATTTTATTTTTTGTAATTGCCTCTCAACAATGAGGGCGGCAATAGTATCAGAAGCATTTTCCCCTGTTTTTTGGGCCAGCAGGTATTCAAGCTTTGCTTCATTGATGTCTAGCCGGTAGAGCATAGACACCAACCTTTCAAAATCGTGCACAATGAGACTGTTAATGGCAGCTGATAACCGGGCAAATAGTTCGTTATCATTGCGCAGCAATTCCTCTGGAGCCGTAAATATCTCATTCAACACTTCTTGTTCCGTAATTGCTTTCATTTTTTATCAGTTGATTACTTTGCCTTTTTTACTGAGCAGGTCAAAAATATTATCCAGTTTCAGGTTCATGGAGGTTTCAAACGCAGCTTTAAAATCTTCGGGGTAAGGATGCTTAAATTTCCATTGATCGTAGTAGGCTTTAAAAGCTGCGTCTACCTTTTGTTTTGAAGTGGATATTTCAAGCACATACAACCACAGGGCAGTTTTAAGGTAAACTACTTTGCCATAATCATCTTTGCTTTTAAACCCCACAGAGTTGGTTTCTATGGCTCCAACCATCGGAATGCCCTGGTTCATGGCGTTATAAACAACTGCCAGGAAATCGGCTGCACTTTTACTCCGCACGTCAGCGGGAATAGCTTCGCCAAAAATAGTATTGCTCCTGTATTTCTCAGCCTCGTAGCGAAACTGGAAATAGCTGTTTACGCCTTCATCCATCCAGGGATGATCTCTTTCATTGGAACCCAGGATTCCATATAGCCAGTTATGACCCACTTCATGCGTTATAACTGCATCCAGTGTTTTTTGAGAAGCGCCCGGGCTGGTAATCATGGTAACAGTGGGGTATTCCATACCGCCGGAAGTCTGGTTCCTTGGGCCTTCTACCGCTTTTACTGTTTGGTAAGGATATTCGCCCAGCCATTCCGAATAATGCAACACTGCATCTTCTATAAAATTGCTGCTGTTATACCATTCCTTGGTATTGGTATAATTGTGAAAAGCAAAAACATCTTTTATTTGGCCGGAAGGCATCAGCAGCGTGTCGTATTGTATTACAAAATCCTTGCTGGCAAACCAGGCAAAATCATGCACCTTGGTTTCTGTAAAACGAAGGGTTTTTGTGGCTGTAGATGGTATTGCAGTTCTTCTAAAATCTACCTTTTTTACTGCCGATGCTATAACCATGTCTTCTGTAAGACTAGCGGTAGCGTTGTAGATCATTTTCCTGTTGGCAGCGCCTGATTCTTTATACGCATTCAGTTCGGAAGCTGTTTGCAGGTTGCCTGTTGCTGCTACAATGTAGGAAGAAGGAAGCGTAATACTTACGTCAAAACTTCCGTAATCGCTGTAAAACTCACCCTGATCCAGGTAGGGCATTTCGTGCCAGCCCTTTGCATCATAAACCGCCGGTTTAGGATACCACTGAGATATCATATAATAATTATCGGCATGACCCAGCCGGGAGAAATAACCCGGCACTTTTACATAAAATGGAGTGGCAATATTAATTTTTGCTCCGGCTGCCAGTGGTTGCGGCAATAGGAGCTTAACAATATCCTGGTGTTGGGGATGGGCTTCAGTTTTGCAGGCTATGCCGCCGGCAGTAAATGAAAGGCTGTCTATAAAGCCCTTTTCTTTAAAATCTTTCAGCCGCTTTCTTCCTTCGTTATCCGATGCTACCTGCTTGTATAGGGCTGTTTGGTTGTCTTTATAACCGTTGGGCCAGAGGTGTATCCAAATAAAAGACAGCGCATCCGGCGAATGGTTGATATATTCGAAATTGATATTTCCATTGAGGGAATGTTGCTGATCATTTAGCACCACCTGTATAGTATAATTTACTTCCTGCTGCCAGTATTGCTGGGCATGCAGCATGACCGATGAAAAACAAAGTAGAAAGAAAGCAAGCATTTTTTTCATAAGGGGCTTCTTAAGATTAGAAGTTGAAAGTAATTGAAATTGGCCAAGGGCAAAACTCCTGGAAAAATTATTGTTAGAATTTTTCTAGTACGCCCAGCGCAAACAGAGCAAAGTCGTACACGGCCGGGTCCTTTTTATTGAGCGTCTTCATTTGTGCGGTAACTTCTACGGCCGCCAGCCAGTCTGTTTGTGTGCGCTGTAGCAGGTTAAACGACCGGGCTACCCTTGCCACGTGCACATCCAACGGAATGATCAACTGGCTTGGAGAAATATTTTTCCAGATGCCGAAATCAACACCGCAGTTATCTTTTCTTACCATCCAGCGCAGGTACATATTAATGCGCTTGCAGGCCGATTTTTTAGCCGGGCAGGCAATGTGCTTTAAAGTTCTCTTTGGCACATCGGGTCCGCAAAAAAAATACTGGTAAAAACCATTCAGTGCATTTTCTACATTGTCGTCGTCTTTCTGCATCCATTTTGTAAAAGCCATTTCCAGGGAAGCATGCTGCAAATAATGCATTTGAAAAAACTGGATGAAGTATAAAAGGTCTGTTGTATTAAAAGTACGGTGCTTAAATGCCAGTAACTTTTTCAGGTCCTCACTGCTATGATGCATGCAAAAATCATGGGGCGCATTGTCCATCAGCCCCAGCAGCTCTGTTGTTTTATTAATAATGGTGGTGCGGTTGCCCCACGCAAAAATTGCCGCAAAAAAGCCGGCAATTTCTATATCCTGTTTATGAGAAAATTTATGTGGAATGCAAACAGGATCTGCCGCAACAAAGGCAGGCCTGTTATAAGCTTTTACTTTTTCATTTAAAAAGATCGCCAGTTTTTGGTCTATCATCTGCTACGTTTGCCGGGCTGTTGTTGCTTATCCGATAGCCTGTGTAAGATCTTCTATCAGGTCATCTGCATCTTCTATGCCCACACTTAATCTTATCAAACCATCGGTTAAGCCATTCTTAATACGCTCTTCCCTTGGTATGCTGGCATGCGTCATGCTTGCAGGATGGTTTATTAAAGATTCTACGCCACCCAGGCTCTCTGCCAGCGCAAATAGTTTGGTAGAAGAAAGCACTTTGGTAGCAGCTTCTACACTGTCGTCTTTGAGGGTAAAACTCATCATACCGCCAAAACCACGCATTTGCACTTTGGCAATATCATGATTGGGATGATCAGCAAAACCACACCAGTAAACCTGCTCTACTTTTGGATGCTTGCGTAAAAAATGTGCAATCAAAAAACCATTCTCGCAATGTGCTTTCATGCGCACATGCAAGGTCTTAATGCCACGCAGCACCAGGAAACAATCCATAGGGCCGGGAACCGCACCGCAACTTTTTTGAATAAAATATAACTGCTCTCTCAAAGCAGCATCATTCAACATCAGGGCACCTTGTATCACATCACTATGGCCACCCAGGTATTTGGTAGAAGAATGCATTACAATATCTGCCCCCAGGTCTAGCGGGTTTTGCAGGTAAGGAGAGGCAAAGGTATTGTCCACACAAAGCCAGGCACGGGCCGCTTTAGAAATAGCTGCCACGGCTGCAATATCTGTGATGTTCATCAAAGGATTGGTGGGCGTTTCTATCCAAATGAGTTTGGTTTTTTCCGTTACCGCCTTTTGAATATTATCGGTATGCGTGGTATCTACATAAATAAATTTGATACCATACCTGGCAAATATTTTTGTAAACAAACGGTAAGTACCGCCATACATATCATTCGCGGCAATCACTTCATCTCCGGGGTTCAACAATTTGATAACCGCATCTGTAGCCGCTACGCCACTGCTAAATGCCAGGCCGTATTGGCCATTTTCTATAATAGCCAGGGCGTCTTCCAGAGCTGTGCGTGTGGGGTTTTGGCTACGTGCATATTCATACCCTTTGTTTACGCCGGGTGCTTCCTGCACATAAGTACTGGTTTGATAAATAGGCGTCATAATGGCGCCGGTGCTGGGATCGGGCACCGTGCCGGCATGTATGAATTTTGTACCTAAATTTTTTGTTTTGAAATTTTCTGTACTCATGACAAGGAAATTAATGAGGGGCAAAATTAAATTATAATAACAACAAAGGCGGGTTTAAAAATCAGATCATCCTGGCTGCACATAGATAACGCCAATCGTTGTTGTTGGCCTGGTGCGCTGCTTGTGGCACTACTTTTCTTTGCAACACATGGGGCTTCAGCAGATCTGCATTTACGAGCTTCTTTTTGGCTTCGTGCATGTAATCCTTCAATAGGTCGTTTTGCATCCAGGCATGCTGTGGTGGTTCATAACCTACCTTATCTGTACGCCATACAATGTTATCGGGCAACTTATTTTGCATGGTACGCCGCAGAATATTTTTGGTATAGCCACCGCTTATCTTGTAACGGGATGGTAGTGAAAATACAAATTGAACCAGGGCATCATTTAAAAAAGGCAGCCGCACTTCGGTACCGTGTGCCATGCTATTGCGGTCGCAATAACGCAGTAATTCTTCCAGTCCAAATTCCATGGTATTAAAATACAGTATGTCGTTTAATTTGGTCACTATGGGCTTGTGTATACCATCCCACTCACGACCTTTCATTACAGAACGCAGGTTTTTGCTGATGTCCGGATGATTCATCACCTGCCAAAGTTCTTTTTCTTCTAAGGCTATAGAAACATGGGAGGGGAAAAATGTTGCCAATACATTGGGAACCCCCCATTGCATGGTCATGTGATGCTGCTTGAACAAATGCGTTTCTTTTCTAGCCAGCGAGAATTTATTGCGACTCACCAACTCCTGTATGTACCAATGCAGGTATTTGTGGTACCCGGCTAATATTTCATCGGCACCCTGGCCATCTATCATCACTTTTACTTTGTGCTGGCTTGCCAACTCAAACACTTTGTATTGGGCATAAATGCTGGAAGAAGGAAAGGGCTCTTCCTGGTGATAACACAGTTTTTCGAAGTCCTGAAGCAGGCCTTCGGCAGTGGGGGTCACCGAATAGTTTTCAAATGAAAACTGGTTGACCACTTCTTTTATATATTTTTCTTCGTCTTTTTCAAACCCGGGAAACACTGCAGAAAAAGTTTTGAAGGGAGTAGTCAGCCCTTTTCTTTTCAACTCCTGCACAATACTGTATGCTATACTACTGCTATCTAAACCGCCACTAAGGCTTGCGCCCACTGGTACATCGCTCCTCATCTTTTTGGCGATAGAGTCTGTAAACAACTTTTCAAATTGTTCTAGTATCTCCTCTTCCGGCATGTTAAGAACCGTTTGTTTGTCTATATCCCAATAATTGTGAATGGACATCTTCTGTGTAATCCCATCAAGGCGCAGGTAGTGAGCGGGTAATAAAGAAGAAATTTTATCGTAAAAGGTTTGAGATTTATCAGCAGGATTTTGAACATGGCCCAGCGTAAGATAATTGAGTAGCATTTTCTCGTCTACCTGCCTGGGAATTCGCATTGCCCAGATGGCTTTCATCTCGCTGGCAAAAACAAAAATATCATCTTCCCTGTAGTAGTAAAATGGCTTTTCGCCCAGGCGGTCCCTTGCGGCAAATAACTGCTTCTCTCTTTCGTCCCAGATGGCAAAAGCAAACATGCCATCTAAATAATAAACACATTTTTCTTTGTAAAGATCATAGGCAGCCAATATTACTTCGGTATCGCCTTGAGTATGAAAAACGTAACCCGCATTTTTTAAAGTTTGCCTAAGTTCGATGTAATTGTAAATCTCGCCATTGTAGGTGATGCTGTATCTTTTTAGATAATGCATGGGTTGGGCGGCTTCGGCAGAAAGATCTATAATGGCCAGGCGGCGGTGTGCAAACCCTGTAGTATTTCCTTCATTGATCCAGAATCCTTCGCCATCGGGACCACGATGAGCCAGGGAGCTGGCCATTTGCTGCAATAAAGAAAGTTGAATAATGTTAGGATTGGAAGAAACAATACCTGCTATGCCACACATGCTGTAAATATACGAATTGAATAATAGTAACCAGAGTATCACTTATGGAGAGAATACCAGTGGAAGCACAGTTTTTACTTCGTCCCAGGCCATGACCACATCTGCACCATAAGTGGCAAACATAAAAACGATGGTAAAATCTTCCTGGGCTGGTGTTTGCTGTTGCACCGGAATTTCGGTGCGCAAAATATCTTTGCCGGCATCTATAGCCAGTCCCCAGCTATCAATATTGCTGTTTAGGGCAATGATCCATTTATCGGCAAAAGGAATACAATAAATAACATAGCGCCCGGCCCGAACATTCTTACCATCAATTACTACCGGTTTAAAAAATTCTATTTCAGTGGCCTCGTTGGCGCCAAGTCTCCAAGGCTTGCCATAAGGGCACAAACTTTTTTCGCTGCTGCCAAAAATAATCCTGCCCTTTTTGTGTGGTCGGCTATAGATTACCCTACCCACCGGCATCTCGGCCTTAGAGCTTCCTGCCAACTTGTGTTGAGGAAACTCGGGGGGGTAATAGCTAATATCCATGGGCGATTGATCTGCACTTACATACTGGTTGGCTGGAACCATCTTTAAACTATCTATAACAGGCAAGTTAGATTTATCATCGCTTTTGGGTGTACAAAAACCAAGCGTGAGCACAACCACGCAAAGGGAAACAATTCTCAATAAGTTTGGCAGCATAGTAAGGTAAAGTTATTGAAGAGAAAAGGGTAAAGATACTTTTACATCATCCCACAAAGCATTCAATATAAAGCCACTGCCCGCCTTCTCAAACAGGAGCGAAAAACTTTCTGCAATATTGCCCTGCTTTTGCACAGGCACATCCATGCGCACAATATCTTTTTTTAAGTCGTACCTAAAAGAACCCCAGGTGTCGTTTTCTTTGTTTAAAATAATCGTCCACTTGTCGCTGTCGGGAATGGCATACAATGAATAACGACCTTTTTTAATTTTTGCATTGTTTATTTTAACGGGCACATAAAATTCAATTTCAGTGGCTTCATTGGCTCCCAGTCTCCAAACTTTACCATATTCTATCAGTTCTCCAAAAATTTTCCTTTCATTTTTTTGAGGGCGACTGTAAATAACCCTTGCAATCAATGGCTCTGGTATTTTATCCTGAATTTTTAATACGGGATAATTTTCTGGAAAATAACTGATATCTAAGGGAGATTTGTCTATAGGTGGTAATTTGGACTGTGCAACGGCAGCCAGTGATACCATAAGTAAAAATGCCAGGCTAAGGATGTTCTTCATGCAAAATAATTTTGTTCAAAGATAAAAGAATCACTTCTTTAATAGCTCTGCCATGGTATAGGTGGCAAATGTTTTAACAGAATTAAAAAACAGTTGGTGTTGCTGTTTAAAAAATACTTCGTGATCCATAAAAAGGTTGAAAGCCGTTTGGCTATCAGACAAAAAACTAGCCCTATGCACCAGCCCTGCAAAGCTTTTTTGAATGCCCTCGGCAAACCGGTAATTATACAACCAGTTCTGAGATGCCATGTAGGGAAACAAGCCCTGGAATTTTGCAGGAAACACGGCTACCTGTGGCTGAAGCAGGCCGTAAGTTTGCTGCGAGAACTGGAAAAGTTCGTTGGCGGTGTTAAATTGTGTGCTGTCGTTTGCCAAACAATAATCGTAAACTATGTCTACAAAAGCGCCAGCATACAAACGGTAAGCCGGACGAAAAATCTGCATCATCTCTTTAGTAACCGGGTGCTTGTCTGTAAAATCATCGATTGCACGGTGCAATTTGATGCCGGCTAATATGCCGGGAGGGTAGGCATATTGTGTTTTTCCTTTTACGTGGTCGCTTATCATGTTACCCACCAACACTTGCGGGTGATTAAAAGACAGGTATGCATGGGCCAGGTAATTCATTTTTTAAAGATAAGGAGATGGTCTACTTGCCGTTGTTGTTTTTTAACGTAACCCTTACATGTTTTAGGTTTTTATTAAGATTTAAAAATTACCGGCTAAAACCGCTGCATTGGGCTGGTATTGTCTACCGATTTTTTAATTCGCTAACCGTCTATACCACCGGAGACTTAATTTCTGACACCTCACATATAAACACTTTCATGTCTACGAAGCACTTCTTACTTTTAACCTGCCATCGCTGTAGTAATAGCTGCAGCATTAAAAAAACTAAAAAGTATAGTCATGAAAAAGATCACCATCATTGTTGCCGCCCTGGCTTTTGCAGCCAGCGCCAGCGCCTTCACCCCTTTTCCCATCTCAAACGAAACCATTCTTACTCTCCTGGAAAAAACTCGTGCCTCTGGCCTAAATGTTGAAAAACTCAGTAAAGAGGTGAAAACTGCCTTTACCGCTAAATTCCGACAGGCAGAAAAAGTAACCTGGGAGCAAGTAGAGGAGTTTTACCTTGCGCACTTTGAAATGAATAACAGGCAATATGCCGCCGCCTATTCTAAAGCCGGCGAAATGATTGCTGTATCCCGTACGCTTACTATAGATCAGTTGCCCCTTGCAGTAACAACCAGCCTCGAAGAGCAGTTTCAAGACTATAAAATGCCTGCCCAGGTTACCGAGGTCGTAATGGACGGTGCTACCAATTATTATCTAACAGTTGAAGGCGCCACCCGCTTTCTACAAATAAAATGCTCTGCCGAAGGAAGTATTACAATTGACAAGAAAATCAAAAAGAAAATACTGGTAGGAAGTGTTTCCTGAAAACCCGGGCTGCTTCATTTGGAAGCAGCCCTTTTTTAGGAGGCAGTTATCATAAACAAAACCTCTTCTATTTTAAGGTCAGCATGCTTAAAACAGCCTCGGGGCAAACTGTTTGCAGGCAAATAAGTAGTTAAAAAAAATTACTTTTGCCAACTAAAATGTAAACCATGAGCAAAGGACCCGTTTCTACTTTTATAGAACATCATTACCGGCACTTTAATGCAGCGGCATTAATAGATGCTGCCAGAGGATATGTGACTCACCTTGATGAAGGTGGCAAAATGATGGTTACCCTTGCAGGTGCCATGAGTACTGCAGAGCTGGGCTTAAGCCTTGCCGAAATGATCAGGCAGGATAAAGTGGCCATTATTAGTTGTACCGGCGCCAACCTTGAAGAAGATGTAATGAACCTGGTAGCCCACTCACATTATAAAAGAGTGCCCAACTACCGTGACCTTACTCCGCAGGACGAGTGGGATTTATTAGAAAATCATTACAACCGTGTAACAGACACTTGTATACCGGAAGAAGAAGCTTTTCGGCGCCTGCAAAAACATTTGGTAAAACAGTGGCAGGATGCAGCGGCTAAGGGTGAACGTTATTTCCCTCACGAGTTTTTATACAAAACAGTTTTGAGTGGAGAGTTGGAGCAGTACTATGAAATTGATCCTAAAAACAGTTGGATAGTGGCAGCTGCCGAAAAAAATATTCCCATCGTGTGTCCCGGCTGGGAGGACAGTACTACCGGAAACATTTTTGCGAGCTATGTAATTAAAGGAGAATTAAAAGCAGACCTTGTAAAAAGTGGCATCGAATACATGGTTTGGCTTACAGAGTGGTACCGTAGCAATTCATCGGGCAAGGGCGTAGGCTTTTTCCAGATCGGTGGCGGTATTGCCGGCGATTTTCCTATTTGCGTAGTACCCATGATGTACCAGGATTTGGAATGGCATGATGTACCTTTTTGGAGTTATTTCTGCCAGATAAGTGACTCCACTACTTCTTACGGATCGTACAGCGGTGCGGTACCCAATGAAAAAATAACCTGGGGCAAACTGGACATCAACACCCCGAAATTTATTGTAGAAAGTGATGCAACCATTGTGGCGCCGCTCATCTTTGCGTGGGTGCTCGGTTGGTAAAAATTCTTTCAATATCATTTTTTAAAAAGCGGGGCCCTTGGGTATCCCGTTTTTTATTTTTCAATTGGTTTAATTTCTATGGATGGTTCCTACGTTGCAACCAGCTCCACCGCACTTTAACCACAAGCACTTCCGGCCATCAGCGTATTTAAAAACTACTTTCAATCTCAAATTTCTGCAAGCATGGCGGCGGATGTTTATGGCGTATAACCATCTTACCGAAAGGGAGCTAGGCACTCTCTCCCTGGAAATAGGCAGCTGTTAATGAAGGCTTCCCTGCACAGGCAAGGCCATGCAGAGATTCAACATTTTTTTCAAATTAATTGCTTCAAAGAGACAGTTTATAAATGATAAATGTTAGTTTTAAACGAACCCTTATTATTACGCTTCAGAACGGGGAGCTTCCAGGCGGGTTTTCAACATGCGGCAGGCTCAGATCAGCATTCAAGTAACACGACCTTTTTACCAAAATTACACCCCATTTGTTGTAAGGGATGGGTAGAGGGGTTTGTCATTTTTACCACTTAAAAAACAATATGAATTCAGTTTGGAAAAGAATTGTCATTGCAACTACCCTTCAAAAAAAGGGTAAGCCAGGCGATGCCTCCTACACTGACTTTGCCTTGGCCAAAGGCATGCGTGCATTTAAGATCACGCTGTTGGAATACATCAAAGATTTTTTCCTGATAACCATCGGTATTTTTTCGGCTGCCTTTGGTTTCAAAGGTTTTTTGCTCACCAACAATTTCATAGATGGCGGAGCCACGGGTATTTCCCTGCTCATAAATGCTCTTACGAAAGCCCCCTTATCTCTCTTGCTCATTATGGTAAACCTCCCTTTTGTTTTGTTGGGCTATAAGATCATCGGTAAAGTGTTTGCCATTAAAACAGCCCTTGCCATTGGCGGCCTGGCTTTGGTGGTAGCCACGGTTACTTTTCCTAATGTAACCAACGATGCTCTTCTGGTGGCCTTGTTTGGAGGTTTCTTCCTGGGTGCCGGCATCGGCCTCGCCATAAGGGGGGGTGCCGTAATTGATGGCACCGAAGTACTGGCCATTTTTTTGAGCAGAAAGTTTAGTACTACCATTGGCGACATCATTATCATAATCAATTTGATGATTTTTTCTGCTGCTGCCTACTATTTGTCTATCGAAATTGCACTGTACTCCATGGTCACTTATTTATCGGCTTCCAAAACGCTGGACTTTATTGTAGAAGGTATAGAGGAATACACGGGTGTCACCATCATTTCTTCGCACAACAATCTCATTAGGGAAATGATCGTCAATAGTATCGGAAGAGGTGTAACAGTTTACCGGGGCAAAAGAGGTTTCGGCAGTCACGGCGAAACCAAGGACGCAGACATTCTGTACACCGTAGTAACCCGGTTGGAATTGAACCGGCTGAATACAGAAATTGAAAAGATAGATCCGAATGCTTTTATTGTGATGAGCAGCATAAAAGATACCAAGGGAGGGATGATAAAAAAGAGGTCGTTGAAGCATTAAAAATTTCGATCAAATACGGAGCGGAAGTTTTTAAGAAATAATACAATTTCATAGGAGCAACATATTAGCACCGTGCTAACTTCATCACAATGTTTAATATGAGACAGCTTTTACTTTCCTTTTGTTTTATGATGTTTTTTGGTAGTTGTTCCGAGAACTCAGCAAATTCAGAATCGACTACTTCAGAATCTATCCCAACGACTCCAATCATCAACTATGTTGTGACACATTATTTTCCTCACGACACATCATTATTTACAGAGGGCTTTTCGTTTTATGATGGACAACTATTTGAAAGCACCGGTTCGCCGGAAGAGCTACCACAGACAAGGTCTCTTGTTGGGATTTCGGATTTGCCGACAGGAAAGTTTACCTCCAAAATCGAAATTGATAAGAGCATATATTTTGGCGAAGGGATCGTTTTTTTAAATAACAAATTATACCAACTGACCTACAAAAATCAGGTGGGTTTTATTTACGACGCAAAAACATTTAGACAACTCGGACAATTTAAATACTCAAGCACAGAAGGTTGGGGTTTGACGACTGATGAAACTTTTCTAATTATGAGTGACGGAACCAACAAGCTGACTTACCTGGACCCAGTCACATTTAAGCCAACCAAAACTGTGAATGTAACAGAAAAAGGATACCCGATTGACAAATTAAACGAATTGGAATTTATAAAGGGATTTATCTACGCTAATATTTGGATGAGTAATTTTATTGTGAAGATTGATCCAGCAAGTGGCAAAGTAGTTGGTAAATTTGATCTGAGCTCCCTCACAAATGAGGCAAAGAGGATAAATCCAAATGCAGATGTGTTGAATGGAATAGCTTATGACGCCACGTCTGACAAAGTATATGTTACCGGAAAAATGTGGTCAAACATTTATCAAATCCAGTTTTCACATTGATAGAAATAACAGTCGCTTATATTTAAAATGAATACTCACTTGCAGCAAAACCTTAGGGTTAGCTGAAAATTTACATACACTTAAAAAACTTTAAAATTCATCTACAACTTGCTATCATGGCACACATCAATGCAATCAGCTGGTTCGAAATTGGCGTTACAGACCTTGAGCGGGCTACCGAATTTTACGAAGCCATTTTTGGCGATAGCCTCATACCAATGGACCTTGATAAAATTAAAATGCGCATGTTCCCCATTACCGATATGGAAAACGGGGTGGGTGGTGCGCTTATTGACAGTGGTGGCTTTCACAAACCATCGCTCACGGACGGACCTCTCGTTTATCTCAATGGCAACCCCAACCTGCAAATGATCCTGGATAAAATACCCGCAGCAGGTGGAACCATCATGGTTCCTAAGACTGCCATCTCGCCGGAGTATGGCTTTATGGGAGTGTTTATAGATACCGAAGGCAACAGGATAGGTTTGCATTCTGTTACGTAAATACTGCAGGGAATCATCTACAACTTGTGGAAATGACCTTCAACAATAATTTGCTGATGGCTACAAACTTCTTCAAATTACTGACGGCAAAAGATTGAATGGGTGTTTTATCAGCATCACCAAAATACAACTAGTGTTATGTTAAGTGTGAATTGTCAATTGTGAATGGTCAATATTTCACAATTCACCATTCACCATTCACAAATAGACACGTCATTTTATCCTTAACATAACACTAGAAAACTATTAGTATGCATGACGCAACTAATATGTGTTGCCATGTAATGCCGAACACTTTGTAGTTGAATGAATAAAAACGGGGGCCATTAAAAATGATCAGTTAACGGATAGAATTTGTAATCGTTGGTATTAAGTTAACGCTGATTTAATGCTAAGTTAATTGCTACATAACGATATGGACACGCAACAAAAGGTTCTTTGCAAAACCTCCCGTAATGAAACTATCATTTTGTTTGTTGCTGCAACTTTTCTTTATAAAAGCTATGGCACAGCCAGGCTCCCAGCCAACCAATGTTTTTATTATTACTACCGATGGTTTGAGATGGCAGGAAGTATTTAATGGTGCGGATGATCGCATCCTCCAAAATCCCACATTTGTACAAGATACTTCGCTTACCAATGAAATGTATGCGGGCATAACTGCAGATGAAAAGCGGAAAAAATTAATGCCTTTCTTCTGGAGTACCCTGGCAAAAAAAGGCCAGTTGCATGGGAACCGCCTCTACAACAATAAAGTGAATGTGAGCAATTTCTATAAAATATCTTACCCTGGTTACAACGAAATACTCACTGGCTTTGCAGATCCGCTGATCATGAAAAACAAACCCACGCTGAACAACAATACCAACCTGCTGGAATATTTGAACAAACAGGAAGCCTATAAAGGAAGCGTGGTAGCGTTTAGTTCCTGGGATGTTTTCCCGTATATTTTAAATGAAGATAGAAGCAAACTAACCGTGAACAGTGGTTACGAAAATATGGAAGAAGACAGCAAGGGCTTTGAGATGATTAATAAAGTGCAGGACAATGTAAAAGAAACCGGCCCTGTGCGCTACGACCATCTTACTTTTTTAACTGCCAAAGAATACCTGCGAAAAAATCACCCAAAAATAATGATGCTGGGCCTGGGAGAAACCGATGAGTTTGGCCACCAGAAAAAATATGATCAATACCTGCAGCAGGCAAATAATGTAGACAAGATGATTGCAGAACTCTGGTACTATGTGCAAACCGATTCTTTTTATAAAAACAATACCATCTTCATCATCACTACAGATCATGGCAGAGGCAGCAACCCTGAAAAATGGTATTCTCACAGCACTTTAAAGAAAGGCGCCAGCCAAACCTGGTTGGCTATGATTGGTCCCGGTATAAATCCTCTCGGCGAAATAAAAACGGAAACCCAGCTTTATCAAAAGCAATTGGCAGCCACCATTGCTCAATTGATCCATCAAAAGTTTGAAGCAAATCATCCGGTGGCTGCAGCTTTTACATTGCCCACCAGTGCACAGGAACAAAAAAAAGATGTGACTGGTTTTAGTATTTCTAAAAATGGTATTTTGCCCGCCATCAACCTCCAGGGATATTTACTCATAGCCGTTTTGGCTTTTGGAATGGCTATCATAACAAGAAAAAAGCTAAAGTTTTTACAACAATAATTTTTTGGTGATAGCTACCAGTGCCTGCACACCAAATTGAATATTGCCAATGCTCTGAGCGGTGGCGTTGTTGTAATCTGTAGCATTTTTTATAACCACCAGCAGCGATGCAAGGTCTTCTTTACTAATGCCGGTATCTTTAATAATTTTACCAATATCATTATCATTGAGACTGGTGAGGCTGGCGAAGCGCTCCTGAAATTGGGCATCTGTTATTGCCTGTGCATCCGTTGCAAGTTTATCGTATTTGTTTGCCATAAGTTTTATTTTAAAAAGGTTTGAACAGTGCTAGCCAGCAATACAGATTTTTCTCCCACAGCGCCGGCACCTTTTATAAATTGATTCAGCGCATTGTCTATACCCTGCAGGTTGATGCGGTTGTTGCTCAAGGCTTTCACATTGGCATACACGCCTTCCCGCTGGCTGTTTAGCTTGCCTGCAGAAACCAATAGGTTTTGCATGGCAGAAAACGCTTCTCCATAAACGGTATAATCTGTATTGAGTTTTTGGGTGATGGCGTTTTTTTGCTGTTGCAATACCTGCAACAGGGAATCCCGCCGCTCTTCAATTTTAGGATTGATGGCCTGCATGATCTCTAGCAAGTCTTTTTTAAAATCTGTACCTGCTGGCAACAAGGATTTGAAATTTTCGATCAGTGCCGGGCTGTATTCATTGTTGGTGAACTCATTCACCAAATGTTTTTTTTCATTGAAAACATATTCAACCAACAGTACGTTCATTTCGTGCATGCGCTGGCCTTCATCTTTTAACGCATGTGAAAGTTCTACAGCCTGTATCGGCATTCTTGCACAGGACATCAACTGCAAACTACCAATCAAGAAGAGTACTTTTATTCAAAATCAATGGCTGCAAGTCTCCAAAAGCGTTTTGCCAATTTATCTTTTTCATTTGCTGCTATTTTAAATGAATGATTTATTAAAGTATTCTTATGAAAATATTTTCCATTTCTTCATCGCAGAAGATCCGTAAAGGTTAGGCGACTGCGGGTATTGTTGCGAAGGCAATACTTTGCGGATGGCCTTGTACCAATCCTGGTAGGTAGCTTCTTTTGGCAGTTTGGCCAACGTGGCAAGAGCCACAAAAGTAAACGCACCATTGGGGCGACTGCTGAACCATGCATCATAACTGTATTCCACATCCTGGCAACCACTCATGAGCAAACTACCATAGCGTCCCGGTGGGCTCGATCTTCTGAAGCTCCTGATAGTACCGAGTTTGTTAAGTTCCCTGGCAGAAAGAAAATTGGCGGGGGCATGAATCTTACTTTGCGGGTAGGGGCCGTTTTGCCGGCCGTTGTAGGCGGCGTGCTGATGGGTGCAAACCTTGTTACCGTACCCGAGTGGCAGGAGTCACTAAAAAAAACCAGTTTGACTCCATTTTTTTTTGAGGTAAAAATATCATTCAATTCATCGTCTGCAATGGGACCCTTGGCAAAAAGATCGTGCGGGCAAAGGCACTCGTCTGTACCATCATCTTCATCCCCATCTTTGTCGGGCACATAAGTGCCGTGCCCGGAGTACTGTATCAAGATAGAATCGCCTTTTTCTGCTGTACCGATCATACCCTTCATGGCAACCAGTATGTTTTTTTTGGCAGCTTCTCTGTCCACCAGTTTTTGTACCATATAGCCATGTTGGGAGAAAACACAAGACCAATCCTTTACATCATTCAGGCATCCGGAGAGGTCGCCATCTGTACCGGGATAGTTATTGATACCAATGCATAAAGCCATTTTTTGTGCCATTGGAGTTAGGTTTAATTATGTAAAATTGATTGGTACTTCACCACAAATGTTGCACAACTTGTCCCAGGCTTTTAAGCAGCGCTGCTGCTCGCCTGTAGCTTTTTTTAAAGACAGGATTGAATTGGTTCCAAAAATTCCATCCATAGCGCCAGCGTAAGCTCCCGCTTTATTTAGATAAACCTGCCATACGTAGCCCTGGTCTTTTTCCAGGCCGTTCTTAAAAAATAGGGTAGTAGGCATTTCCAGGTGGGGCATGTCTTTGAACCGGGTCCAGCTGCCACCCCAGTCGAGCCCAAACTTTGTTCCTTCTTTCACATGTTTGTAAAGCGGGCTATCGCCCAAATAAATATTGTTTTTAAAAATGCCTACATCAAAAGCTGTGCAGGGCAAATTATTATGCCTTGATTTTTTTACGAAGCCATCCAGGTGTGTAACCACCGGGCCTACTTTTACCCAGGAGCCGCCTCTAAAAATCCGCCCCTGTTTAAAGAGCTTAAACTGGTCGTCTGGCGTGCGATGTGCCGATACCAATTTAGCCACATGCCCTGCCGGTAATTTTGCATTGATGGTATTTAAAATTTGTGGCAACCGTGCGGCAATATAAGGGTGCAGGTATCTTGGTTCTCTATCGTATCCCATATTATTTAGTTTGACGAATGTTATTTAATTAACTCAACTTTCTTTGGCATCTTTCATAGTATTGAATGCCTTCTTTCGTTTCTGCCCCATCTTGTTTGTGTTGTAATAATCCTTGTGCCAGCTATAGGTTTCATCCAGGGGTTTTGTGAAACTTCTCACGGGCAAAGTGCCCAGGTATCTTGGCCAAAAATGTTCAAACATCCGGCTGTATTCTGTTAGGTAAATGTCAGCTACCCGCTGGTCGCCTTTTATGATGAGCGTATTCTCATCGTTACTAGTGATGGAACTTTTACTAAAGTTTGCCGATCCTGTAACCACGATGGGTACCCTTTCCAGTGGGTCTATCAAGAAAAATTTATTGTGCACATACAGGATGCCAGCCGCTGCACTGGTTTTGGTAGAAATCTCCTTTACCCATTGCTCTACGGGAGTTTTTAAAATAGCACCTGCAGTTATCATCAGGTCCCGGTCATTGCTTTGCACCGACTTTGCCTCCGCCGCTTTCTCAAATAAAATATAGCGCAGGTGATCTTTGTCCTTTGCATACACTTCTCTAAAAACATCATCTATGTTAAAGGGAATAATCATGCAGGCCATTTTTTTGGCACTGTCAATCAGGTTGGCATACTGCGTAAGCAAGTTTTTTGTAGAGCGGGGACTAAAAAAAACATGCGTGCCTTTTTTGAGACTGCTAAGATCTGTGTCGGCTTTGATGGCTTCCGAAACCACCGCACTATTTTTAACCGTGGGGTTTTCTTTAATAGTTGTCCAGTATTGAAAATATTTTTCAGCAATGCCTGCATCTTTTATCCAGTGCCCGGTATTGCTGTGGCCAAAAATACCGGCCAACGTAATGTTGGTAGAACCCGTCCACACTTCTATGGGTTTACCATTTTTGCATAATACCATAAACTTATTGTGCGGCTGGCTCACTTTGGTTCTTATGCGGCACAAGTGGCCAATGCCGGCGGTGGCAATGGCTGTCTCATTTTTTAATTTTTGCCCTGGCTGTGCGCTGTAACATAATTCTATTTGCACTCCTGCCTGCTGGGCTTTTTTTAAAGCCAATAAAAAATCCGGGTACTGCAGTTCGTAAAACATGCCCGCAAGCTGGTAGCTGTTATCGGTAGCTTGTTTCACAAATTGCAGCAGGCCATCTTCCCACAACTCACGCCCCAACATTTTAAGTGCTGCTTTTTTCTTTGCCGGCGAGAGTTCGTCCACCCGCTTGTTTTCGAACCGGGCGCTGTATGCCTGCGATCCTGTAACACCATAATTAAAATAAACTGCATGTTGGCCCTGGTGCAGTGGCTCTGTTTGCACTTGTATGCTTACTTCAAAACCAGCGACGGGATTGTCCGCTGCACCCAGCATTGCGGTAATGGTGTAAGTATAAGTTTGACCAGGGTCAGCAGTATAATCCTTCCAAAAATAAGTTTGCACCAGCGAAAGTTTTTCACGTGGGGTACCGTGTAAGGAAGCGAAGCGCTTGGTACCATTCAATGTTCTTTTTGGGCCGTTGCCCGTTTTTCGTTCAAATGAAAAGCCCAATAGTCTTTTACCTTCTACTTTGCTTATTGCAATATCAAGGGAAAACAAAACCGTTTGGGTTCCGGCAACGGCATACACTTTCAGTGGGCCTTTTGTATTTTTAAAACGCATAAAAAATTGCTTTTTACCCGTATTAGGCAATACAGGAAGTCTGTAATATTAATCTCAGAATTTTCTAATGCTTGAAGATGGTGGGAGAAGTAGCAGGTTTTAAGTGCGGATAAAGAATGCCACAAGAAACACATTTTTTATTTAACCTGCAAGCCTTTTAGAAGAGAAGAATTTAAGATTGTAATCAACAAAAAAACCTTCCGAAGAAGGTTTTACATAAAATAAATGATGAAAGAAAGTTACCTGTCCTGTATGCTTAAATCTGTTTGAGTTTGTATATACATGGTGGGTGTACCTCCCTGGTTTATTACTTTTCCTTTTACAAAAATCACTTTGTTTTTAAGCACTTCGGCCAGGTCGTAATTGAAGTTAACGATGTCTTCCTTTTTTACAAAAACGGTAAACACCTGGTTGGGGAATTGCCTGTCAAGGTTGATGAGCATATTGCCGGCCCGGCTAAGCCTTGCTCCTACAACCGTACCGCCCACCGTTATTTCTGTATTGTTGCTCATCCAACCTTTCGCCTGCACCGTGTTAAAATGATTGCGGGGCAGGGTTTCCTGGGCAAGAGGTTCGGCATCAGCCGAGTTGCTTGCAGGAAGCCACTCCACAGCTTTGACCTGGCTCTCTAATTCTTCTTGCAGGGCAAGAGGAAGTTTATTAAAAAAATCAAGCCCCGTTTCTTTTTCGACATCGTTGATGGTAACGGCAAAGGAATGCAACGGTTTGCTGATGTCTTCATTCGGCATGATAAAGCCAATCGCTTTTTTATTGTTGAGATCCAGCACTACCTTCCAGTAGCGTTCAGGAATGCTTACTTTATTTTTTCCTCTTTCTATTTTTGGCAGGCCATCTTTTAAAATGGGACCTGTAAGCACATATAGATCGGTAGTGGGATGGCTATACATATATCCTCTTACTGCGTCTTCCAAATCGCCCCAGGCGCCCCGGTTAAACACAGCCAGTTGAGGGCTCATGTTAGAATAATAATAAGATTCTGAAAGCGCAGTTTGGCTCCATCGAAAATCTGCTGAGGGCGCCAGGTGGCCACGATCATAACCAAAACCATCATACTCGAAAGTGCTATCGGCTTTTAATTTTTTAAAGAAATAGTCAGCTTCTTCAGCGCTGCCGGTAGTCACTTTTGCATCTGTTCTAAAATCGTTGGTACGAAAAACAGTTCCTTTCAACACATCGGGAGGTATGATATGCCCCACCCACCTTGCCTGTTCAAATTTTTCGGCATAGGCCAATGCAATCGCTGAATGACGAACGAGTGCATCACCGGATTGCAGCGTTGGAAGACCAATCTTTTCCAGGTCGTCCTGCATTTTTTCGAGCTTCAGAAATTCTATCTTATTATTGAGTAGCTGCCGTTGCTGATCTATACTGCTCAGTTGAACAGTGGCCAGTTTGATTTTTTCGCTGATGGTTTGCGCCAACAGTGTTGCATTGACTGATACAGCCAATAGCATTAGAAAGATATACCTCATGCTTAAACTTGTTACAGATGCAAGTTAAGCCTTCTATGAGAAAAAATGTTTGCTGCAGCCCGGCCGGTAAAATATGAAATTGTTATAATTGCTGAATAAATTCATCTTTTGCCACCAGCCCCGTTTTGGTCCATACAGCTTTGCCATTTTTATAAACGATGAATGTGGGAAACTCTTCGATATTTAATTCTTTTAGCAGGTCCTTTTGCATGGCTCCATCTATCTTAACCAATTTGAATTGGTTTCCATGAGATTTCACTAGGTCTGCCAAAATGGGTTCCATTTTTTTACAAGGCGGGCACCACACGGCGCCAAAATCTACCAACACCGTCTTATCTGCAGGTATTTGAAGAAGGTAGTCAGACATACTCATTTGCGGCACCGCAGTAAGTTGCTCCAGGGGCTTGCCTGCCTTGTTCCAGTTTTTAATACCACCTTCCATGTTGTAAGCGGTATAGCCATTTTGGGTGAGCCAATCCACTGCCGCACCACTCCTGGCGCCGCTGAGACAATAAGTATATACAGGTATGTTTTTGTCAAGGGCTTTTACTCTCTGTTTAAACTGCTCCTGGTTGGTCCAATCTGCTTGCAGGGCATTTTTCAAATGTCCGTTTTCAAATTCCCCAGCGGTTCTCACATCCAATAACTGCACTGTTTTGGTAGCCAGGTCTTGTTCAAAAGTCGCCACATCGAGGTTGCTTTTTTGCGCTTTGCTGGTGCAGGAAAGCGCCATACTTGCAACAAGCACGCAGCTCGTCAGTATTTTTTTTGTAAAATTCATTTTTTGTTGAAATTAGTAAGCGTTGTTGCGGCCGTAAAATTTACAAACTGCTGGCGCAAATTTAGGTGTTCTAAAAGCTACCCCGCATTCCATATTGTTAAACAGTATCCGTTGCCTTTGAATAGCCAGTAAATAAAATACAAAGTGCCCTTGTAAAACAGGGCACTCTTGTATGTGTTCTCAGGAGGGATAATATTTTTTAGAATTTAAATCCAATTCCTATTTTGATGGCGTTGTTGTAGCCGTTTACATTTTTGTTGGCATCTACTTTACTCAAACCATAGTCGTAAGCGGCAGATACATTGAAGCCGCCTTTGAACTGGTAACCCAGGCCCGCTGTTACACCCATGTCCCAGCGATTGAACTGGCTGGTAGCATCGGTAGTATTGTTAAAAACATTAAAGCCGAGCACACCTGCACTGGTCTTCAACTGGGCCTGTGTGAGGTAAGAAAATTGCGGGCCGGCAAACAACTGCAAGCCGCCTAAGTCAGCTTTCAATAATATCGGCATGTCTATATAATCGGCCTGCAAGGTTGACCTGGCATTGGCGCCCAGAAATTCAACTCCCTTTAAACCCAACTCACCTCTTAACTCATATCCTTTTTGTGAATAATAAAGTCCTGGCTCAAACGAGATTTGCCCGGAGAGTGGAATGTTGGCATAGCCACCTACAAACAGGCCTGTCCTGTTATGCGTCGTAACCCTGCCGTCTGTAAAGTCTAAGAGATTTTTGAGGTTGTTAACAGCGTCGCCCCGCATACTCGCTGATGAAAGACCGGCTTTAACGCCAAAACTGGCACTGGTTTGCGACCAGGCGGTAACCGAAATAACGGTGACGAATAGGAGTAGAATTTGTTTTTTCATCTTTCAGGGCGGAACGGGTTTTTCAGTCGTTCTGTTTTGTGAGAAGATATTTTGAGCCCAAAGATTAATGTGGCTTAGGTAAGGTTTTGTTAAAGGAAATTCCTAAGGAAACGAAATATCTTTTTTGTTAGTGTATACTTCGCATTGTAATATCCGGATGCTGCTGCATGTGCTTACAGCAAAGGCTTTCCCGCCTCTGTTAATTAATTTTATATAAATTTTGGTTAAGATAAAAAGCCGTTTTATTTCACATTTCTTTTGAAATGCTGGAATGATTTTTACGTAATTATTAGTGTTATTATTTACACACTTTAAAAACAGGAGAGCATCATGAAAAAACGCACATGGATTTTTGCAGGGTTGGTCGCCCTCTTTTCTTTTACCTTGATGAGCTGTGCTTCTACAGCGCACATAGAAAAAGATGATTCAATAGACTTTGGGAAATACAAAACTTTTGCATGGATAGAAAAAGCTGCAACGGACAGCAACAAAACTAACGACATAGCAGAAAGTAAAGTGAAGGCAATCGTAAACCAGGAACTGGAAAAAAATGCGGGCTGGAAACAAGCCAGCTCTAAGCCAGACCTTTTGTTGAGTTACGATGTGTTGGTAGAACGTTCTACCGTGCAACAAAATGACCCCGTTTATTCAAGGTCATATACAAGAACATTCTACAACCCACGTTCTGGCAGGTACTTTAATGTGTTCTACCCGTCAAGGTTTATTGGTTATGACAATTATGGGGTACAAGTGCAGGAAGGCACGGTTACCATTTCTATGATTGACACTAGAACCGATAAGACGGTGTGGCAGGGCTGGACCACAGAACAAATTGACAGCCGAAAAATAAAAACCAAAGAAGTAGAATCTGCCATCAAATCTATTTTTAGAAAGTTTGACCTGGCAAAAAATTAGACCGTTTGAACCAATATCTAAAAAGCCCCGGCAACTTGCCGGGGCTTTTATTTATAAAAATCTCAAATCGCTTTTTTAGCCTTAAAGCTTCTTCAACTTTTTCATATTATTTTTATCTCCCTCTACAAAACTGATAGCATAGCCACCACCGGGCGCACTTAACTGCGATAGTTTCGATTTGCTCGTTACAATTACTTTGCGGATCGTGTAAGCCTGCGGGTTAGTTTTAAAATGTGCTGTAGGAGCATCTGCATAAATAATGGCCACGTATTTTTTACCAGCATCTAAAAAGTCGAAATTGATGGTAGATACTCTCCCAGCATTGCCGTTTACATTGCCCACAAACCATTGCCCGCTGCCTTTTGCTTTGCGTGCTGCTGTAATATAATATCCGGGCTCCGCTTCCAGGTAACGGCTCTCTTGCCAGTCTATGGCCACATCTTTTATAAACTGAAATGCATCCAGGAACCTGTTGTAATTCTCCGGCAGATCGGCAGCCATTTGCAATGGGCTATACATGGTTACATACAATGCCAATTGGTTGGCAAGAGTACTGTTTACATGCGAGGTATTTTTTGGGTTCAGCTTGCTAATGTCCATTTCAAAAATACCAGGGGTATAATCCATCGGCCCGCCAATAAGCCTTGTAAAAGGCAGCACGGTTACATGATTTGGTTTGGAGCCGCCAAAAGCCTGGTACTCCGTACCACGGGCAGATTCATTGCCAATTAGGTTTGGCCAGGTGCGTGCAATGCCGGTGGGGCGCACTGCTTCATGGGCATTTACCATTATCTTGTAAGCAGCAGCTTTTTCAATGGCGTATTGATAATGGTTGATGATGGGCTGGCTGTAATGATTTTCTCCTGGCGGCACAATGTTGCCCACGTAACCACTTTTCACAGCCTCGTATCCATTTTCGTTCATAAACTTATAGGCCGTGTCCATGTGGCGTTCGTAGTTACGGGTAGCGCCAGATGTTTCATGGTGCATGATCATCTTTACGCCCCTGGATGCTGCATAATCCCTAAGTTCTTTTACATTAAAATCGGGGTAAGGCGTTACGAAATCAAAAACGTATTCTTTGTTGTTTCCAAACCAGTCTTCCCAGCCCTGGTTCCAGCCTTCTACCAGCACTCCATCGAAACCGTGCAAAGCCGCAAAATCAATGTACTCTTTTACATGTGCAGTATTGGCGGCGTGTGTGCCATTGGGTTTGGCTTTTGTAAAATCTGTAATGCCTAATTGAATAGAGGGATATTCGTTGGTATAGGCCCATGAACTTTTTCCGGTGATCATCTCCCACCATACCCCAATATATTTAACGGGTTTGATCCACGAAGTTTCTTTAATTTTTGAGGGTTCGTTTAAGTTGTAAGTCATTTTAGATGCCAGGATTTTCCGGGCATCGTCGCTCACTATGATCGTACGCCACGGCGATACGGAGGGAGACTGAATATAGCCTTTGTCTCCAACGGCATCAGGAGTTAACCATGATTTGAAAACCTGACTTTTATCATCGTAATTTAAATGCATACAGGAGTAGTTTATCAAAGCCGCCTCATGCAGATTAATGTACAAGCCGTCACCTGTCTTCATCATCAGGGATGTTTGAACGCCGGTGGGCGAGAAAGATGTTTGGGATACATTGGCCGTAATGGCACCTGCCTGCAGGCTCCTTATCTGGGATAATTTGGATTCTGTATAATCGTATTCTTGTGTGTCGTAATCGCCGGGAATCCAAAAAGCAGTGTGATCACCAGCCATAGCGAACTCCGTTCTTTCTTCTTTTATAATAAAGTAAGTGAGATTCTTTTGTTGCGGAAACTCGTAGCGAAAGCCAAGGCCTTCATCAAACAAACGAAAGCGAATAAGTAGTTGGCGCTCTGTTTCTTTTTGCTGAAGACTTACCTCCATTTCATTGTAGTGATTGCGTATGCTGCTTTCTTCGCCCCAAACCGGTTTCCAGGTTTCATCAAACGAACTGGTTTTTGTATCGGCAATTGTGAAATCATTAAGCAAAGATTTTTTATCTTTTTTTAGCTCCAGGCCTAATAAACCAGGCTTGAGTACGGGCTTTGTTTTGTAGGAAAGCTCATAAGAGGGACTGCCATCTGCTGTTAACGAAAATTTCATAACAAACTCTCCGTTAGGAGAACGCAGTTCCTGTGCATGCAGTGCAAAGACGCTGAGCAAGAGGCAGGCAAAAAAAGTAAACTTCATGATGATATATTTTATGGGCTTAAAAATTGCAGGCCATAAAATTAAGCATGTTGTGTTGCAGTTCCTTTTTAAAATGTTTTAAAGATTTCAAAATCATTCCCGGCTAAACTATCCTGTGGAGAAAAGTATCCGTTTTTCGCAAAGGCTAAACCGGAGCTGTTGCCACAACCCAATTAAACCAAAAGGAAAAATTCACCCTGGCATGCCATTGGGTCGTTGTACGATGAGCCGGTTATTCTTGCTATCAAAAAAGTGGCTGTCTCAAAAGGCAAGGCATTTCATAGCAAGACCGCAACGAAATACAAAGTGCGCAAAGAACTCGTTGATAACGATCATTGTTTCTTTGCCTCCTTTGTCTGGTTGTGTGAAACTTATTTGAGATAGCCTATTCTCTAATTTCATTCAAATACACGCACTATTTACCATATACCTTTTCGCCATTTATGTAGGTGTACAACACCTTCGTTTGCAGAATAACCTGTTCTTTACAAGTCACCAGGTCATTGTCCAGCATGATAAAATCGGCGGCCTTTCCTTTTTCAAGACTTCCTTTTTCCTTTTCTTCAAACGCAGCTTTTGCTGCCCATATAGTCATCCCTCTCAGGGTTTGTTCCCGGCTTAGGGCATTGCCTGGTTGAAATCCTCCTGCAGGAAAATTTTTTGCATCTTTTCTATAAACAGCTGCATAAAAAGTTTTAAACGGGCTGATGTATTCCACGGGAAAATCGGTGCCTAATGGCATCCAGCCATTGGCTTCCAGCAAGCGCTTGTAAGCATAAGCGCCTTTCATTCTTTCGGCGCCTACCCTCTCTTCGGCCCAATACATATCGCTGGTGGCATGTGTAGGTTGCACAGACGGGATTATGCTGTAGTTGCCAAAAAAACTAAAGTCTTTTTCATTCACAATCTGGGCATGTTCTATGCGCCAGCGACGATCGTTTTTGCCTTTCAACACCGCTGCATAAATATTCAATAACTGCCTGTTTCCACTATCCCCAATGGCATGGGTACACATTTGCAAATTACTTGCGGCCAGCTTTTGGGCCTTGTCCATAAAATAAGCACTGTCACTCAGCAGAAATCCTTTCCAACCCTTTTTATCGCTGTAGTCCTGCAGCATGCAGGCTCCCCGGCTACCCAGGGCACCATCAGCATACAATTTAAATCCGCCCACAGTTAATTTACCGGTACTGTACCTTCCCTTTTTTACCCAGCGATCGTAATAACTGCTATCATCCCGCAACAAGGCAAAAATTTTCATTTTAAGATTGCCTTTTTTATGCGCAGCCTCTACCAATGCAATGGTGTTTTCACTCACGCCACAATCATGCACTCCGGTGAGGCCTTCTGCAAAACACTCAGCCTGCATTTCTAAAAAATATCGTTGGCTGAGGCTGTCACTAATCATGGGAATTTTTGATTCTACCAGTTGCATAGCATTGTCAATGAGCAAGCCGCTGGGCAGGCCATTCTGCAAGGCAATGCTTCCGCCTGCAATACGGGTTTCTGCAGTAATGCCAGCCAGTTCCAAAGCGGTAGAATTGGCAAGAGCCGCATGACCATCTACTCTTTTCAAATAAACAGGTCTGTTGGGGAAAAGACTATCAAGAATTCTGGTATCGGGATATTCCTTAACCTCCCAGTCGTTCTGATCCCAGCCCCGCCCATAGATCCACTCCATTGGGGCCGTTTTACTGTATTCCTGCATTTTGCTCACAACTGCTTCCCAGGAAGGCGTGCCAACCAGGTCGCATTTCCATCTGTCGGTGGCATAGCCAGTAAAATGACAATGTGCATCTATAAACCCCGGGAAGATGGCCTTGCCTCCTGCATCCAGCATTTGCTCTCCTTCATATTTTTTCAGCATATCATCGTTGCTTCCCACTTCCAGGATTTTACCATCACTAATGGCCATTGCTTCTGCGGTACTAAACTTTTCATCAATAGTGTAGATGGTTGCATGGTGCACCAGCAGTGGAACCTTTTCCCTGAACTTGCAGGAGGCAAGCATATTAAATACCATAAAAGATAGTAACCAGCAGCAGCTACTATTAAATTTAGTTGCACAATTTGCAAATCGCATAAAAATAATTTTTTCAAATGTATACTAAAATACTTGCCGTGGCGCAAGCTGCTTAGATGGCGTGATCGTAACCAGAAAATATTTTAGTTGTGGCATAAAATTTTATGTACTACCGTAAAATAGTTTTATGAAAGAAGCCATCATTGCACCCGCCACACCGGCACAAAAAAAGGGGAAGTTTGTAGATGCAGAACATTTTGTAGAAGAGGCAACTGTAGAGGAAGCCATTGTAACCTACAACCGTGCCTGCGCAAGGATGCTAAACCCGCCGGTATGGGAGCAGCTCACAGCAGGTAAAAATGTCACCTTCAAACTGGCAACTAACAATGAAGACGAAGTACAACGATTGGCTTATGTGGGCGATTACTTTAAAATAGATCTTCCGGGACCAGGCTCTGTTACCGGCGAAGGATATGATTGGGTAAAAGTGGAAACAATTGAGGAAAATACTGCGCCAGATGCGGAGGACAGTTTAGCCATGAGGCTCCGTGCGTGTAGCAATCCTCACCGTGCTGAAGGGGGCGTTGCACATTTTTTTAACGAAGATGCCACTTCTACTTTTATAGTAAGAAGAAAGGTTAACCGGGTTAGCTTTTCTTACCATGGTAGAAATGAGTCAGCCAACACGAGTGAGTTACCCATGCTGGACAAAATGCGCAATGCTGTAGTAGCGCTCGGCGCTGAAGCCGGGCTCTCGGCTGTATTCTGGTCTGGGCTGGTAAAAGCGATGCTGCAAAAAGAAATTGGCGGCTAGGATTGTTCAACTTTTCAGGAAACTCTTTTTCTTTTACTGGATGTGACCCATTCATCCTTTTTACATTCCGGGCAGCAATGCTTTTGAACGGGTACTAACTCTTCCGTATAGCCGCAAAAAATACAGGAATAGTGGCCAGCCGCCGGAATCACCTTCAAACTTCCTACCAGCGAACCTGGCATGATGGGCAAGCCATACTTTACTTCATCATAGGGATAAAAAAATATGCTGATGTTGCCGGAGCTTTCTTCAATTGCTTCCTCCACCTGCCCCAATTGGGAAACACCCTGCATGCGTAGTTCTGCAAAAAACTCATCTTCTCCCAAAGCCTCTTTCTTAAAATTATCAATGGAGAACTTACCATCTTTTATTAGGCATACCGGGCGGCCTTCTACAATATCTTCGAACTTTTTGTTGCGCCCTATAAAAAATGTGATGAGGCTGTACAAGCCTATTACCATTGCAAATACAATGAGTGCCGGCAGAATCCCCACATCCTTGTAAAACATAGGGTCGCCAGCGGCCGAACCGAGCCCAATAATAACAACAAGCTCAAAAACAGAAAGTTGCTTTACACCTCTTTTACCCAGTATGCGCAGGCTTACCAAAATGATAACGAACATGATGACACTGCGCAAGATCGTCTCTGGCAAAAAGCTCCACTCCTCTGAACCTAACAACAATTCCTTCCAGGAAAAGCTACTGGTTTGCAAAAAATACATAATGGGTAATTAAATTTAAAATGTCGGTATGGCTGTTAACCCTTTCTTTGTAAATACTGAAAATTATTACAGGCAAACTAAATTGCTGTAATTGTCTATTCAAATGCTGTTCCGCATTCAAGGGAAGCCTTCTGGCGCTGCAGTATTTTTTTTTACTTTTGTTACAAGCAATTTTTATGTACGACCCGCAACAAACAAAACATTTTCAGGAAGCTTCCCTTCGGTGGCTTGGCCAACAGCAAACCACCACTTTGAACGAATTGGAAGAACTCAGAAATATATTAAGGTTTCACGAATACCGGTACTATGTAATGACCGACCCACTGTTGCCAGACAGCGATTATGATAGTTTGTTCAAACTGCTGGAAAAAGCCGAAAAGGCTAATCCGGAGTGGATTAGCAAAGACTCGCCTACACAGAGAGTTGGTACCGGGCTAATTAAAGACCTGCCTACCGGCCAGGCAGGTTTCCCAAAAACTGCCCACCTGGTGCCCATGCTTTCGCTGGAGAATTCTTACAATGCAGACGACCTGCTGGCCTGGGACAAAAAAGCCAGGGAACTAAGTGGGCTGCAAGAAGTGGAGTATTGTGCCGAACCAAAATTTGACGGAGCCAGTATTTCTTTAATTTATGAAGACGATAGCCTGCTCAAAGGTATCACCAGGGGTGACGGCGAAACAGGCGATGACATTACACCCAACATCAGGCAAATAAAATCAGTGCCGCTCAGGGCAGCATTTAGCAATTACGGAATTCAGCAAATAGAAATACGGGGAGAAGTATTGTTGAACAAACACAACTTTAAGAAATACAACGATGGTTTGATAGAAGAAGGTTTGCCTCCCCTGGCCAACCCACGCAATGCAGCCGCCGGAAGCTTGCGCATTAAAGACAGCAAGGAAGTGGCCAAGAGAAACCTGGAAGCATTTTTATACCATGTAAGCTATAGTGCCACTTCAGCACCCGCTACTTTTAAGAACGATGATGGAAAAGAGTATGCAGAACCTGACACTCACAGCGGTATGCTGAAGATGTTATGGGGGCTGGGTTTCAGAAGCCCTATGAAAGAAATGAAAGTGGTAAATGGTATTGCCGGAGTGGTGCAGTACATAGAAGCCTTCGAGCTCAAAAGAGATGAACTACCTTATGAAATTGACGGCATCGTTATAAAAGTAAACAACCTTGCCCTGCAGGATAAGTTAGGTATGACCTCCCACCACCCGAGGTGGGCCATTGCTTACAAATTCAAGGCACGGCAAGCGAGCAGCAAGTTACTGTCAGTGGAATTCCAGGTGGGGCGTACAGGTGCCGTAACACCTGTAGCAAAAATATTCCCTGCTCCTGTGGGCGGCGTAACTGTCACCAGTATTTCTGTTCACAACGAAGAGTACATCAAAGAAAAAAACCTTAGGATTGGTGATGCCATCGTGATTGAAAGGAGTGGAGACGTAATACCCCAAATTGTAAAATCGTTGCCAGAACTTAGAACAGGCGCAGAAAGTTTTATCAGCTTCCCCACTCATTGCCCGGTATGCAACGATAAATTATTTAAGCCCGAAGGCGAAGCCGTGTGGCGTTGCATAAACATCAATTGCAAAGCCCAGGTGGTGGAACGCATTATACATTTTGTGAGCAAAGATGCCATGGACATCCGCAGTTTTGGCGAAGCCAATGTGCGCAAATTTTACGACCTCGGCCTGCTAAAAGATGTGCCGGGTATTTATACTTTAGACTTTGATGCATTGCACAACCTTGAAGGGCTGGGGCAAAAGTCGCTGGACAATTTGACGACTGCCATTGAGGCAAGTAAGACCCAACCCTTGCACCGGCTCATCTATGGGCTGGGCATACGCTACGTGGGCGAAACCACAGCAAAAACCCTCGCACAATCCATTGAACATATCCTGGACCTGGCCTCTTATAGTTTGGAGCAACTGCAACAACTACCAGATGTAGGTGTAAAAGTGGCAGGCAGTATTTTCAGTTTCTTTAAAAACTCCGATAACCTTCAAATGCTGCAGCGGCTGCAGGAGTTGGGCATAAAAATGGAGTCGCAAAAAAAGCCGCTCACCCAGGGGAACCTGCAGGGGCAAACCTTTTTATTTACAGGCACCTTGTTACAAATGAAAAGGGCTGATGCCGAGGCCGTGGTGGAAGACAATGGGGGGAAAATTTTGGGCGGCGTAAGCAGCAAGTTGAATTACCTGGTGGTGGGCGAAGACGCTGGCAGCAAACTGGAGAAAGCAAAAAAAATTCAGACAATTAAAATACTGACGGAAGATGCCTTTTTAAAAATGATGGCAACTTAGAGTAATTAATTATTATATTTATAGTCGTCATCCATCCATATCATTACTCCTCTTGAAAGACTTTTCACCAGTTTTTACTTTTTTAAAACAGGAAGTCATGATTAAAAAAAATGTAGGAGAGGTATGGAAGCAAATTCAGTTTGCAGGGTACAAAAATCTTAGAAAAAAATACGCTGTATCTAATAAGGGCCGTGCGGCTAGCTATTCCGAAGATATTTTAGCAGATGGCAAAGTGCTGAATGGTTCCTTAACCTCTGGCTACTGCACTTTAAATCTTCATGTAGAGGAGGGTAACGGTACCATTTACATACACAGGGAAATTGCACGCTTGTTTTGCAACAAAAAATCTCCCAAATACAAATTCGTCATTCATCAAAACCACGATAAAAAAGACAATGATTACAAAAACCTGAAATGGGCCACTTCGGAAGAAGTAAGTGCACATCAGCAAAGTAGTCCCGATAAGATTGCTTATAAAGAGCGGCAGGCCAACCGCAGCAAAGGTTTAAAGCTAAATGCTACCCAGGTGAAGTCTATCAAAAGCGCCATCAACAATCCAAAGAGAAAACTTACTTACAAGCAAATGGCAGAAAAATATGACGTAAGCGAGATGACCCTGTACCGCATTAAAAGCGGAGAAAACTGGGCAAGAATCTAATCTCTCATCCAAATAAATTTATAACAACAGCCTTTTAATATGTGAGAGGGCTTTTTTAATTTTGCAGCCAACTCACGCCCATGATCAAAAAAAGCACACTTGAATTTTTAAACGAAATACAAGTAAACAACAACAAAGCCTGGTTCGACAGTCACAAGGATATTTACAACACTGCCCGGCAAGCTTTTATTGAGTCTGTAGAGGAAATGATTACTGCACTTAAATCTTTTGAGCCCGACCTGGGCCATCTCACAGCCAAGGAATGTATTTTCCGGATAAACAGGGATGTGCGTTTTAGCAAAGACAAACGCCCCTATAAAAATAACATGTCTGCCTATTTTAACCGGGGTGGAAAAAAAGGAGAGGGGGCAGGTTATTACATGCACATTGAGCCGGGGCATAGTTTTGCAGCCGCAGGCGTGTGGATGCCCGAAACTCCCAACCTTTCTAAAATTCGCCAAGAGATAGACTACAACTTTAATGAATGGAAAAAAATAGTTGGAAGCACAGCTTTTAAAAACAAATTTGTGAATGGCATTGATTCATCGGACAGCCTGGTGCGACCTCCAAAAGGCTATGAGGAAACAAACCCTGCCATTGGATTTTTAAAATTAAAAAGCTTTGTGATCAGGAGGCCTTTTACAGACCAGGCCCTACAGGAAAAATCTTTTACCGGCGAACTGGCCAAAACATTCAAAGCAGCTAAGCCCATGCTGGATTTCATTAACCGAAGCCTGGACTAACAGCCAATCAATATTACCGCCTCTTCAAATTTCTACGCCCGCTCCGGCACAACTTCACCCCGTATATATTAAAAAAAATGGCCAGTGATAAAAATCACCGGCCTTGCTTACCTCTGAAACCACAAGAAAAGAGTTCAGGTATATATAAAATAATGTTGCGTAAAAGTTTGTAAAGGAAGTATTGGAAGCAAGATAAATTGCCTTGGATGCTTTCTATAAGATAATATTGGAGAAGTCTATCGAGTGCGGTAGGCCGTAAAAATAATACTTTTCTTTAATTTTTAAACTTTTTTTTTATTTTTTTATAAACTCTTCATTATTTCCCTTTGTGCATGGCTCATTAATTTATTCCTTTTTCGCTGGTACCACCATTGTGGTGCAGTCTTTTTCATAAAGGTATCAATGCCCCTCATTCCAAATAGTTTCCACACACCATTGATCTTTCCGGCCAGGCTCCCCTGCATTGCACGCAAACTCATGGCAAATCCTGCCTCAATATATTCCATATGATGCCAATAACCGGCAGGCATAAAAAGGGTGTCCCCATGCTCTAAAATAACTTCATAACCCTTAGCCAGGTTAGTGGCCGGAAAATTTTTATAGTCAAACGATTCCCTGTAATTGGCAAAGTTTGCAAGGCTCAAAACTTCCCATGGCTTGCGGTATAATTTATACTGTTCCTCGTGGGGAAAAAGCAGCACTCTTTTTTTGCCAATAAACTGGGTATGTAATATGTGACTCATGTCTATATCAAAATGCATATGGGTAATGCTCCCCTGGCCACCTACAAACAGCATGGGATATTTTTTTACAAACCCTTTCATAAGCTCGTCGGGCCAGCTAAAGTCGCTTATTACCTGGGGTGCATGTTGAAATATATTAAAAAGAAATATGCGCAAATCGAGCGGGCCGGCTTTTACTTTTTTAAGATAGTCGCCAAATTTCATATAATCATCCGCAGTATTTATGGGCGTGTAGGAGTCGCTCTTTACATTGTTGTAAACGCCTACCTCTTTGTCTCCTACGGTATCAATAAAATAATCCCAGTTCCATTTGTGGTAGGCCGGCCATGATTTAGCCAGCCCTGTGATGACCACAGGCTTCATGGTGTCATAATAATTCTCTTTAAAATGACGGGGGCTGATACTTTGTACTTTATCTACAACTTGCAACTGCATATTAAAACATTTATAGGCGGTCAAAATTACTAATTAATACTATTAATGAAGTTTTAAAAAACTAATAATCGTTAGTTTTGCCAATAGCTATGGCAAAGATAAAATCGGGTGGCACGGTCTCTAAAAAAGACAGCATTTTAAAAAATGCTGCCACCTTATTTAGAACCCGGGGCTTTAAGGCTAGTTCTATGAGAGAATTAGCCTTGGCAATGGGCGTAGAAGCACCCAGCTTGTACAACCATATTGGCAGTAAAAGCGAACTATTGCAAAGCATTTGTTCTAAAGTTGCTGAAGATTTCCAGAACCACCTACAGCAAATAGAAGCCTCTGCTGAAACTTCCATTGAAAAGTTAGAGAAGCTCATCCGTTTTCACATCCAGATGATGTTGCAGTCTTTCGATGAAGTCTGTGTTTCTAACCATGAGTGGAGGTATTTGGAAGAGCCTCACCTCAGCAGCTTCTTGCAACAACGCAAGAGTTACGAGCACCGTATGGTCTTGCTGGTAAAACATGGAATAGACGAAAAGGTTCTAAAAAACATACATCCCCAGGTGGCCGTACTCACCATCCTCTCGGCAGTAAGAGGATTGGAGTTTTGGCAACGCTATAAAAAAGAATTGGATGCAGCCGTATTAGAAAACAATATGGTAAACCACTTATTAACCGGAATAATCAAATAAAATGGCAGTTCACTTTCAACCGCTTACCGTAAAAAACGTCACACGGGAAACCCCCGACTGTGTTTCAGTTAGTTTCCACATACCCGAAGCCATGCGACAAAGTTTTTTATTTATGGAGGGGCAGAACATCACCATTAAAACAACTATCAATGGGCAGGAAGTGCGCCGCTCTTATTCGTTGTGCACCGCACCCCACGAGGGCGAGATTAAAGTGGCCATTAAAAAAGTAGAGGCCGGACTTTTTTCCCAATATGCCAATGAGCTTTTAAGAGCAGGAGATGTATTGGAAGTACTTCCACCTGTAGGAAAATTCAATGCTAAAATAACCCCAGTGGCCCCTGGAAATTACCTGGCCATCGCTGCCGGAAGTGGTATTACACCTATCATTTCCATCATTAAACATACGCTCAAAACTCAGCCGCGTAGTAAGGTTACACTGGTGTACGGTAACAAAAGCCGCAGCTCTATTATCTTCTTTGAAGAATTGGAAGGACTGAAAAATAAATACATGCAGCGCTTTAATTTTATTAATATTCTAAGCCGTGAAAAAACTGATGCGTCTATTAATTATGGTCGGATTGATAAAGATAAATTAGCAGCCATGCAGCATTTACTGGCCTTTAAATCCTTTGACAGTATTTATCTCTGCGGGCCTGAACAGATGATTTTTACAGCCACTGAATTTTTAGAAAGCCTGGGCATTGACAGGCATAAAATTCATTTTGAACTGTTTACTACCCCCGGTCAAAACAATGTAAAAAAAGAAACTATCGAAGCTTCCGCTAATAATGACAGCGGCCCGCACAGCAATATCACCGTAAAATTAGATGGGCGCAGTTTTGATTTTAGCCTTGGCCAAAACGGTCAAAGCATTTTGGATGCAGCCTTGCAGCAAGGTGCCGATTTGCCTTATGCCTGCAAAGGTGGCGTATGCTGCACCTGCCGGGCAAAACTGGTGAGCGGGGAAGTAATCATGGACGTAAACTATGCACTGGAACCCGAAGAAGTGGCACAAGGCTTTATTTTGACCTGCCAGAGCCACCCAAGAAGCGAGGATGTTGTAATTGATTTTGATATAAAATGACACTGTTAATTTTTAGAAGGATAACCTTTAAAACTAACAAACGTTAGTATATTTTATTATTTTTACTTAGTAAATATATGTTATGCAAATACACGATTTAGAAACAGCGTTCCAGGATAAAATTGATAAGGAAATAAAGATTGAACCCCGGGACTGGATGCCCGATGCCTACCGTAAGACCAATGTGCGGCAAATAAGCCAGCATGCACACAGCGAAATTATAGGCATGCTGCCAGAAGGTAACTGGATAAGCCGTGCACCCAGTTTGAAACGTAAAGCCATTCTCATTGCCAAAGTGCAGGACGAAGCAGGGCATGGCCTGTACCTCTACTCCGCAGCAGAAACACTGGGCACCAGCCGGGACCAAATGCTGGAGGATCTCAATAGTGGCAAGGCAAAATATTCTTCTATTTTTAATTACCCCACCCTTACCTGGGCCGATATGGGTGCCGTAGGATGGTTGGTAGATGGCGCCGCCATTTTGAACCAGGTAATGTTGTGTCGCACCAGTTATGGCCCATATGCAAGAGCCCTTGTTAGAATTTGCAAAGAAGAAAGTTTTCACCAACGCCAGGGTTTTGAAAGCCTGCTGGTTTTATCAAAAGGAACGGAAGAACAAAAAGCCATGTGCCAGGATGCGATCAACCGTTGGTGGTGGCCCAGCCTTATGATGTTTGGCCCCAAAGACAGTGAGAGCACCAACAGCGATCAAAGTATGAAGTGGAAAATAAAACGTAAAACGAATGACGAATTGCGCCAGAATTTTATTGATATGATTGCAGAGCAGGTAAAGTTGCTCGGTATGACCTTACCAGACCCGCACTTGAAATGGAACGAAGCAAGAAAACACTATGATTTTGGAGAGATAAACTGGGAAGAGTTTTGGAACGTGGTAAAAGGTAACGGCCCCTGCAATAAACAAAGGCTGGCGGCCCGAAATAAAGCACACGAAGAAGGGGCCTGGGTAAGAGAAGCAGCCATGGCTTATGCAGCCAAAAAGAAAGCAAAAGAGTTGAGCAGGGTAGCATAAAATAAACAATCGATTTCAGCATCCCGGTGATGCAGTTGAAACAAAATAACTTTTGCCATGAATATACAAATCAGAAAATACTTCTACGGAGACATACCCGAAGAAAGGGGTGGAAGCAACGATAATGCAAGCCTCCAAAACCCCCCTTCAGGGGTTGGGGGCAACACCTGGCCATTATGGGAAGTGTTTATCCGCAGCAAGCAGGGCCTCGATCATAAACATGCCGGCAGCCTCCATGCAGCAGATGCGGCCATGGCCATAGAAAATGCACGGGACGTTTATACACGTAGGCAAGAGGGCATAAGTCTTTGGGTGGTAGAAAGTAAATTCATCCACGCCAGTAACCCCGACGATGCCGAGAGCTTTTACACGCCGGCAGAAGACAAAGCTTATCGCCATCCCGGTTTTTACGACTTGCCCGATGAAGTGAAGCATATGTAAAAAAAGCCCACCCAAACCCTCCTCAAGGGAGGGCTTATGAGTCCTTAAATAATTTAAACTACTTTAGTGATGCAAGATTTTAACCCCTCAGAAAACCTTAAACATTTGGGGAAATCAGAAATTTCTGCTGTGTCCCCTCCTGGGATTGGCAAGGCTGCATACACCCTCCACCTGGCAGACACCACCCTTCTTTTGGCGCAACGCAATGCTGCCTGGTGTGCACACGGGCCCATTCTGGAACAGGACATTGCCATTACCAATATTTCGCTGGACCTGATTGGACAGGCAAGAAATTTTTATCAATACGCAGCAACACTAATAAACAACGAAGCTGAAACCCCCCAAGGTAAATTGATGGATGAAGACCGTCTTGCATTTGAAAGAACCGAGCGGGAGTTTAAAAATCTTTTGCTGGTAGAATTACCAAATGGCGATTGGGCACAAACCATCACCAGGCAATTTCTCTTTAGCCAATATCAATTTCTTTTGTTTGAGAAATTACAAGCCTCCAATGATGAACAACTGGCGGCTATAGCCGCAAAGTCTATCAAAGAAACAAAATACCACCTGCGCTGGAGCAGTGAGTGGATACTAAGGTTGGGTGATGGAACCCAGGAGAGCAGAGAAAGAATGCTGCAGGCGCTCACGGAACTATGGCCGTTTACCGGCGAAATGTTTGTGAATGCAGCCTATGAAGTTGCAGCCGCTGCAGCCGGCAGCGGTGTAGACAGCAGTTTGCTGCAGCAAGAATGGCTGCAAAACGTAGCGCAGCTGCTGGAGGAAGCTACGCTGGCAGTGCCTCAAAATATTTTTATGCAAAGTGGCGGCAAGCAAGGAATTCATACAGAACACCTGGGTTATATTTTATCTGATATGCAGTACCTGCAAAGAACCTACCCCAACAGCCAATGGTAACCCTCACTTCCGTGCAAGAACAAAAAATATGGGACATCCTGGAAACAGTTTGTGACCCCGAAGTACCAGTACTTTCTATCCTGGATCTCGGTATTGTCAGGAACATACTTTCTAAAAACAACGAAGTAGAAATTGTAATAACCCCAACTTATAGTGGCTGCCCTGCTATGGACATGATAGCCATGAACATCAGGCTGGCATTGGCAGAACAAGGCTACCCGAAGGTAAAAATAACGAGTGTACTTGCGCCCGCCTGGAGCAGCGATTGGATGACTACTGCAGGAAAAGAAAAATTAAAATTATACGGCATTGCCGCTCCCGATAAAAAATTTGAGATACCTGCAGATGGTGTGGAATGCCCCCAATGCAATTCCACCCACACAAAACTGATCAGCGAATTTGGCAGTACCGCCTGCAAGGCTTTGTACCAGTGCCAGGACTGCAGTGAGCCTTTCGACTATTTCAAATGTCACTAACAATTAATAGTAACTTTATCTTCGTCATACGCTAGCGAGTACATCCTGCAAAAAATTACAAGAAGTTCAACGTAAAATTCTTTATCGTAATCATCAAAACAGCTACCATGTCTTCCATATTATTTGAGGTGCACAATCAAGTTGCAACTATACAATTGAACCGGCCAGAAAAATTCAACTCCTTTAACAGGGAGATGGCTTTGCTGCTGCAAAAAATATTGGACGATTGTGCGGCCGATAAAAAGATTCGTGCTATTTACCTAACAGGCAATGGCAAAGCTTTTTGTGCTGGCCAGGACCTTGGCGAATTGGTGGGTGAAAATCCTCCCGGTTTTGAAGTGATCCTCTCTGAACATTACAACCCGATTGTAAGCCGAATAAGGACAATTGAAAAACCGGTGGTATGTGCTGTAAATGGCGTAGCAGCCGGCGCAGGAGCCAATATTGCGTTGGCTTGCGACATCGTGGTAGCAACAACTTCAGCCTCCTTTATCCAGGCCTTTAGTAAAATTGGTTTGATACCAGATAGCGGTGGTACTTTTACCTTACCCCGTTTAATTGGTTTTGCAAAAGCAAGTGCGCTGATGATGTTGGGAGATAAAGTTTCTGCTACGGACGCAGAAAAGATGGGCATGATTTATAAAGTTTTTGCAGACGAAAGTTTTGCAGACGAAAGTTTTAAAATAGCAACAACACTTTCGCAAATGCCTACAAAAGGATTGGCTTATACAAAAGCTGCATTAAATGCTTCCTTTAATAACCCGCTGGAGCAACAACTACAAAAAGAAGATGAACTGCAATACAAAGCCGCCCACACGCATGACTATGCAGAAGGTGTACAAGCATTCATGGAAAAAAGGCAACCGTCGTTTACTGGAGATTAACCTCCTAATTTATATTTATGGAACATAGCAAACACATTCAGGCTACTAACGTAGTGGAGCATATGATGAAGCATGACCTGTTCAGCCAGTGGCTGGGCATAGAGCTGGTAGAAATAAAAGAGGGCTACAGCAAAATTCAAATGACCGTACGACCAGAAATGATCAACGGCTTCGGTATTGTTCATGGTGGCATTGCTTTTTCCCTGGGCGATAGTTGCTTTGCCTTTGCCTGCAACAACCGCAATGTAATATCAGTGGCCTTGGATACCGCCATCAATTTTCTAAAACCGGTGCATGTGGGCGATGTATTAACTGCCGAAGCAAAAGAGATTCACAATGGAAAATCTACCGGCCTTTATCATATTACCATCAGCAATCAAAACAACCATATTGTAGCCATGTTTAAAGGCACTTGCTACCGCACGGGCAAAACACATCTTTAAAAGACTTGCATTTAAGTGGGATAGGTATTACTTTCAGATCATATAAATAACCCACTAAAACAACCGATCATGAAAGCAATTTCCTACTGGGCATCCCGGCATATAGCCTATGCCCAAGTTTTAATAGTACTGATTAAAGTTTCCCTGATTGTATTGGCTGCTTACACTGCAGTTCTCCTAACCCGCCTGCACATCGTTTTACCTTATGCCTGGATAGCTCTGAGCTGTTCTATACTGGTAATGGCTACCATTGCATTTTACCCATCCCGCAGCAGCAAACGGCGTTCTTACCTGCGGCAAAAAACCTGCGATTTTATCTTGCCATTTTGTTCCTTTATCATCATTACTGCCGCTCTTAACAATTTGGGCAGCCCGCAGTATTTGCCTGGAGCCTACGCAAGTAGTGTTATAAAAGAACCTACCGCCGCCGATATTCTGGCCTCCGGCAAAACGAGGGCGCAATTAAATAAAAAAGAAAAGCGCATTCTGCGGCATGAATTTACCCGGCAGCTAAAAAATTATGCCCTGGCTAAAATTAGCAACGATCAGCAAAAAGCAGAAAACTCCTGGAAGATAGTCCTGGCCATTATAGGATTTCTTGGCCTTACGTTACTGTTAATGGGTCTTGTGTGCGAGCTTTCCTGCGGCGGCTCAGATGTGGCGGCTGTATTGGTAGGCGTTCTTGGTATGGCCGCCCTCATATGGGGTCTTGTAGCCATCATCAAACGCATCCAGAGAGGTGCCCCTGAAAAAAAAGATGGGTAACTTCGTTGCTCATCTTTTCCAAATGATCTATCAGTTCAAAGATTTTATTCCGGTGGTGCATAGCAGTGCCTATGTGCACCCACAATCAACCGTTACTGGCAATGTAATCATTGGCAAGGACTGTTACATTGGTCCCGGTGCAGCTATCCGTGGTGATTGGGGCCAAATTATTATTGAGGATGGTTGCAACGTGCAGGAAAATTGTACCATTCATATGTTCCCGGGCGTAACAGTTTTATTAAAAGCAGGAGCACATATTGGCCATGGTGCTATCATTCATGGTGCCACAATTGGTAAAAACTCACTGGTAGGCATGAACGCTGTTATTATGGACAATGTGCAGTTAGGAGATGAATGTGTGGTAGGCGCCCTAACTTTTATAAAAGCAGATGAGATTATACCCAACAGAAGTGTGGTGGTTGGCAATCCGGCAAAAATAATAAAGCAGGTAACCGATGAAATGTTGCAATGGAAAACAGAAGGTACCGCCTTGTACCAAAAGCTGCCTGCAGAAATGGAGCAGTATTGCAAAACCGTAGAACCCTTGCGGGAAGTGCCGCCCGGACGTGCAAGCCAATTCGCTGGATACAAAACCTGGAATCAAACCTTGAAAAGTGAAAGGTGAAAGGTGAAATCTTTGAGGTTTACAATTACATAGAAGAAATTACGGTTGTGAAATTGTCAAAGGTGAAAAGTGAAAGGTGAAATCTTTGAAGGTTGCAATTACATAGAAGATAATTACGGTAGTGAAATGGTGAAAGGTGAAAAGTGAAAGGTGAAATCTTTGAAGGTTGCAATCACATAGAAGATAATTACGGTAGTGAAATGGTGAAAGGTGAAAGCCTGCCGGGACTGAAGGGACGGGGTGAAAAGTGAAATCTTTGCATAGTAAAACTTCATCAATCTTTACTATTACTTTACCCAAAAAATATAATTGAACGATCCTTGATCTTGGTCGAATTCGGTTCAGCCTGGGAGCTTTTACCTTTCCCACCGTCCCAAATGCAGTTTAGGCTGGCAGGCTTTCACCTTTCAAAAAGTGAAAAGTGAAATCTTTGAAGGTTGCAATTAAAATAGAAGAGGATGATGGTGCTGAAATGGTGAAAGGTGAAAAGTGAAAAGTGAAATCTTTGAAGGTTGCAATTACATAGAAGATGATGATGGTGCTGAAATGGTGAAAGGTGAAAGGTGAAAGGTGAAAGGTGAAATCTTTGCAGTGTACAACTTCATCAATCTTTACTATTACTTTACCCAAAAAAATATAACCGAACGATCCTTGATCTTGGTCGAATTCGGTTCAGCCTGGGAGCTTGTACCTTTCCCACCGTCCAAATGCAGGTTAGGTTGGCAGGCTTTCACCTTTCAAAAAGTGAAAAGTGAAATCTTTGAAGGTTGCAATTAAAAT
>JBBSJJ010000006.1:0-60941 GCA_038257335.1 Chitinophagales bacterium | reverse complement strand
CGCAATTGGTGCCTGGTTTATTACAGTGCCCAATGTTTGCCTGGCAAGCCATTGGTATATATTTTGGTTTACGCCCGCCAGCATAAAATTTCCTGGCAGTGTTCCCTGGCCTCCGTAATACTGGTTCCAGCAACAGTGACCGCCTCCACCAAAATTTGTTGGTACGTAGATAGCCGAACCAGGTTTCGTAGCATTCATCCGGTTTACTCTTCTTGGCACGTCTCTGTTGTCAAATGTCTGCTGAAATCCTAGTAGCTTTCCGCCAGAAAGTGCATAGTTGTCAAATAAGTTTGGATAAGGAGAATTATCATCCGGTACCATTCCCTGTACTTCTACTACTGCTGCAATTTGTGATGCATATTTATAAGGGCCACCATAGGCATCACCCGTAACGAAGGTAGTGCTGCACCATCCTCCGTGAGATAAGCCAGTGAGGTATAATTTATTTTTATTAACTCTGTAGAGAGATTTTATGGTTTGTATCTTTTGATCGATAGCAATTTCGGTGGGGTATGCAGCAGATGGCTGCAAGCTGATTATTATAAATTCTACGGTGCTGCCATCTACAACAACATTACCGTTCCAGCCTTGGGCGATATACGCCCCGGGCCCGTTGGCAATTATTGCAGATGCATTGGTGCCTACTTCTCCCAGTCCGGGAAAAAAGATAATAGTGGGGTAGGTTGCTGTAGGATTGCTGTTGTAACTCGCCGGTAAATGCACATATGCATTCCACCCATTTATTTGGGTAAGGCTTTGCTGGCCAAAAACAACATTGAAAGACAAAAGGCATGCAAGTGTACATACAAGAACAAAACTGTTCCTAATAAAGTTTTTCATTAGATAATTTTAGAGATTTGGTTTTTCAAATATTTTGCTCAAATTGTTTGGACTGCATAAGCCAGGTAGATACATTTTTTTAAAATCTAAAAGCTGCAAATGCTTTAAATACTCAAATTTCGTAGGGGTAGGAAAGTAGGTATTATTTCTCTTTGAAATCTTTAAGGTCTATTTTAAAGATTCCTAAAGTAGAAGACAAAGTAACAGGAAATCAGAAAAGCGAAATGTAGGTTGTGCGCCTTATGTTTTGTAGTAATATCAAAAGTAAGTGCCACAATAATCTTTAATATGGGCGGGAGCCTCATCTATAAGGGCTTGAGCCAATATAAATTAAAAAGAAAATTCATCTGAAACCCTGCTTCGTAAGGGTATATTACAAATAATAATGACGTGCAACATATATAAATTTTATGATGCACGTCATTTTGAAACGAGAGTAGTTGACTATAATTTGACCACGGTTTTTTTCGTAATCGGCTTATTTAATTGGGATAATTGTAAATAATAAACTCCCTTTGGTATAGAAGAAATATTGATAGCTTCTATAAAATGAGCTTGAGATTTTTGAGCATGTTTACGCCACACTATTTTTCCATTTACATCTATAAGATGTAAAAAATACCTGCCTGTAAGATTTACCGGCACCGTAACATAAATAATATCCTTTGCCGGGTTGGGATTCACTTTCATACTTTCATCCAGTTGAATTATATCAACGATCCCTGGCTCACTAGTGGAGGGGGAGGGGGCGGTAACCGGTGCCGCTTGATTCTGTTCAGTTAAAGTAAAGCCAGCAAGATAATTCCATGTACCAATGCGGCTAATGTTCACTATAATCTTGCCATTGGCCGACGGGCTGATGTTGGTGAATTTGGCTACGTCGTTGATATTGCTACTGGTAGAAATAGTATCGAGTGAATTTCCAATTCGATAAACACTGCTATTGCCTGTATTGCTCCTGCTAGCATAAAACTCAAAACTGTAAGTCTTGGCGGTGTTCAATCCAATAATTTCTAAAGTTCTAATGCTGGTATTGGCAGTGTTATACCTCAACACCTGGTAAGGGCTGGCGGTAGCATTGGTCATGTAATTAGCCCCATTGTCTGCAACTACAGCCGAAGCTGACAGTGTTGCATTAATGTTGCTGCTAACCCCATCTGTATAATTAAATTTAGCGCTCGTAAAACTAGCGGCTACATTCCAGTTGTTCCATTCTGCATTGGTAAAAGGATTGCTGCCTCCAAATACATTCACTTTTATTTTTTTGTTGTCTTCAGGTGCAGGCAACACATTCACCGTTACGATGTCGGCGCTGCTGAGCCCCTGCGGATCTTTTACAGTTAACCTAAAAACATAGGAGCCTGTGTTGATAAAACTAACGCTGGTGGTATCTTTTGCTGGAGTGTTTATAGTGCTTTGCGTAGGTCCGCTCACATATGTCCATGCATAAGTAAGGGCGGAGCCATCCGGATCAAAAGACCTTCTGCCATCTAAAAGTATGACGTTTACCGGCATCTCCACTATTCCATCAGGCCCTGCATCGCTCACTGGCGCTCTGTTAAGATTTGGATTTACAGTAATCCCCACGGTATCTTTTCCTATAGCTCCAGCGTTGTCTGTTACTGTCAGTTCAAATAAATACGGGCCGGCACTTACAAAACTTACGCTCGTTTGCACCGCAGTAGAATCTGCTATTACTACGTTTGCTCCGCTTATTTTTCTCCATTTATAGAATGCAATACTTCCGTCTGTATCGGTAGATGCCTGGCCATTCAGAACGACTGTATTAACCGGAAGGGTAATTGTTTGGTTGCCCCCCGCATTTGCTAGGGGAGATATATTAGAACTGTTGACCACTACTTTCACCGTATCCAAACCTATCTGGCCTTCCTGGTCACTAACTTTTAACTCCACAAAATAACTGCCGGTAACATTGGTAGTAAAACCTGGTTTGCTGCTGGCAGCATTTACAAGCGTTGCATTTGTATTGTTGATCATACGCCAGCTGTAAGAAATCGGCCCCCCTTCAGGATCATATGAAGATGAGCCATTCAATAAAATACTTACGGGTGTGCCGACCACAGTGGTGTCGTTGCCAGCCACTGCTATAGGTGCTCTGTTTCTTCTTAAGCAAATAGTATCCCATGCTTTTTCCTCTACCATTCTTGTAAATAAAACATGGTGGCCATAATTGTTGAGGTGCACTCCGTCGCCCGCAGAATATACACTGTTAATGGTGCCATCATTATTGGAAACAGTACTCCAGAAATCTACCGATTTATTGCCGTAAGTTAAATTTATCCAGTCCCTTAAATCCATTTGCAAGATGCGTTCAGCTGGGCTCAGGCGATCTCTTGGCTGGGTGGTAGTTACCCAAATAGGCACATTTGCAGCATCACTCAAGGCAGTAATTCTTAAATAATTGGTATGAATATCATTTGTTGAAATACCACGGGCCACATCATTAGAAGGTAAATTTAAAATGATCATATCGGGTTTAAAAGAAAGTGCCTTTGTAATATTACGCAACGTGTCAATAGTAAACGGGGCAGGTACAATTGTTCCGGTGGGAGAAACATCCCAGGAGGTTAACCCTAAGGTGGCGATATTAATAACCTGGATCTGTTGGTTTTGTATAGAAAGATATTTTGTAAACTTTCTTACCCAGGAACTATCAATAGGACTGGCACCGGTACCAAAACTTGTAGAAGATCCTACCACTACAACTTTATACGGTTGGCTGCACAGTGGAGTTACCTGTGCTGGCCAGGGTGTAGGAAGTATCGATCGAAGCGTTATAGAAACAGAATCTTTACCTGTGAGGCCGGCGGTATCGGTTACCGTAAGTTCAAAAGAATAGGATCCTTCCACTAAGGCTGTTACTTTGGGAGCGCAAACGCTGTCCACAAGAAGCTGGAATGACGTTGGTCCTGATATTTTTCTCCATTTGTATTTTAATACCGCTGATTCGGGGTCATAAGAATTGCACCCTCTTAGGGTAACAGAATCTGTGGGCAGTTGCAAAGTTGTGTCAGATCCGGCTCTTGCCACTGGAGGAAGATTTACAGAGGGAGGCGGAATAATGGTATCACCCCCGGCACCATAAGATATATCTATCACGTTAAGGGCAGAAAAATCGCTCCCAGCTTTTGTTCTGATATTAAAATCCATTTCGGTTTTTCCGGTAATGTTAAACACTGCGGCGTTGTTGTAATTAATGTTGCCGGTAGCATTATATGATTTCCACACATTATCATCGGCACGTTTAATTTCTGCACTTCTTGCTGCCGTAGTATTACTCCTGGTACCCCAAAATTTTATGGTATAAATTTTATCTGATTGCAATCCCTTTACTCTCCAGATACCGTTTGTTGCACTAAAATGAATTAAAGCATGATCTGCAGTGGCACTTGCCGGGTAATCACTTACAATGCCAGCAGTATTGCCATTTCCCATACCTGTAGAGTTGGTACTAAAGGTTCCATCCAGGCGGTTTATTACTTCAAGAGCAATGCCCGAAACCTGGTTGTTAATAGTAAGCGCATTGCTGATCCGTACACCGGCCCGTGCGTCGGTCATATTGTTCCAAATATTTCCATTAATGCTGGGGGAATTGGTTATTGTGCCACCATTACTGTCAGAGGAGCCAATGTCAATTAATACTCTTTGCTGAGCACCTGGAGGCAGAGAAACATACACATTTATAATTACATTGTCTTTTGATACGGCTCCTAAATTGTCTGTTACAGTGAGTTCAAATTCGTAAACGCCCTGCACTAAATTTGAAACGGTATTAATGGGAGCGGTAGAATCAGAAAAACTATAAGAAGCCGGGCCGTTTACTTTTCGCCACCTGTGAGACACAATCACTCCATCCTGGTCTATTGAGCCAGATCCATCCAATACCGCATTTGCAGGCAATACGATTCCCTGGTCTTGCCCCGCACTTGCAAGCGGAACCAGGTTTGTGCTGGTAGTTCTTTTTCTATACCCTAAGAGCCATTCGTAAATATTTATTCCATCAGGCTTATAAGTTGGTAAAGTGGCAAGGCTCCAGCATTCATGGGCTATCACAGGATCGTTGCTCACCACCGGAAACTCAGTAAGTTTGGCCAAAGGATTGGGCGTGGGTACATATGCATTAATAAAATTCTTCCAGCTGCGGGAATGGGCAACCGGTACCGTGCCATCATTGGTATTATGAAAGGCCCATATAGGCAAATTGGAAGCAGCTATCCTGTTGGCAAGCGTTTGTGTAGGAGTTAGTGCTCCGCAAAAAGGGATAATAGCAGCCAGTTTATCACTACTAGCAACGCTTGTGCTTGCAAATTCCCATACCGCACCACCACCAGCACTAATACCCATCAGGTAAATCCTGGCGGGGTCTACCCTATAATTGCTAACGGCATAAGAAATCATTGCAGACACGTTGTTACCCGATGGCCAGCCAAGAAACTGAGGAGAGATAATGATAAAGGAAAAACTACTATCTCTTACAGTAAAACTTGCAGGAAATCTACCTTCACTGATTATTTTAGGAACACCCCATTCTAAAACTTTTGGAAGATCAGTCGTATTGCCCTGGCCCACCTGCCCCGCCCCATGCACCCAAATAATTAATGGGTAATTTTTTGAGCTGGTAGTATAATCTGCAGGCAGGTATTGGTAAAAGCCCTTAGAATTAGCATTAGGTATTGCTTGCGATAGATAAACGGGTGTTTGTGTTTGTGCAAAAACGGCGGTATAAAAAAGGCAGACAGCTGTCAATAATGTGTAAAACTTAAACATAATCTATGGTTTGGGAAAGTCAATAAAAAAGCAGCTAATCAGCAGAGCTTTAAATGGGATAAAGGAGAAGTTGGCCTCGTGAAGAGGAAAACCGTTGTTAAAGAAACAAAAAAAATGCCAAGCAGCCTCAAATTCTTTTTTATAAAAACCAAACTGGCCCTAACCTGGAGCAAAACAGGGAAGTGAATTATAATTTCAAAAATCTACATTTGCGCTATGCAAAAAAAACTCTTCTTACTCGATGCGTATGCCCTCATTTTTAGAGCCTATTATGCTCTTATCAGGAGTCCCAGGGTTACCACAAAGGGCAAAAACACGAATGCCCAGTTTGGCTTTGTAAACACACTCATAGACCTCATCAACAATCAAAAGCCTACGCATATTGCTGTATGCTTTGATACTCATGCCGTAACAGAAAGGCATACAGACTTTGCAGATTACAAAGCCAACCGCCAGGAAACGCCGGAAGATATCAGGGGAGCCGTCCCGGATATACAAAGGATTCTGAGAGCTTTTAATATTCCTGTGATAGAAAAGGACGGTTACGAGGCAGATGATATTATTGGTGCCCTGGCCAAACAGGCTGAAAAAGCAGGCTACGAAGTTTACATGGTAACACCCGATAAAGACTACGGACAATTGGTGTCAGAAAATATTAAAATATACAAACCGCCTTACCAGGGAGGCACCCTGGAAATTTTAGGGCCGAAGGAAGTATGCGAAAAATGGGGTATAGAAAATGTGGCCCAGGTGATAGATATTTTGGGATTGATGGGCGATGCAGTAGATAATATTCCCGGTATTGCCGGGGTTGGGGAAAAGACTGCCGCTAAACTACTCAAAGAATTTGGTACGCTGGAGAATGTGCTGGCCAATGCAGACAACATCAAAGGTGCCCTGGGTGAAAAAGTGAGAAACGGAAAAGAAATGGCCATCGTTAGTAAAAAGCTAGCTACCATTATTATTGATGTGCCCGTAGAATTTCATGAAGGAGATTACGGTCTGCAGGAGTGGAATAAAGAAGCCTTGATAGAGGTTTTTACAGAGTTGGAATTTAAAGCCATTGCCAAAAGAATTTTGGGAGAAGATATTTCGCTGGCTACAGATGAAAGAAGACCGACCATCGAAAAGCCTCAACTGGATCTTTTTGGAAACCCAGAGCCAGAAAAGGAACCCGCAAAAGCCAACTGGAGCGGCACAGTAGTGGAAGAGCCCACATTTTTTTCTGCAGACAAAAACATTACGAATACGCCCCACGATTATCAACTGCTGCAAACATCAGATGCCATTGCCGGCATGCTGCAAGCATTTGCTGGCGAGTCTGAAATTTGTTTTGATACCGAAACGACCAACATAGATGCCAACCTTGCCGAGCTGGTGGGACTCAGTTTTTCCATCACACCCGGAACGGGTTATTATATCCCCTGCCCGCACGACCGGGAACAGACCAACGAAATACTAGGCCAATTGGAAGGTTTGTTTGCAGATGAAAGTAAAACCTGGATAGGGCACAATCTAAAGTACGACCTGCTCGTATTAAAGTGGTATGGAGTGGAGCTCCAAGGAAAATTGTTTGATACCATGCTGGCCCATTATGTGATTGAACCAGATGGCAAAAGAAGTATGGATCTGCTGAGTGCTAAATATCTTGCGTACGAACCCATACCTATTACGGAACTGATTGGTAAAAAAGGCAAGGGACAAGGCACCATGCGGGAAGTAGAAATAGAAAGGGCCAAAGAATATGCGGTAGAAGATGCAGACATTACGCTGCAACTCAAGAATGTTTTTTTACCGCAGCTTGGTTTGAAGCAGGTAGAAAAAGTTTTTTATGAAGTAGAAAATCCATTGGTGAAAGTGTTGACAGGGATGGAATTTGAAGGCATCAAAGTAGATGTCAATTTCCTGGCGGGCTATTCTACAGAACTTGCTGCTGATGCTAAAATTGCTGAAGAAAGTGTGTATGAGCAAGCTGGTGTGCGCTTTAACCTGGCCAGCCCTAAGCAATTGGGCGAAGTGTTATTTGATAGACTGAAGCTGGATGCCAAAGCAAAAAAAACCAAAACAGGCCAGTACGCCACGGGCGAAGATGTGTTGGCTAAGCTCGCCGGCCAGCACAAAATATGCGACGATATTTTGATATTCAGAGAACTGACAAAATTAAAATCTACCTATGTAGATGCTTTGCCGCAGTTGATTAACCCTAAAACCGGCAGGGTGCACACCAGTTATGCGCAGGCCGTTGCGGTAACTGGCAGGCTGAGTAGCAACAATCCGAACCTGCAAAATATTCCCATCAGAACAGACAAAGGCCGGGAGATCAGGAAAGCATTTGTGCCAGCCTCCGAGGGGCATGTGCTGGTTTCTGCCGATTATTCTCAAATAGAATTGCGCATTGTAGCCGCCATTAGCGGCGATGTAAATATGTGCGATGCATTTAAAACAGGGCGTGATATTCACACCGCCACGGCAGCCAAAATATTTAAGATAGATGAAAAAGAAGTGACCAAGGAAATGCGCTACAAAGCCAAGAGCGTGAACTTTGGCATCATCTACGGGCAGGGAGCCTTCGGCCTTGCGGAGAATCTTTCTATACCAAGGGCTGAAGCAAAAGAGATCATTGATAATTACAAGCAGGAGTTTCCCAACATTCAAAAGTATATGGATGATACGATCAATTTTTGCAAGGAGAACGGCTATGTGGAAACACTGATGGGACGCAAGCGTTGGTTGCGGGATATAAACAGTGCCAATTTCACTGTTAGAGGTTTTGCCGAACGAAATGCCATCAATTCGCCCATTCAGGGCACGGCTGCAGATATGATAAAGCTGGCCATGATTAAGATTGATGGGGAGATAAAAAGTAAGAACTTTAAAAGTAAGATGTTGCTGCAGGTGCATGATGAATTGGTGTTCGACGTGTTGAAGGAAGAGCTGGAAGCCATCAAGCCGCTTATTTTAAACTGCATGCAAACCGCTATGCCGTTACCAAACGATGTACCCACCGATGCTGAGCTTGGCTTCGGTAGCAATTGGTTGGAGGCCCATTAAGTTTCCATTAAATTTGAATGGCTTACGAAAATATTTACTATCCAGCACGACAACACGCATGTAATGTCCATGTATGGCCGCGGCCCCGATGGTAAAGATTTTAAGATGATGGAAATAAAGTTTACCCGAAGATAAGTTCGCCCAACTGGTATAAATTTGCAAAGGTTGTCTCCAAAATAGTAGGTTTCACACAACGAAACAAAGGAGCCAAAGAAACAACGATTGATTATCAACAAAATTCTTTTTTCACTCTCTATTTCTTTATGGTCTTGGTGTGAAATACCTTGCGTGTTAAGACAGCCTTTTTTTACATTTTAAATAAAAATTATGGTTAAGCCTGCATTAATCTATTGCTATGATGCCTACTGTGGATGGTGCTATGGGTTTAGCCCCGTTATTCAAAAAATTGCCGAAGAATACAAGGAAGTCTTTGATATAGATGTGTTGAGCGGGGGTATGGTATTGCCGGAAAACCCCGTGCACATTGGCGTTACGGCAGGTTATATTGCCAGTGCTTACAAAAATGTAGAAGCCTTGACAGGAGTCAAATTCGGCCAGGATTACCTGTGGCATATCAATAATCCTGACGACAGCGACTGGTATCCCAATTCTGAAAAGCCCGCCATTGCTATGTGTATTTTTAAAGAAATTTATCCTGATAGAGCGGTAGAGTTTGCCGGAGATTTACAGAAGTCTTTGCATGCCGGGGGAAGAGACTTAACAGATGACCAGGCTTACCTGCACCTGCTGGAAAAGTACAGCATACAGGAGGAAATGTTTTTTGGGAAGTTACACAGCGAGGAGTACAAGGAAATGGCTTACTACGAATTTTCTATGGTGAAACATTTGCAAGTAACGGGTTACCCTTGTGTGTTCATTCAAACCGGCGATTTAAAATTTACCATGGTAGCCAGGGGATTTACACCCTATGAAACTTTGAAAGAAACCATTGATAGAGTGCTGGTAGAAATTGGGAAAGAGGAGAGCGAACCCTAACGGTCCCTCGTTATGTGGTAGGATTGTAAAAGGTGGTAACGAAAGAAATTGTTCTTTCAGTTTCATTGTAAGTGAATGCAAAATTTAATTTTTCTTTGACCTATCGGCCCTGCGGGCAAACATTTTGTGCAGGCCGCTGTCAAACTTTACTTTCTGTTGCTCATTGCATAGGTTGCGCACATCTCTCAGCTGCAAAAGCATTTTGGTTTCTACCTCCTGCTGTTTAGCCAGGGTGTTGTTTACTGCCAAAGCTATTGCTGTATCGCTAAACTGGCCTTGAGCAAGATTTTTCACACGCTGCTCTTTTTCTTTTTTTAGTTGATCAAACACTGGCTGCATTTCTCTCTTGTGGCGCTCCGCAAGGCTATCAAATTGTACAAGCTGCTCTGCAGAAAAACCACAATCATTCTTTAGATAATTTTGCATGGCATTTTTGCGCTGTTCGGTATAGCTCATTCTTTTGCCCGAGGGAGTCTTGGCAAAAAACAACATGACACCGGCAATATTTAGCGCAAGCAATGCAGCAATGATCACTAAAAGGGTTTTACTATTCTTAGGTCTGATCATCATGGTTGTGTGTTTTCAATATCAAATAATGCCGCCGGGTTTATCATGGAGTATTCGTCGGCACCGGTAACAATGGTTTGAAAACTACCCTGGTTGGCTTTGCTGTAAGTGTACATAAAAAAGTTGAGCACCAGCACGAGCAATACTGCTGCTACTGCTACACCTGGCCGGCAGAGGAATACAGTGATGCGTTCCCAGTAAGAAACTTCTTCCCGCCTCAAGGCTGCGTGTAGGCGTGTAAGTAAAAAGGGTGCCGGGGTGGCTCTTTCAGCACCATCCATAGCTTCTATGGTTTCGTGTACGAGTTTGGCAAGCTTGTTTTTCTCCATGATATTTTATTAGGCTTCTGATTGGTAAAATTGTTCCAGAGTTTTTTTTAATCCCGCCTTGGCCCTCACCATCAACGATTCTACAGCGTAAAGACTTGTGTTCATAATGGCTGCAACCTCCTGGTAAGGCAGCCCTTCTATTTTATGAAGTGTAAAAGCCACCCGCTGTTTTTCGGGTAATTTCTTCAAAGCTTTGAACAATGCCGCCGCTTTCTCCTTGTTGTCTAACAGCACGCCCGGGTGGTTAAAATTAACAGGCTCGTCGTCTTCTTTTACCCTAAATATTTGCCTGAATAACCCACCATTTTTTTGCCTTTTTTTCTTCTTCTCAAAATCCAGCGCATTGTTTACGGTTATCCGGTAAATCCAGGTGGAGAGTTGCGCTTCTCCCCTAAATGCAGGCAGCTTTTCGTAAACATCTAAAAAAACATCCTGCGTTATATCTTCAGCATCTGCCTCTACCTGCACAATACTTAAAGCGGTATTGTATACCATATTCTGCCATTGATCCACGATGTCCTTAAAATTTACAGGATCAGCGTTGGTATTATTTTCAGTAGACTCGGGCTGCTTCAAAAAATCATTTTTGTGTGTTCGCTTTAAAGTTAAGCATTTGCCCAACTGAATTTTAAAGACACTTCAATTTTAAAAACCTGGTCCACCCATTCTCCTGCCGCCTTCCCCATCTGCACCGCCTCTCCCGGAAGATTTGGCCACGCCAAAGTTTTTTACGTTGTAGGTGAAAGTGAGCATGAAATATTGTTGCAGCACCTGGCTTTGTATATCCTGTATGTAGGATTCTGTAACAGTTCTGGAAATACTCTGATTCTGCTTCAGCAAATCAAACACAGAGAGTTTCAACTCGCCCGCTTTATTTTTTAAAAACTTTTTACCGATGGCTGCGTTCCACAACCAAAAGCTTTGGTTCAACCCATCACTCAATCCGCTGAAAGTTTGATTGGTCACATCATTTTGTACAAACCAACCACTTTTACTTAACAGGTTTACAGCAGCCCCGGTGGACTGGTTGATAAACCTGTTGTTCAAATTGGCATTAAAAGAGTTTTTAGCGTCATTGAAACTCGCATTGTAATTTAAATTGAAATCTACATATTCGCTGATGTTACTGGCCAATACAATTCCTCCATTGTAAACATAATTGTCTGTGCTGGTACTGGCATAGTTCACCAGGCCCGGCAATCTAGAATAGCTAAAGCCTGTGTTTACGTTCAGCGTAGTTTTAATGGCTTTGATAGGCATGCTGTAGGCAAAGAAACTACGCAAGCTCTTGTACCCATCCAGGTTCACGGGTTTGCTCAACTGCGATCCTTTTTTGAGCACGATGCCCTGCTGAATGGTAGAATCCTGCGCTGCTATAAAAGTGGCGTTTGAAATATAATTGCCAGCTGATTGAACAAACAAGTTGGCAAAAAAGCTTTTACTTGTTTTAGAGTTTGTATAGGAATAACGTCCCGCAATAAATTGAGAATTGCTTTGCTTCAAGCCAGGGTTGCCGGCACTCACCCGTAAAGGATTGTTTAGGTTTACCACATCCTGCAACTGCGTTACAGAGGGGAAGTTTACAAACGACCGGAAGAATACCCGGATATTGCTGGATGGAGATATTTTTTTGCGCCACATAGCATTTGGTAAGAAGTCGAAAAAAGACTGGTTTACGGAGCTAACTGTGGGGAATGTGCGCTGGCTTTCTAACCTGGCAGACTGAAAATTAATACCCACAGAAAACATGTCATCCCTGTTTTTAACCAGGCGATACGTTACACCGCCCCTGTTGGTGGTATTGGTATTGTCGAACCGGTTAGATAAAGTGTTGTCAAACTCCGAATATTTTTGTCCGTCGTAATTAAAGGTTTGCTGATCGGAATTGTTTTTTTGTATACTGGGTGAATATTCAATTTGCAATTGGCCCTTTTTGCCCAATGGTTCTGTATAGGTAGCGGTTGCATTGTAGGTTTCACCATTGGTAAGGTTATCAGAAAATTGATTTTGAAGGGAATCTTCACTCACACCATTGTCGAAAAACCGGTACAGAGCATCTGTAATTGTTTCGCCGGTATTTTTGGTGAAAGTTGTGTTTAGGCCCAGGGAAATAGTACGGCCTTTTTTAGCAAACGAATGGCGATACATGATGTTGTTTCTAATATTATATCCACTTCTTTCTGCCATTGATCTCACGATGGAATTGCTGACAGAATCGGAAAGTCCGCGATAGTTCTGAACATTGGAAAACCCATTTGAATTGTTGCCCTGGATGCTTACGTTCGGTATAATGAAGATGCTGTTGTTAGAATCTATTTTATATTCTAAACGCATGTTGAACCGGTGGTTGTAATTGTCGGTTACGGAGTTGCCTGCTTCTTTCGTAAATAAATTATTGCCGTCTCTTGTGTAGGTTTCGGTATTTACCACAGACTGGTTGGTGTTCTTGCTATTGTTGTAAAAATAGCTGGCTGTAACGTCTAATTTAGGACCGTACTTGTTGCTAAAATTGATGCCTATTGCATCGGTCTTGCTGATGCCACGGGATTGCCCAACAGAAAAATTATCGTTACCGCCCCAGCCACCCCAGCCGCCACCGCCACCACCACGGCCACCTCCGCCACTGCTGGTAAGACCCAGCAGATCCTGCGAGCCAAAATTTTGCTGGTTGATGTTGTTGAAATTACCTACAAAAGAAAGGCGCCTGTCGCCTTTGAAAAAACTAACATTACCACCGGCAGCATAACGCTCGTCTGTGCCATAGCCGGCATAAATACGGCCGAACTGGCCATTCCTGAGACCTGATTTAGTTACAACATTGATGGCTTTTGTAGAATTTCCATCATCTACTCCGGTTAATTGGGCCTGGTCGCTGAGGCGGTCGAACACCTGAATTTTGTCAACTACCTGCGACGGTAAATTTTTCAGGGCAGCCGTAGCGTCGTCGCCAAAAAAGTCTTTGCCATCAATGGTTACTTTTCTCACCTGCTCGCCCTGGGCAGTTACGGTGCCATCCTTTGCAACAGTTATACCCGGCATTTTTTTAATGAGGTCCTCTACCGTTGCATCAGGATTTACTTTGTACTGGCTGGCACTAAACTGTGAGGTATCTCCTTTCTGAATAACCGGGGCGGCTCTTCCCACAACAGTTACGCCTGCGAGGTCCTTTCCTTGTTTATCAAGTTTTATTACGCCAAGGTCCCTGTTCACATTGTCTTTTAAGGTTACAAAGGAGAGGTATTCCTGGTAGCTCAAACTAGTTACTTTTACGATAAAGCTATCGTTGCCCAAGCTGCTAAACTCAAAAAAGCCGGTGGCATCACTTACTGTGTTCTTTACAGCACTGCTGTCTTTTTGTAATAAAAGGCTGATAGTTGCGCCTGCAAGGGCTGTATTGTCGGTTCTATCGGTTACAACACCCTTGATAGAAGCTGTTTGAGCAAAACCCGTTTGAGAAAGGGCACTCATCACTATAATTGCGAAAGCTAATCTGAACATAAAAAAATTCGTTTGCTCGTTAGACGGCAGGGCGTAACCAAAACAGGCGCTCCAATTAATTTATTTCTGTTAAAATCGTTTAACAGAAAAGTTGTGGGGTTAATTGCCATATTACCGCTAAATTGCAACCCTGAAATTTTTAAACAATTAATCTATTGATATGAGTTATAATAAGATGGTTTCTGTAACAGGTTTGGGTGGTTTGTACGAATTGATTTCTTCGAAAGCAGACGGCGGCCTCGTTCGTTCTTTGGAAGATAAGTCTACCAAGTTTGTAAGTAACCGGGTACACCAGTTTTCTCACCTGGAAAGCATTGAAGTGTACACTACTGCGGACAATGTAAACCTTGTAGATGTATTTACAGCCATGCAAGCCAGCAAAGAAGCTTTGCCCGATGCCAAAGCTGATGGTAAAGCCATTAAAGCTTATTTTGAAAAAGTATATCCCCAAATGGACTTTGAAAGGGTTTATGGCAGCGATATGAAAAAGATGGTGAAATGGTTTGAGATATTAACTAAGGCCGGCATTGAAATTAAACTATCTGAGGCAAGCGAAGAAGAGGCTGGGCAGGACGATGCTTCAGCCGCCGTTGCAGAAAAGAAAACGGCTAAAAAAGCAGCAGCCCCAAAATCTGCCACACCTAAAAATGCACCGGTAAAAAAGATTAACTCGCCACGTAAAATGGCGTAGGGCGGCGTAAGGTGAAAGCATGCCCCTATAGAATGTAGGGGGTGAAAGGTCAAAGGTGAAAGGTCAAAGGTGAAAGCCTGCCCCTATAGAATGTAGGGGGTGAAATCCTCGAAGATTCTTTTTCAACTTTGGCTTTTTATATTCATCAAACTCATTTGTTTATTTTGATTTGGCCCACCACTCGCAAAAAATATCCATCATGCAAAACAGATTCATAACTCATCATTCATCCCTCATCATTCATCCCTCATCATTCATCACTCATAATTCATAACCCACCATTCGTAATTCGTCATGCGTAATTCATTAATCCCTCATAATTCATCACTCATAATTCATAACCCACCATTCGTAACTCTTCATTCGTAATTCATTCATAACTCATCACCCGTTTCAACTATGTATTCTGCCGCTATCACAAAAACGCCCCGTACTTTTCTTCCTGCTAATTTTGTTGTAACAGATTGGGCAAGCCTTGAGCCATACTTTAAAACCTTACTTAGCCGTGAGCTCGGCGATAAGCCCGCTTTGGAGCAATTTCTAAAAGACCTGAGTGAACTGGAAGCGGTGGTGAGTGAAGACGCTTGCTGGAGGCAAATAAAAATGACCTGCGACACAGAAAATAAAGTGCTGGAAGAAGCCTTTAATTTCTTTTGCATGGAAATTCAACCCAACATTCAACCCCTGCAGGATGCGCTCAACAAAAAGCTGCTGGCTGCACCCGCACTGCAGGAATTGGATGCAGCCAGTTACGAAACTTACCTCCGTAGCATTCGTAAAAACATAGAACTTTTTAAAGAAGAAAATATTCCACTGCAGGCAGAAACGGCAGTGTTGCAACAACAGTTTGGGCAAATTACGGGCGCTATGATGGTGACTGTACGTGGAGAAGAATACACCTTGCAGCAGGCTGCCAAGTTTTTAGAAAATGAAGACCGGAATCTGCGGGAGGAAGTTTATCATAAAATACAGGAAAGAAGATTGCAGAATACTCCTCAACTGAATGAACTGTATGATAAGCTGGTGGCCCTGCGGGATAAAGAAGCCCACAATGCCGGCTTTGAAAACTACCGTGACTATCGTTTCAAAGATCTTGGCCGCTTTGATTACAGCAAAGAAGATTGTTTTCAATTTCATGCAGCCGTGAAGCAGCATGTGATGCCGCTGGTAAATGAAATTTATCAAAAGAAAAAAGAAAAGTTAGGTCTCGATACCTTGCGCCCCTGGGATATGGATGCAGAGCCGGCAGGCACCAAACCCTTGCGTCCCTTTACCAACGGCGACGAGTTGCTGAAAAAATCAATTGATTGTTTTAACCAGCTCCGGCCTTTCTTTGGTGAGTGCCTGCAAAAAATGCAGGAACTCAATCACCTTGATTTGGAAAGCCGCAAAGGCAAAGCTCCGGGAGGTTACAATTGCCCACTGGCAGAAAGCGGAGCCCCCTTTATTTTTATGAATGCAGCCGGGCAGATGAATGATGTAACTACCATGTTGCATGAGGGTGGGCATGCAGTACATTCTTTTTTAGCGCATCCGCTTTCCCTTAGCGGTTTTAAGGAATACCCCATGGAAATTGCAGAAGTAGCCAGCATGGCTATGGAACTTTTTACCATGAACCATTGGGAAAGTTTTTTTGACAATGATGCAGATCTGCAAAGGGCCAAAGAGCACCAGCTAGAAAGAGTAATCACTATTTTTCCCTGGATTGCAACTATCGATAAATTTCAACATTGGGTGTACGAACATCCTGTGCATACGCATGAAGAAAGAACTGCTGCCTGGGTAGCAACACTTTCAGAATTCCAGGATTCGGTGGTAGATTATAGCGGCCTGGAAAAGTACCGCAGCAATGCCTGGCAGCGCCAACTGCATTTGTTTGAAGTGCCTTTTTACTACATTGAATATGGCATCGCACAACTGGGTGCAATCGGAATGTGGATGCAATACAAAAACAATCCGCAGCAGGCATTGGATAATTACTGCAATGCCCTGGCCCTGGGCGCTACCAAAACATTGCCTGAGTTGTATAAAACCGCAGGGCTTGAATTTGATTTTTCTCCAGATAAAATAAAAGTGCTGATGGATTTTGTGAAGCAGGAAATGGATGCGATCAATTAAGAGTTTCACACAACGAAACAAAGGAAGCAACGAGCTGACGATTTAGTATCAACCGACATCTTACTGCACTTTGTATGTCTTTTGTGTTTGCGAGAAATGCCGTGCCTTTGAGAAAGCCTTTTAGTTTTTTATAAACAGTTATTACTTACAATCTCCGCAAACCCCCGTTACCACCATGGCGGCTTCCGAGGGTGTAAAGCCGGTCGGTAGTTTTACCGTAGGAACCATCACATCATCGAGGCAAAAGGTTTTATCGCAATTGTTGCAAATAAAATGCACATGGTTGTCGTGATGCTTGCCCTGCTGGCAATTGTGTTTGCAAAGGGCATACAAAATAGAATTATCTGTGGTGGGTATTTGATGGATGATGCCTTTTTCTACAAAAGTTTGCAGGGTACGGTAAACAGTCACCCTGTCAAAATTTACTGCCGCATTACTTTCAATATCCGCATGAGCCAGTGCTCCGTTAGAATCTAAGAAAAGTTCCAGTATTTTTTTGCGGCTTTCTGTAACACTTAGCCCGTTTCTTTTTAAAATAGTTGCATTGTTTTCCATGGCAGCTTAGTTGGGGTTGTTGGTAAAGCCAGACATAAATCTTTTGGGAGCTACTTTTTCTTTAAGCAAGCCATTGATGTCTATCATCAACTTTTGAATTTCATCTTCCTTGAGGCCATCGTAAATGCCCCGCACTCTTCGGTATTTATCAACCAATGCAAAAAACTGTGTGTGTATAAATTCGTCTTCTATGCGCTGCAGGCTATCCGGTTTGCCATTGTCTATCATATAACCCAGGCGGGCCATGTCGTAGAGTTGCTTTTTATCCCCGGTTACAAAATGCCAGTTCTTGTTATCCGGCTTCACATCAGCCGCACCCTGCAACTGGTTTAGTTTATAGGAACCATCTCCATTTTTTACCAGCAGTCCGTTGACCATCTTTTGTTCATAAGCTTTTAAAACCGGCATGCTATCTACTTCAGGCATACAGGTATGAGAGATGATCATGAATTTGGGATTGTCTTTTTGCAGGTCGAAAATGCGGCGCATGTTGGCATTCATTTTTGGGCAAATGCCTTTGCAGGTAGTAAAGAAATATTCTGCTACGTATACTTTATCATCTGTATCTGACTGCGTGAGTGTTTTGCCATCCTGGTCTACGAATTTAAAGGCCGGCACCAGTGGGTTAATTACACCCAGGCGGGAAGCAGAAAAGTCATAATCCCGGAAGAAAAAAAGGTAAAAAACACCCAATAACACAGCGAAGAACCCCAGGTAAATCCACAATTTATTTTTCATACGAATGATAAGCTTTATTAGGATTGCAAAGTTAGGCCTAAGGGGGCAGGGATTAAAATATATGATGGGGGCAATTGTTAAATATGAGAATGTGCTGTGGCTGCTTTGCAGGTTACCTGGCAGGTTCGATTTACGGTCATCTTTTTGCTTAACTTGTAACATTAAATCGATCAAAGATGAAAATATTACTGATTAGCTTTTGTTGTTTCCTGTGCCTGGGAAGTTTTGCGCAAAACAAAGATGAGCAGGCCATCATGAGTGCCATACACGAGCAAAAAATTGCCTGGAACAAAGGAGACCTTGTGAGTTTTATGGACACTTACTGGAAGAATGATTCGCTGATGTTTATTGGAAAATCGGGCGTAACCTATGGCTGGCAGAACACACTTGACAATTATAAGAAAGGCTACCCGGATACAGCTGCTATGGGTAAACTAGATTTCGACATCCTGCATGTAAAGCGTCTGTCTGTGTTGTATTTTTCTGTAGTGGGTAAATGGCATCTTACCCGCAGCATTGGAAACCTGGAAGGTCATTTTACCCTCCTGTTTAAAAAGATTAAAAATAAATGGCAGATTGTGCAGGATCACAGCAGTTAAAAAAATGGTTTCCATTTGCTTCTTAGGCGCTTAACCAGCAGGATAAAAGTGCCCAGGGCCAGTATGTAGTACACAATATTTTTCCAGTTGGGGCTGCCCTCAAAAAAAGCCAGGCCGATGTAGATGCCCACCATCATGTTGGCAATCATCCATATGAGCGTGAGGGCAATGCTGTTTAAAATCAATACCAGGAATGCCCTTGTTTCGTCTTCCATAATTATTTTTTACAATATTTATTGTAGCAACAAAGCCTCAAAAGCCGCACTGTCTCCATTAAAAACATTAAAATCTACAAAGGCATTGATGCCATTGGCCCTGCCTTTTTCGCTGTGTTGCCAAAAATGCCACGCACGTTTTATCCTTGGCTTGTCTTTTACCAGGTAGTGGGCCACCCACAGAGGGTAGTCGTCGAACCGGCCGGCAAGAAAGGTTTCATAAAACGCCACATTGGTGTAGATGATGGGTTTTGTTTTGTATTTTTTTTCTACCACCCGCAACCAGTCATCTACTCTTTGTTGCAAATCTGTAACAGATGCGCCGTTGGTTTGTTCAATATCCAGCACAGGTGGAAGGTCGCCGGGTTGCAGGTCTACGTTTTCTAAAAAGTTTTCGGCCTGGGCCTTACCGCTTTTGCTGGCTATAAAAAAATGGTAAGCGCCCCGTGGTATGCCGGCTTTTTTTGCCTGCACCCAGTTTCTTCTAAACTGCGCATCGAGGTTGGCTACCCCTTCGGTAGCTTTCATAAAAGCAAAACCTATGCGAATGTCTTCCACCTCCATTTGCTTAACCAATTTCCAGCCAATTGTTTTTTGATAACGGCTCACATCTATGCCATGTATGTTGTACCGGGAGGGCATGTCTATGGCAAAGGCGGGGTAATGCACAAAGGCTGGCCGGTTGTAAAACCTATTGAATAAATAAGTAGCCACACCAAAAGAAGCCAGCAAGATGAAAAGTATGAGCCAGTTTGTTTTGTTACGCTTTTTTTTTCTGCTGGCCATTGAGTGAGTGTGGTTGAGCTGGGCTGTAAAACTAAAACATTAGCACACAATTTGGTTGACAATTTTTAATGTAGCCTCACAATTTTGTAAGCCGCAGATGCGCAGATTAATTCGTAAAATCGAAAAAGGGTAATGATAACTATGTGTGGGGTAAAACTCATAAAGCCGCAGATGCGCAGATTAATCTGTAAAGCTGAGGGATTCGTGAAAATCGATAAAGGTTTAATGATCACTATGTGCGACTAAAACTCATAAAGCCGCAGATTCGCTGATTAATCTGCGCATATGCGGCTTTGCGCTATCTAACAATCTCTTTTACAATTTTTTTGCCCCCGGCAACTACCTGCACAAAATATATTCCCCGTGCCCATTGTTGTGTGGGAAGCTGTATCAGTTCTGCACCGTTGGTTAAGGTAACAGTACGTTTATACATTATCTGCCCCGCCGCATTGCTTATTTGTATATGGGCAGTTGCAGCAGTAAAATCATGTATGAAAATAGTTAGAGGATTGATCACGGGGTTAGGATAAATTTCTACCATTCCTTCGCCGCTGTTACCGGGCGTAATTTTTTGTGTGCTGTTATTTTTAGAAATGATCCAGTATTCAGGATCTACCAAAACGGTATCGGGCACAAAACCTATTTGCTTTATAAATTCCTGGCCATTCAGGGTATTGTTTACGACAACGGTTTTTTCCTGTGTAGCATTTTTAAATTTTAGTGCCACCGGCATTTCAAAAAATGCAACTGAGGGATGCGATGTGCTTTGGTTCATCTTAATTTTTACATTGCTGCTCCCCAGCATACTCCATTGCACGTTGTAAGATGGGTATCCTTCTCCCTCGTACCATTGGCTGAAAAACTTTGTAAGGTTCTTGCCGCTCTCCTGTTCTAAATGTTTCTTTAAATCTTTGGTACTGCTAAAGCCATAGGCCAGCAAGGGGTCTTTGAGGTAGTTGTTGATGGCTTTGAAAAAGCTGGCATCGCCTAATACAAAACGAAGCATATACAGCAGGTAAGAACCTTTGTTATAAGAAAGCTGGCCATTAAAAATGCGGCCCACATTGGTAGTGTCATCTACTTTTACGGCTCCGCCGGGTGTAGAAGTAATATTGTTGATGACTGCTTTTCGGTTTGTGTAGATAGTAGCAGGGTAGGTATTTTCCATGTACATAGCAGCAAGGTGTGTAGCGAAGCCTTCATTCAGCCATATCTCTTGCCAACTGTGGGTAGTTATTTTATCGCCAAACCACTGGTGGGCCAGCTCATGTGCCATCAGGCTTTCATCGGGCGTTACAATAAAACTCATGGTTTGGTGTTCCATGCCGCCGCCCCAGCCAAATTGCACATGCCCATATTTTTCTTTTATAAAAGGATAATCTCCGAAGCGTGCATTAAAAAATTGCATGGCACTCAATACTTTCGGGGTATGCGTTTCAAACAAGGCCTGGTTTTCCGGGTAGCAATAGGTTTGCATGGGCAGGCTTACAGCGCCCAGTTGCACGCTGTTGTTAAAAACTACATAGTTGGTTACGGCAAAACAAACAAGATAAGATGCAATGGGGTATCGGTGTTTCCAATGTGTAACGGTCTTGTTGCCGGGTAATGGTTTTTCACTTTGCAACAAGCCATTGCTGGCAGCCTTGTATTGGTTTGGGTGAATGATCATGATATCAATAGAATCTGCTTTATCGTCCAAACCATTTTTGCATGGCCACCAGTCACGGGAACCGTAGGGTTCACTCAGGCTCCATATTACCGGCGTGCCTGCGTGGCTGCTCTGAATGAAGGAACCAAACCCTGTGTTGGCTGGCACGCCTTTGTAAAAAATACTTACGGAATCCAATGCACCGGCATTGACGGCTGTGGGAAAATTTATGGTAATGGTATTGGCGGTTTGTGAAAAACCAAGCCCGCTGTTCCTTTGCTTCACACTATCTGCAACTAGGCTGTTCATCATGTCTAGCGTTATGCTATTGGTGGTGGCATTGGTGGTAAAGTAAACCGTCACGCTGCCGCTGATGTACCTCACTGCCGGATCTAACTCCCACACACAGCGGTAATATTTTACATCGAAATTATCTGAAGCAAAGGAAGATGTATTCGTTTGTGGGATGCGTTGGTGTGCATTGGCTTCCATGAGCGCAATGTCTTTTGTGGTAAAATCTTGTGCCTGGGCCTGGGCTGCCATCAATAAAAATATAGGTAGGAGACGTATGTTCATTGTTTGATATTTATAAGTTTTCACACTGTTAAAGCGGGCGTAAAAGACAATAACAGCCAATGCCCTGCGTTTAGGACTGTACATTTTACAGAAACGCTGTATCTGCATCTATATTTCAACAACAAACGTTTATTTCTATGGGTAGGATTCGCTTAAAAGCTATGTTTTTTTTTATTGCCGGCATCAGCAGTGTGATGGTCTGCCAGGCTGCCCATGAGGATAGTTTGAAGAATAAAAAGATTTCGGTAGCGTCCATAGCGGAAGATTGCCCCACTTTGATCAGGGAAGCCAATGTAGTTTACCCGCAGATGTGGGAAGGCTGCCAGGATCAGTTTAAAAGTTATGTAGAAAAATTTTCTGTCAGTCGCCGGGCTTACCTGCAGCGGACGTATACCCGCAGCAAACAGTTTTTTCCTAAAGCAACCAGCATTCTAAAAAAGTATAATGTCCCTACAGAATTTGCAGTGTTACTGGCGCTGGAAAGTGCTTTCAATGGCAATGCGGTATCCTCCGCCGGAGCAGTGGGCTATTGGCAAATAATGGATGATGTTGCCAAAGAGTACGGGCTGAAAATAGTAGAAAAGCAAAGCAAGGCGGCACTGGTTTCCGGCAACAAAAAAGTGGTAGCCTCTAAAGGTATCAGCACGGCATCTAAAACCAAACAGCCCACCGATGACCGTAAGAATTTTCTAAAATCGACGCACACTGCAGCCAGGTACCTTAAAGACAGGATGCGCAACCTGAACAATGATTGGTTGCTGGTGGCCGCCAGCTACAATTGGGGTGTGGGCAATGTATGGAATGCCATGGAGCGCAGCGGTAAAAAAAGTCCTACGTTTTGGGATATCAAACAGCAACTGCCGGCCGAAACGAGGTCGTATGTAATGAATTTTATTGCCTTGAATGTGATCTTTAAAAATTATGAGAAATTTCGCAGCAACAAACTTTGTTTTAACGACGTATTGCAAACAGCTAAAGATGGAGCCGATGTTGCTGCACAATAAATGGGATTTATCCATAAAGATGCCAACACTTGTAGGCCAAAACGCTGAATGGCTGCTTTACAAAGCCAAAGGATCAGGAGCGATGCCGTACATTTGCAGGGATGCCGCAGTTGAACCTGAACGATACCATTAATTTAGTAAGCAAACTTACCCCTCATAGAGTTTGGAATGGAATTAAAGTACTGAGTAGCTACTACATCAGTATTGTAACAAAAAAGCCCGTGCAATGGGGCCTGCCCGTTTCTGTTTCTTTTGAACCTACCACCAGCTGCAACCTCCGTTGCCCGGAGTGCCCAAGCGGCCTGCGAGCTTTTACCCGGCCTACCGGTATGCTGCAAAACGATTTTTTTAGCAAAACCATCGACGATATTCATAAGGAGTTGCTTTACCTGATTTTTTATTTCCAGGGAGAGCCTTACCTCAATACCGATTTCTTAGAGATGGTAAAATATGCATCTGATAAGGGAATTTATACAGCTACTTCCACCAATGCTCATTACCTAACAGATGAAGCAGCCCGCAAAACCGTAGAGAGTGGGTTAGACAGACTGATTATTTCTATTGATGGCACCACACAGGAAACCTACAAGCAATATAGAGTGGGTGGCAACCTGGAAAAGGTGATTGAAGGCGCAAAGAATATTGTGAAGTGGAAAAAGGAATTGAAGAGCAAAACTCCTTTTGTATTTTTCCAGTTCCTGGTGGTAAAGCACAACGAACACCAGATCGAAGAAATCAAGCAACTGGCTAAAGAGATTGGCGTTGATGAAGTTCGGTTCAAATCTGCCCAGGTGTATGATTATGAGAACGACCCCAACCAGCTCATTCCCACCATTGATAAATATAGCCGCTATAAAAAAAACGTGGATGGTACTTACCGACCCAAAAATAAACTGGCTAATAGATGCTGGAAGTTGTGGCATGCCAATGTGATTACCTGGGATGGCCTCGTGGTACCCTGCTGTTTTGACAAAGATGCCATGCACCGTCTTGGAAATCTTAAAAACGAGTCTTTCAAAGAAACCTGGCACAATCCCAACTACAAACAGTTTCGGTCAGAGATCATGATGGGCAGAAAAAATATCGACATTTGTTCCAATTGCAGCGAGGGAGTATCTGTGTGGAAATAAGATAAGCAGTAGTGTGAACCCAAACATTATAAACTGATTTCAAATGAATAGTAGTTTTAATGACCGATTGCGCCAGCTCATTTTATTGATTCTTATAGTGCTGTTAGGATACATGCTTTTTGCCAGCATGTACATTTTTTTGCCGGGGCTGTTGGGTGGCGTTACGGTATACATATTAAGTAGGGGCCTTTACTTCCAACTGGTTTACCAGCGCAAATGGAGCAAAGGCGGCACGGCATTGTTGTTTATACTGGTGTCTCTTATCATCATTTCTATTCCAATTTATATAAGCGTGGCCTTGGTTTCTCCCAAAATCAATGCTATCATGCACAACCAGGATAAGATACTGGAAAGCATCAAACTTTTTTCTGGAAGAGTGGCCGATTTTATCGGCATACCTATACTCACGCCGGAAAATACCAAGGCCTTATCACAAAAAATAACTTCGTTTATACCCAAGGTGATCAACAGTACCGCCAGTATTACCACCAATATTTTGATGCTGTTCTTTTTGCTTTATTACCTGCTGGTAAATGGAAAAGAAATAGAGTTGTACCTCAACAAAGTGATACCGCTAAAGAGGCATAATGTAAACCAGTTGGCCAGCGAAACCAAAGTGATGATAAGGGCTAACGCACTGGGTATACCTATTATTTGCATTGTGCAGGGCATTTTTGCCACACTTGGCTATTGGATATTTGGAGTGGATGACTGGGGGCTTTGGGGATTTGTGACCGGGGTTTTTGCTTTCTTTCCACTAGTGGGAACTATGATTATATGGGTGCCCATAGTGGTATACATGCTGGCATCGGGCATTACCTGGCCTGCAATAGGCTTGGGCATCTATAGCCTGGTAGTAACCGGCAATGTGGACTATATCACCAGATTGGGCCTTTTAAAGAAGCTTGGAAATGTACACCCGTTGGTTACCGTGCTGGGTGTTATTGCTGGTCTCAACCTGTTTGGCTTCATGGGGTTGATATTTGGTCCATTGTTGGTAAGCTACTTCATTGTGCTGGTAAAAATTTATTTCAATGAATTCGCTCTAGCGAATGATTCCTCTACACCCTCGCCCACGGATATTGAGAAAGAACCTGATTAATTCACATACAGGGGGCGAGTTATTTAATGTTTAAACATTAAGATTGCACTTCAAACATTAAAGTTTGAATTTAAGGCACACTTAAAACATTGGTAGATGAACTAAACCAGATGATCCTGGATGCTAAAATTTTGGATGCAGTTGAAAAATTTTACGCAGATGATACCGTAATGCAGAATAATAACTATCCTCAACGGGTAGGTAAAGATGAGAATCGTTCATACGAAGAAGCTTTTGTAAACGGCCTAACAGCATTTAGGGGAGCAAAGGTGAAAAATGTATTAATAAGCGACGGCATCGCCGTGGTAGAATGGTGGTTCGATTACACACACAAAGATTACGGTGTGAGGAATTACAACCACGTACCGGTGCAACGTTGAAAAGATGATAAGATAGTGGAAGAGAAGTTTTATTACAACAACTAAGAAAATAGCTATTTTACAAAGTCTGCCAGCACCTTTGTTGGCAGACTTTTTTTTATATTGCACATTCAATCAGCCATGAGTATAGAGCAAGATATTAACCAGACCAGTTTTCGAAACGAATTTCAGAAAGCCGCTATCAATTTTATTTTCACCTCTAATTGGTTAAATGAAAGGATGCGGTTGTTTTTCGATAAGGAAGACATCACACCACAGCAATTTAATATTCTGCGCATTTTACGTGGAGCAGGCCAGCCCATTTCTACTTTGCAAATAAGGCAGCGTATGTTAGATAAGATGAGCGACACAAGCCGGATAGTAGACAGGCTACTGTTAAAAGAACTAGTGAAGAAAAATACTTGCCCAGACGATAAGCGCCTCGTAGATGTAAGCATCACAGAAAAAGGCAAATTATTACTGGAAAAAATAGATGCGCACAACCACGATATGGATGCTATTTTTGACAACCTGTCTGATACAGATGCCCGCACCTTAAATAAATTATTAGATAAATTGCGGGCAGATAAGTAACCTCTCTAATTTGTTTGAATGAAAAAATTATTTGCCGTTTGCGCTCTCAGCTTTTTTTATACTGTTGGAAAAACTCAAAGCCCCCGGGAAGAATTACGGGCTGTATGGGTAGCCACGGTAAGTAATATAGACTACCCCAGCAGGCCCACTACCAGCACTGAAATTCTAAAGCAGGAGTTTGTAAAATTGCTGGATATGCACCAGCGCAACGGCATGAATGCAGTTGTGGTGCAGGTAAGGCCGGCCACCGATGCCTTTTATCCATCACCCCTTGAGCCCTGGAGCCAGTGGCTTACCGGCCGCCAGGGTCAGCCCCCCATTCCTTATTACGATCCGTTGGAGTTTATGATAACTGAAACGCATAAACGAAAAATGGAATTTCATGCCTGGATGAATCCCTACCGGGCGGTGTTCAATATTAATACTTCGTCTATTGCTCCCACACATATTACCCGGCTTCATCCTGAGTGGTTTTTAACCTATGGTGATAAAAAATATTTCGATCCCGGGAACAAGGACGTACAAAAATTTGTAACTGCTGTGGTGCAGGACGTAGTGAGCCGTTACGACGTAGACGCCATTCATTTTGATGATTATTTTTATCCCTACAGGATAGCTGGTCAAGAGTTTCCGGATGCAGCATCGTATCAAAAATTTGGAAAAGGCCTGAGCAGAGATGACTGGCGCAGAAGTAACACTGATTCTATTATTGTGAGCTTGAGTAAGGTAATTAAAAAAGAAAATAAAAAATGCCAGTTCGGCATCAGTCCTTTTGGTATTTGGCGCAATGCAGACAAAGACCCAAGGGGCAGCCACACAAAGGGTGGGCAAACGAACTATGATGATTTGTATGCCGATATATTGTTATGGCTACAGAAAGGATGGATAGATTATGTGGCGCCCCAACTTTATTGGGAGATAGGCCATAAACTGGCTGATTACAATACACTGATAGAATGGTGGAGCAAAAATACCTTCGGCAAAAATTGTTACATAGGTTTGGGGATCTATCGTGCCGGTAGCAATGAAGCCTGGAAAGACAAAACGCAATTGCCCAGGCAGATTGCCAAGCTGAGGAATACCCCTAACATCAATGGGATGATATTTTTTAGCAGTAAGACATTTGAGAGGAACCCCAATGGCTGGAACGATAGCCTGCGGCTGCAGTTTTTTAAAGAACCCGCCAGTTTACCCACCATGAAATAAGTTAATTAGATGCCGAAGGGGGTAGAAAGTAATTTGGCTTGCCCTCCATCCAGTTGCAGTATTGCAGGGAGCCTAATCTAAACCTAAGTGGTATCCTGGTTGCTTTTTCGAACTTTAACTCCTGCCCACAAAAAAATCCTAAATTATTTACGTAAAATTTAGCCGGCACGGGTGCCGTCAACATTTTTTTTGAATCCTTCCACAAAGTGAGATGGGGGCTAATGTTTGGCAAATCCTTATTGGTATTGACTTTGATAAATTTTTGCTGGGCCGAAAGCCCAAACCCAACAAAAATCATGCAAAAAAATAAAATTATCCCTTTATTCATTCGTTTTCTAGCTTGCTTCGTGTAAATTTACGCTTTATTAGGCAGTAAGGTTTGCTGTCAATGGTTTCAAAAAAATACTTTCACCCTCATTAGAACCAATGGTATGGCATTAAATCAGAGTTTACAACACAAGCTTTTACAGAAATTATCGCCCCAGCAAATTCAACTGATGAAGTTGTTGCAGGTGCCTACGGCCATATTGGATGAACGCATCAAAGAAGAAATGGAAGAAAATCCTGCCTTGGAACAGGGAGAAGAGGGCATGGAAGATGAGTTTGAAAAAGACGAATTTGAATCAGAAGGGTCTGAAGATGAATTTGAAAAAGATGGCAGTGAGGATGACTATGACAATATAGATATTACAGAATACGTGCATGAGGGAGATGATGATATTGGGGATTATAAACTCAAAGACGACAATTACCCTGAGGCGGATGACAACCGGGTGATACCCCACAAGGTTGAAACCAGCTTTATAGAAATGATGTTGCAGCAACTGGGGATGCTCAAACTGACCCCACATCAGCAAAAAGTGGCAGAACAAATAGTGGGCAGCCTGGACGATGATGGCTATCTAAGAAGGGAGATCAGTTCTATCATAGATGATCTTGCCTTTAGGCAAAATGTAGACACCAACGAAGAGGAAATCAGTGATTTATTAGTAGATATACAGCAATTTGACCCCCCTGGTGTGGGAGCTCGCAATCTCCAGGAATGTTTGCTACTTCAATTAGAAAGAAAAATAGACCAGGGGCCGGCGGTAGAGCTTGCATTGAAAGTTTTGGAAAAATATTTTGATGAGTTCACCAAGAAGCATTACGAAAAAATTCAACGTGGCCTTGGCATCAACGACGACCAGCTTAGGGAGGTAATACAGCAGATTGTAAAATTAAACCCCAAGCCCGGCGGAAATGTGGGGGATGAGAACAAGAACAACAACTATGTGATTCCGGATTTTTTTATTGTAAACAACAACGGCAAGTTAGAACTTACTTTAAACAGTAAAAATGCACCTGACCTGCGTATAAGCGAGGGTTATCGGGATATGCTGCGGGATTATGATAAAGGCAGTAAAAAAGATAAGCGTCAGAAAGAGGCTGTATTTTTTATCAAACAAAAAATTGACTCGGCCAAGTGGTTTATAGATGCCATTAAACAAAGGCAAAATACGCTGCTCAATACCATGGAAGCCATCATGAATTACCAGCACGAATTCTTTTTGAGCGGAGATGAGACTGATATGAGGCCTATGATATTAAAGGACATTGCTGAAATGACCAACCTTGATATTTCCACCGTGAGCCGGGTGGCCAACAGCAAGTTTGTGCAAACAGAGTTTGGAACTTACCGCCTCAAATTCTTTTTTAGCGAAAGCCTGCAAACCGACAGTGGGGAAGAAGTGAGTACCCGGGAGGTTAAAAAAATTCTGACTGACCTTATTGAGGAGGAGAGTAAAAAACATCCTTACAGCGATGAAAAATTAACCGATATGTTGCAGGAAAAAGGATATAATATTGCACGACGAACGGTGGCCAAATACCGGGAGCAACTAAACATTCCCGTTGCCAGGTTGAGAAAAATATTATAAATTTTATTTTTTAAATGAGCATACATACCATAGACAACAGTGCGCTAGAGGTGCCAAGGGTTTCCCCGTTTTTAAAATGGCCGGCAGTTTTGTTGTCTTACCTTTTTCACCCTGTGTTCATCCCACTTTATGCAAGCCTGTTTTTGGTGTACGTGCACCCGGCATATTTTTCTGGGTTTTCTGATGCAAGTAAGTTTAGAACGATTTTAATAATTGCGCAAAATGCCGTGTTTTATCCGCTGTTTTGCATCGCACTTTTAAAAGGAGTAGGCTTCATAGATTCTATTTACCTGCGCACACAAAAAGACCGTATCATACCGTACATTGCCTGTGGTATTTTTTTCTTTTGGACCTTTTTGCTTTTCAAGCAGCAGGCGGCTTACCCCCGCATCATGTCATCATTTTTCCTGGGGGTATTTCTAAGTTCAAGCGCAGCACTTATAGCCAATATTTATTTTAAGATAAGTTTGCACGCTATTGCGCTGGGTGGCTGGCTCGGTTTATTTATTGTTATTGCCCGCACCAATACGATGCTGATGACCTGGCCCCTGGCTGCCGTTATCCTTATTTGCGGTCTATTGTGTACCGCCCGGTTGGCCCTAGGGCATCACGCAAGCAAAGATGTATATGCAGGTTTGTTTTTAGGGCTGCTTATGCAATTTGTGGCTGCATATGTCATGCTGTAATGCGGCGAATCCCTTAAAATTGCAACTGCTTCAATGGATACAAATGAAGAAGCCCCGTCCAATATCGGGGCTCTTCGTTGTCCTGTAGTGCCTAACAAAAAGTAGTTACAGCAATGCTAACTGAATAGCATGCGTTTTTTAAAATTTTGAATTCACCAAATAAAAAGGAAAAATACATGCCGGTAAGCAAAGGTGTGACCCTCCTTGCAGTTTCTTTTTTTGAGATGAGGTAAGTTTTACAATTGCAATGCATTTGTATAATCTACTAAGCGAATAAAATTCGATTTTATTGTATAGCAAATTGGGTGTGCAAGAATATATTTATTTGGTATATAATTTCAGGCAAATACCACGTATGACTATTACGTATAAACGCTTTTATTAGCAACCTACCCTAGCGTATTTTTACTTTTTACATGCAAGCTATAATAAGCAAATGCTGCACTAAGCAACATGAAAATGGCGCCAAGCAGGAAGGCGGCACCTGAGAAATGCACCGGTGCCGAGGGCTTCGTGAAATAGGCAAACAGGCCGGTCATCATGGGTGGGCCGGCTATAGAGGTGAGGCTGACGAGGCCAGCCAGCGCCCCTTGCAACTCCCCCTGTTCATTGGCTGGCACGTTGTGGCTTATAATTGATTGCAGGGCAGGGCCTGCAATTCCGCCCAGGCAATAAGGGATCAGGAAGACAAACATCATCCAGCTTTGAGAGGCAAACGCAAATAACAACAGGCCAAGAGAGTATAGTAACAGTCCCGTATAAACGCTTTTTTCATTTCCTAAAATGGGATTGATGAAACGTATCAACCCGCCCTGCACTGCCGCTACCAGCAGGCCAACAACAGCCAGGGAAATGCCAATCATTTTCTCACTCCAGCCAAACTTTTCTATTGTAAAAAAACTCCAGTTGCTTTGCACCGCATGCGACGCCAGGTAAATGAGTAAAAAAGAAACTACGAGGCCACCCATGGAAGGATACTTTTTGAGTTGGCGCAAGGAGCCCACAGGGTTGGCCCGAGACCACTGGAACTTACGGCGATTTTCCGGCTTCAAAGATTCCGGCAAAACAAAGTAGCCGTATAAAAAATTCACAAATGTTAAGCCTGCCGCTACCATAAAAGGTATCCTTGACCCCAGGCTACCCAGTAAACCACCAAGCACAGGGCCGATAATGAAACCCAAGCCAAATGCTGCGCCTATCATTCCGAAATTTTGCGCCCGGTTTTCTTTTGTACTGATGTCTGCAATGTAAGCCGTGGCAGTGGTAATACTGGCACCTGTAATGCCGGCAAGTGCACGGCCTATAAACAGCCAGGCAAGCGTAGGAGCAAAAGAAAGCAATATATAATCCATAGCAAATCCGAAGAGGGCAATTAAGAGAATGGGCCTTCTGCCAAATTGGTCGCTGAGGCCGCCCAAAACAGGCGAGAATAAGAACTGCATGATAGCAAACGTAAAGGTGAGCCAGCCGCCATAAGCAGCGGCCTGGCTGATGGTGCCGCCTGTAAGCTCTCCAATAAGTTGGGGCATTACGGGAATGATTAGACCCAGACCTGTAATATCAATCATTAATGTAATAAAAATAAAGCCAATAGCGGCTTTGCGGTTAGATGCCATGGTAGTAATTGAAAGCCCCTTTGTTGGAGAAAATCGCGGCAAGATAGTGAGGCTTTTAATCTTAAAAAAATGTAACAAAAGTGCAGTTGCCGCAACATACCTTGCTGGAATAACCTTTTGGATTATAGGTGTGGGGACGAATGACTTTTGTAGCTCAAAATATTTTACATTTAACCGTCAAAAAAGAGTTGCAGCTTTAGGTGTAACCAAATATCTCTTTTGTGTAAATATGAAAAAATATTATACTAACATACGAATACGGTGGGTTTTTGCGGCAGCAATGATATGCGTTTTTGTACTTGTGTTGGAGGCATATAAAAATCTGCAATATGTTTACAAAGACAATAAGATGTTGCGGACACAGGTAGAGGAAATGATCTTTTTAGAGCGTATATCTGATCATGTTCAGGCAGTAGATTCTGGTCAGCACATGTACCTGAGAAACGACGATGAAGATCTTTTAGACAAGTACTACGTTGGTATGGCTGGTCTTAAAAGAGATACTGCTAAATTAAATGGCCTATTTGCGCAAGCCGACAGCAGACAGGGGGAAATAATTAAGAGACTATCTAACCTGCTGAGCAATAAATACAATTATGCAGTCAATACAATTGAAGAAAGGCGGCTTTCGTCGTACGATTCTCTGGGAGCCCTGAAGAAAGATAAAGAGAATAAATTTTTAAGCGATTCTATTCAATACCACGTAGCAAGGCTGCAAGACTATAACCGCCAACACTTGTTGAATGCCAGCAAAAACCGCCAGGACTTTTCGGAAAATCTATCTTACCAGTTTTACATTCTTGCATTTTTATTCCTCGCTTCTTTTGCTACGGCCTATTACATGATTAACCGTGATTTTAAAAGACTCAGCAAGGCAGAGCAACAATTGAAGTACAATGCGTCGGTGCTGCGCAATGTGTCAGACCCGATTGTTACCACAGATGTTGCCAACAAGATTACTAACTGGAACACCTATGCCGAGAAACTTTACGGGTATACAGAAGTTGAAGTACTGGGTTTAGATGCCAATAATGTGTTCCGTATAAAAAGCGGGGAAGACTTGCTGAAGGATGTAAAAAACCCGGGTTCAGAGAGAGATTTTTGGAAGGGAGAGCTCGTGCATTATCACAAGGATGGCAGTTTAATAGATGTGGATGCAACAGTTTCTTCAATTATTGATGATAACCAGCAAAAGGCAGGATTGGTGAGAGTGCTAAGGGATATTACGGAACGAAAACATACGGCAGAAAAGTTGCAACGCCTCACTACCCACCTTGAAGAAGAAATAAAGATAAAAGCTGGTGAATTGAATAATGTATTTGAAAGAATTACGGACGCCTTTATAGCACTCGATAATGATTGGAACTACACCTATGTGAATAAAAAAGCAGCCGAACTGCACAAACGGCCTATTCAATCACTCATTGGTGCCAATGTATGGGAAGAATATCCGGAGCTGATGGAGGAACCATTTTACGAGGCCTTGCATACTGCCAAAAGTACCGGAGAGGCGCAACGGGCAGAACTTTATTATGCTAAAACCGGGCAGTGGTTCGAAGATCTTATTTATCCTTCTGCGGATGGTATTTCTGTTTACTATCATGACATCACAGAAAAGAAAAATGCCCAGTTGAATTTGCAAGTGGCCCACGAAAAACTAAGCTACCACATTAACAATACCCCTATGGGTTTTGTAGAAATGGGTAAAGATTTTCACATAAAGCAATGGAGCAACCGGGCCGCCGAAATATTTGGCTGGAGCAAGGAGGAATTATTTGATAAAGACATGCTGATGACAAAGCTGGTTTACCCTGAAGATTTACCGCAAGTAGTGGATAGCATCGATGCAATTTTTTCAGAGAGGCCTTACAGCAATTTGCTACAAATTAGAAACAATAAAAGAAGTGGAGAGGTTGTGTATTGTGACTGGTACATATCGGTGCTAAAGGATGAGCACGGTAAGTTTGCCGGAGTGATGTGTATGGTTCAAGATATTACCGAGCGTAAAGAAATTCAAAGAAATCTGGAAGAGGCTGAATTTAAATTCAGAAGCCTTGTAGAGCAATCCATGGTAGGCGTATACATTGTTCAGTCAGATAAATTCACCTATGTGAACCCACGCCTGCAGGAACTTACAGGCTACAGTGCCCATGAAATGATTGATAGATTGAGTGTGTCTGATATTATTATACCGGAGGATAGGCCAAAAATAATTCAGAATCTTGCTCAACGGTTAAAGGGCAATATGAAGAGTATGAACTACGAACTGCGTGGTTTAAAAAAGAATGGAGAAATATTTTATGCAGAAGTATTTGGCAGCTTAACCCAGTACCTGGGTAAGCCCGCCATTATCGGCACTTTGATAGATATAACGATAAAGAATGAATCTGTTGCCAGGATCCAGGAGTCGGAGGAGGCTTTGCAAAAATCCAACGAAAGATTTATGCTGGTAGCCAAAGCAACCAATGATGCCGTGTGGGACTGGAATATTGCAGAAGATAGAATTTGGGGGAACGAAGTATTTTCAGGATTTTTCAAAGTACCAGTAGGTACCGCAGTAAGTTTTGAACAATTTAAAAGAAGGCTGCATCCTGATGACAGAGCCGCCGTAGATCAAAGCCAACACCTGGCTTTTGAAAATCGTACCACTATTGTTACAGAAAAATACCGTTTTCTTACAGGAGAGGGAGAATACCTTACTATAAATGACCGGGCCAATATTGTTTATGACGAACATGGAACACCCATTCGTATGCTGGGTGCTATGCAGGACATCACTGAACAGAAAAAGAATGAGCAGCAGATTTTGTTGGAGAAAGAATTATCAGATTCAATTATCAACAGCCTGCCAGGTGTTTTTTATCTCTACAATAAGCAAGGGCATTTTTATCGTTGGAATCGAAATTTTAATGAAGTAACAGGTTACGCCGATGAAGAAATAAAAAACCTGCATCCTTTGGAACTATTTGATGAGGATGAGAAAGCATTGCTGTCGCAAAAAATTGCGGGGGTCTTTGCAACGGGGGAAGATTTTGTAGAGGCACATCTTATGTGCAAAGACGGCACCAAGATACCCTATTATTTTACCGGAAGGGTTATTCAATACGAGGGGGAAGTTTGCCTTATGGGTGTTGGCCTGGATATAAGTGATAAGATACGCTCGCAGGATGAATTAGCTAAAAGCGAGGAAAGATATCGGACAATTATTGAGCAGGCTTCCGATGGTATATTCATAAGCGACATGACAGGTAAATATGAAGACATTAATTCTAACGGGGTAAAGCTTACAGGCTACAGTAAAGAAGAGCTGTTATCAATAAATCTCTTTGACCTTATGCCGCCTGAAGATGCTATAAACAATCCTCCGAAGCTAAACCGGTTGATGGAGGGTAATGTTGTGTTGAACGAACGGGTTTTAAGAACTAAGTCTGGCAATTTAATAGAAGTGGAGATAAGTGCCAAGTTGTTGGCAGATGGACGGTTCATAGGCATTGTAAGAGATATTACAGAAAGAAAAAAAACGCAGGAAGACTTGCGCAAGTCTGAAGAAAAGTATCGTTTACTTTTTAACCAAAATCCAACGCCTATGTGGATGCTTTCATCGCACAACAACCAGTTCCTGGATGTGAATAGCGCCGCTATTGAGTTTTATGGTTACAGCAAAGAGGAGTTTTTAAAAATGAAAGGGCATGAGATTACACTGCAAAAAGCTACCAAAAACGAGCACCCTCAGTTAGATCAAGCGGGCAGCGAAGAAGATTTTGCGGGTGTTTCAGATCATAGCAAAAAGGACGGTACGAGCGCTAAGGTGAATATAATTGCTCACAATATTGGTTACGAAGGCATGGATGCCATGCTGGTGGTGGCCAATGATGTAACAGAAAAAATGCTGGCAGAAGAAGCCCTTAATAAATCGCACGAGGAGTTGCGACAGCTTGCTACGCACCTTGAAAAAGTAAGAGAAACAGAACGGACTCATATAGCCCGGGAAATTCATGACGAACTGGGCCAACAGCTAACTGGTTTAAAAATGGACATATCCTGGTTAAACCGAAAAATAAAAAATCAGGATACAGAGGTTCATTCAAAAATAGCAGAAACTATACTGTTGATAGATACTACGGTAAAAACTGTACGACGCATCGCTACTGAACTCCGGCCAAGCATTTTAGATGATCTCGGCCTTATTGCAGCGCTTGAATGGCAAAGTGAGGAATTTGAAAAACGGTTTGAAATAAAGTGTTTGTTTAAATGCAACGTTAGAGAAGCGCAGGTGAACGCAGACCTTGCCACAGGAATTTTCCGGATTTACCAGGAATGTCTCACCAATGTGCTGCGGCATTCGCAGGCAATAATGGTGAGTTCATTTTTACAAATCGAGGATCGAATGCTAAAGTTTACAATCACAGATAACGGTAAGGGATTTATTGCAACGGACATTGCCAATAAAAAAACATTGGGATTATTGGGAATGAAAGAGCGGACAAACCTGCTGGGCGGAACATACGAAATCACCAGCAGCCCCGGCGAAGGAACTTCCGTTTTAATTATAGTACCTTTAAGCAATACTTAAACGAATTTGGTATGTTAAGGGTTTTAATAGCAGATGATCACACAGTGGTTCGGCGTGGCCTCAGACAAATTTTACTGGAAGGGTTTCCTCTTGCCGAAGTGGAGGAGGTGGCAGATGCCGAAGAACTGGTAAAAAGAATTATACAATCTCCCTGGGACCTTGTGATTAGTGATTTAAGTATGCCTGGCAGAAGTGGCCTGGAGGCCTTGCAGCAGATAAAGCAAATACAGCCCAAGCTTCCTGTACTCATTTTGAGTATACACCCCGAAGAACAATATGCCATCAGGGTTTTGCGTGCCGGCGCATCTGGTTACCTCAGCAAAGATATGGCGCCCGACGAGCTCGTAATAGCTGTGCAAAAAGTGCTGATGGGCAAAAAATATATAACCGATACCATTGCCGAAAAATTAGCCTCTGTACTGGATCAGGATGCCTCAAAGGCTCCCCACGAAATACTCTCCGACAGGGAATTTTCTGTGCTTAAACTCCTGGCCTCCGGCAAGTCTGTTTCCGAAATTGCAGATTCAATGTTTCTAAGCGTTACCACGGTGAGTACCTACCGAACCCGCATTATGAGTAAGATGAACATGAAGAACAATGCAGACCTCACACTCTATGCAATAGAAAATAAACTCCTTTAAATCAATACCCTGTAGTATTATCTCTACGTTTGCCTGTTTTAGGAATGACAGCTTAATAAGCGCTGCAATTACAAATATTGGTTTTTGCAAATCTTATTTTTACGCTATCAAAAATTTTACATGCAAAGCAATTGCCTTAATATAATGTTGGTTGACGATTCACAACTAGTGATTCAAAAGCTTTTTGAGATATTGAGCGAGCTCGACTTCGTACATTCTCTTACAGGAGCTAATTCTTACCACCAGGCTATTACTATACTTTCAAATACCCCTCTGGATGTAGTGTTAATGGATATTCAACTTCCCGGCAAAAACGGGATAGATCTGTTGGGATTCATCAAAGAAAATTACCCTTCTATTGCTACCATAATGCTCACGAACGAGGTAAGCCAATCTTACAAATCGCTGTGTAAAGCCATGGGCTGTGATCATTATATAGATAAAAGCACTGAGTTTGAATCAATCGCCGGTTTGTTAGCATCCTATGTGCCGGCGTAAAAAATATTAGAATCCTCGAAAAACCACATGAGGGGCCTGTTCCCTCCAAAACATTCTAATGGTTCTTTTTTTAATTGCCTGTAAAACGGCAAAGCCGGTATTATTAAATACCGGCTTTATTTTTACTTGCAACTTTTTATGAATAGATTCTCTGCACAGCTTCTGAATATTTCTCCATGATGATCTTTCTCTTCAATGAAAGTTTTGGCGTCATCTCCCCACTGTCTATGCTCCACTCATTGGGTAAAAGCTCAAATTTTTTGATTTGCTCTACATGGTTAAAGAACTTATTGAAAGATTCTATGAGTTCTCTGTAAAGTTCCAGCACCTGCGGGTTACCGATAGCAGCTTCCGTGCTGGTAAAGGTTAATCCATTTTCCTTCATCCATTCTTTTAGATTAGGGAGGGACGGCACAATGAGCGCACCAACAAACTTTTGATCGGCACCTACAATAATGATTTGCTCCACAAAAGGAGACTCCTTCATTTTATTTTCAATTGGCTGAGGGGCTACATATTTACCGCCGCTGGTTTTAAATAGTTCTTTTTTCCTATCCGTAATTTTAAGGTATTTGCCGTCTTCAAAAACCCCAATATCTCCGGTGTGCAGCCAGCCATCTATCACCGTTTCTGCGGTAAGTTCCGGCTGTTTGTAATAACCCATCATTACGCTGGGACCTTTCACACAAATTTCGCCATCTGGCTCTAAGCGTACTTCCTGGCCCTGGATTACCCTGCCCACAGTTCCTATTTTCATGCCGCCTTCAAACTGACAATTTACACTAATCACCGGGCTGTTTTCGGTGGGGCCATAGCCCTCGTAGATGGGCACCTTTGCTGCATTAAAAATTCTAAGCAATCGTACCTGGCAGGCAGCGCCACCGGTAATGATACATTCTATGTTGTTGCCCAAAGCTTCCCGCCATTTTGAAAAAATCAGTTTGTTGGCAAGGGCTAGTTGCATTCGGTACAAGGCTGTTCCCCTTTCAAGGTTGTCATACCGGGTTCCTAGTTCTACAGCCCAGTAAAACATCTTTTTCTTAACACCTGTAAGCTCTTTTCCCTTACCCATGATGCGTTCGTACACTTTTTCTAAAAGTCTGGGCACAGTGGTAAACAGAGTAGGTTTCACTTCTTTTAGATTTTCTCCAATGGTTTCCATGCTTTCGGCATAATAAATAGATATGCCGCTGCAGATGTAGATGTAAGAAACCATGCGTTCGAAAATATGATTCAGGGGAAGAAAACTCAGGGAGCGGGCTGTTGTATTTTCATTGAAGGGAAACGTTTTTACGGAGTTCAAAACGTTGCTCACCAGGTTGCGGTGGCTCAGCATTACGCCTTTTGGCTTGCCGGTGGTGCCAGATGTGTAGATGATGGTAGCACAATGCCCTGCTTCTATTTTATTTTTGATGGCTTCGGCTCTATCCAGGTCTTGTTGCTGTATATCCTTCATGAGCGTTTCCCAATGGTCCGCTCCTTCCATAATGTCAAAACTAAAGATCGTTTTTAAACTCGGCACCCTGTCCCGGATGTTGTTTACTTTATCAAGGATGTCTTCACCGGTAATAAAAACATTTTTAATGCTGGCATCGTTAAAAATATATTCCAGCTCATTGATATTTGTAGTGGGGTAAATAGGACAAAGAATAATGCCCGCTTGCTGGCAAGCCATATCTAGCACAAGCCATTCGGGCCTGTTTTTGCTGATGATGGCAATCTTATCCTGGTTCTCCACCTGCATGTCATTACCGCTTAACCCCATGCGGAGCAATGCTGCCGCAAGTTTATTCACCTTGTCGGCAACTTCCTGGGTAGATATGGGTTCATACTGCCCGTTCACTTTTCCTGCAAGCATATCTGCCTTAGGAAATTTCTTTAACTGGTGGTATAAAAAATCAAATATTCTTGATTGATCGTTCATGGTTCATGTGCTTGGTTAGGTAATGGCCAAAGGCTGACGGGGAAATTTTGCGGCATCAACAATTACATTGGCAGGTTCTAAGGTAATAAAAAAAGCCATCCCGAAAGGGGATGGCCTGTATAAACCAAACAAAACGATTATTTTTTTGCAGCAGATATAGCAAGTTTGATATTAACTTCTTTATTGATAACCCAGTCTTGGGGGTTGTTGGGGCCTTTATAATTCATTCCCCATTGCGTTCTGTCAATATTAAAATCTGCAGTTGCAGTAGCGGAGTTTGCCGTAATGGCGATATTTGCCGGGAAAGAAATATTTTTCGTGCTGTCTTTTAAAGTCAGGTTTCCTTTAATAATATGCGTGGCGCCTGCAGTTAGTGTTTCAACGCTGCTACCCCCTACATACGGTTCTACGGAAGTGATTTCAAATTTAGCAGTAGGATATTTAGCTGCATCAAAAAAATCTGCGCTTTTTAAGTGACCTTCTAATTTGCCCTTATTCTCAGCATCGCCAGCCATATCCAAATTGTTCAAGGAATTTACATCAATTGTGAACGCCCCACCTACAAGGCTATTGTCTTTTACTACCAGCGAGCCGTCATTTACTTTGAATGTGCCCACATGCGTACCGGTAGGTTTTGCGCCCGTCCAGGTAATGGTGGTGCTAGTGTCAATACCATAAGTAGTACCCTCTGTATTTTCTACAACTTGCGTGTCGGTAATAATAGCTTTATCGCCATCAGGGGCATTGTTACAGGCAGCCAATAGAATAACTGCTGACATAAAAAGCGGATTTTTTTTCATTGCATATTTTCTTTAGGCTACAAAGATAGGGAAAAGATTCAATCAATGTTTAAACATTAAACATTTATTTTTCCTTGTAGTATTCCTTTGCTGGCACTTTAAATATTCTTCCTTTTTGAAAGTTGAGAAAGGCAGTGTACTCCTCTGTATGGTTGTTGATCCAGGCCTGGTAAGCAGACAGGTTTTGAGAACTGCCAAAGAGCCATTGATTGTAAGCTTCAAAAAGACCTTCTTTTAAAAGTTGCTGCTGGTAACCAAACAGCCTGAACTGCAGAGCTTCGTTATTTTGAAACCAGTCCAGCACAAAACGGGTTCTTATCATACTCAGTGTTTCTGCATTGATGCCAGAGGCTGCCAGGGAAGATTGCGCCTGCATGCTTTTAAGGTAATTTTTTACAAACGGATTTTTCTCTTTGCCATTAAACACAGCAGCATCGCTGTATAATTTTATGTATCCATCCAATAATAGCTGTTTAATTTCGGGAGCCTTGGTACTCAGCGGTTCCATGTTTATAAATATCTCGCCATAAATAAGGCTCCACACTTTATCTGTAGTGAGGTAATAATACCGGGCAGCATTGTAATAATTTTTAGAATAGGAGGGGTCCATCTCAATACCTTTTTCCCATTGGCGTATGGCTTCAAAATTTTTCTGTTCCCATAGTATTTCTCCCAATTCATTGTATAGAGGTCCGCTTTCAGGGAACTTCTTAAGTCCTTTGCGGTACATCTTCTCCCCATCTTTTTTTGCATCAGCCTGTTTGTAAATCATTCCGGCAATTTGGTAAGCCTGGTCATCGGCCTCTTCCCTGTCAAGGATTGCATTGATGGTTACCAGTGCCTTGGTATTCTCTCTTTGAAAATAATAACTCAATGCAAGGTCTTTACCCAAGGCAACACTCTGCGGTTCCTGCTCCAGTGCCCGGTTCAGCACAAGGATAGCATTGGCATGATCGCCCTGGCGCATAAAGGTTTTGGCAGTTTCGTGCAATTCTTTAGATGATTGCGCCTGGAGGTTGGCTGTAAAAAAGAATAGGAGTAAAACAATGGATAGTTTTTTCATTAGAGTAAAGATAAAAAAAAGCAAGCTTGATACCTACCGCATTTAAATTTTATCAGAAACTTAGGAGGCAATGCAAAGCACATCAAACTACGTGGAGTTTGTTGGATGCTTGTTGCCGGCAAAATCTCTGTTTAGTCGGCCAATGGCAGCACTGCTTTTTATGCAATGCAAGTGCTGCCAAAAGGATGGCTGTTTTAGGAATACCTGTCGGACTTATCCTTAATTTTTTTTGGTGAATAAAAAAAGCACATAATTTTTCTGACGCCCCAACATAGTTGCACGCCTTTTGTTGTTAAACATTAATGAACCCCCTGGTGAGGGTTTAAATTTTTTTTTGAAGTAACTTTAGCGCAAAATATTACAATATAAAAGCACATGAGTAAAGAAGAAACAAATGATATTGCAAAGAACATGGAAGTGATAGGGATGTTAGAGGGATTCGTTGCTCAAACTGTAGAGAGTTCGTTGTTGGACCCCGATGATTGCTGGCAGCCTACAGATTTTTTGCCAGACCTAACGTTACCGGATGCCTTGGAACAGGTGAGGAGTTTAAGAGAACGTAGTGATTGCATTCCCGATACGGTCATAAGTTCCTTGGTGGGAAACATGATAACCGAAGAGGCGCTGCCAAGCTACCAGACTTATTTTAACTTAATCGTAAATGAAGAACGAGATCTTACCAGCACCAACGGCTGGGTACGATGGAGCAGAGCCTGGACAGCAGAAGAAAACCGTCACGGAGATCTGCTAAATAAGTACCTCTATTTATCGGGCCGCTGCGATATGAAAGCTGTGGAAGAGACCATTCATAGGTTGATCTACAATGGGTTTAACCCCAATACCAACAACGATCCCTACCAGGCAATTGTATATACTTCCTTCCAGGAAAGGGCAACCAAAATTTCTCATGTAAATACAGGCAAGCTGGCAGATAAGGCTGGGGATAACACCCTCTCCCGCATTTGCAAAACCATTGCAGGAGACGAAGCCAGGCATGAAAAAGCGTATAAAAGTTTCATGTCCCGGATATTTGAAATAGACCCCAACGGAGCCTTAAAATCTTTTGAGCACATGATGCGCAAGCAAATTGTAATGCCGGCAATCCTCATGGCAGAAGGGGCCAGGAACCCCAATATATTCAATGATTTTTCTGCTATCACCCAAAAAATTGGCGTTTATACCACCTGGGATTATGCTAATATTATTGACCACCTGGTATCTCTTTGGAAGATTGAAACTTTGACGGGTTTGCAGGATGGTGCGTCAAAGGCCCAGGATTATTTGTGTACACTGGCTGCCCGTTATAAAAGAATAGCTGAGCGGATGAAGGTGCCTGACGAGATCAATCTCTCTTGGCTAAGCAACAATCACAAACTGGCATTTTAAAAAATAGTTTACACAAAAACGCACATTAAAAAGTCAATGTGCGTTTTTGTTTTAGTGAAGCCCTCAACAACTAATAAATCAAACCACTTCTATCCATGTATGATCTGCAAGCAATTTTACAGCAGCCTCAAATTTTTTGAAAGGAATGTTGCCCCACTCTTTCGGTGATATCATGGAGAGTACAAAACTATCATCCTTCTTAGTATAGAGAAAATAAGTTTGGCCAATGTTTGGACTAAAAGACAGTTTAGCGCCGTAAATCATCATAGATAATTCTTTTCTTGACTGAATTTCCCGGGCCTGCATTGCCAATAGCTCAATTTGTTTGCGTATTTGGTCTAACTGCATATTGGTTTGTTCTTCCATTGCAGTAAGTGCCTTGTGCTTTATCAATCCTTCTTCGGTGGGTTTTATTACCACCCCGCCCACGGAGGAAGAATAGGGCAGTACGCTCATTTGTTTATGGAAAATTTCTGTATTTGTGTAGGGAGACTTATCTGCCTTTATACCGTGCTGTGTTATTTTTAAATGGCCATTTGGTAATATGTGGTGCATCACATGCAATACTGTCTCGGCCTCACGGTAAAAATGAATTTCTAACCCATGACTTCCATTTACTGCTACCTGTGCATTATCTGCCAGGGCTGCATCGGCAAAAGGGTGCGAATTGCCATCGGCTACAATATTATATTCTGTAGTAAACGCATTGTTTTCTAAGGTTACCCAGTTCTGACTTATGGACAGTTCTTTATTCTCCTTCGATTCAATTTTGTAAAAGCTGCTTTTTGGCCTTTCTCCCGTTTCATAAATTCCTTTTTCGGGAAACAATTGCCAGCTTCCTAAAAAATTATAAACTTGTATCATGTGATGTATAACAGTTTCTGTGATCAAATGTTTAGTTCCATTAAAATGCCGTCCTTACCACTAATAATTTTTTTTAACCTGATTGTAATAAAATGCTCGTTAGAGATACTTATTATTGTATAATATTATAAAAAAATAAAAAGAATACACCATGAAAAAGTTTTTCGTACACACCCTGTTACTGGTAGCAATTATTGGTACCGCTTTTACCGCAAAAAGCCAAACGGCTGATGAAGTCATTAACAAGTACATTGATGCCATTGGCGGCAAAGAGAATTGGAAAAAAATAAATTCCCTTAAAATGGAAGGCCAGGTAGAAGTGCAGGGTCTTGAGATACCATTTACTATGCAAGCCATTAATGGCAAAGGTGTAAGAACCGATGGTGAGTTCCAGGGGAATGCTTTTATAGACATTACCACACCAACCAAGGGATGGAGTCAAAATCCAATGGCGGGTAAAGCTACTTTACAACCAATTAGTGAAGATGAACTAAAGCAGAAAGTAGATGAACTGGATATACAAGGCCCGTTTATAGATTACAAAGAAAAAGGAAACACCGTTGAGTTTTTGGGCAAGGATGAAGAAGATGGTAACGAGTACTACAAGGTTAAGTTAACCACTAAAAACAACAACGAAACCACTTACTTCTTTGATACTAAAACTTACCTTGTTTACAAGCAGGAAGCCATTTCTAAGCAACAAGGCCAGGATATGAAAGTAGTTGTGAAAAGCCTCGATTATCAAACTGTTGACGGCGGAGTAAAAATGCCTTTTAAAATGGACCAGGGTATGATGATTCTTGCAGCTAAGAAGTATACGGTGAATGGTGCCGTAGACGAGAAAATATTCTCTGATAAGTAATTAAATAACTAAGCATCTTACCCATTGCAGTATTGCTGTAGCATGGGTAAGATGCTTTTTTTTTGCCCTTCCTTATTCATTTTTTTTGATCCTCTTTGTTTTTCTACCCTCCCTCTTTTTAGAATTATTTTTAAGCCTCCTATATTTTTGTTTGCACAGAAATATGGGTCATATTTTCTTTAAAAACTACACTGTTTATGTTCAAAAAAAAATTGTTACTGCTGGCTGCCTTAATAGGCTCCCTGGCCGGCAATGCCCAAACTGACCTTAACTCATCTTACTTTCAAACCCTTGCTGCCAGGGCACTTGGGCCTTCTACTATGAGTGGTCGTATAACCGCCATAGAAGGCGTAATGGCCAGCGAACAACTTAATTTGTATGTAGGTACCGCTGGTGGTGGTATCTGGAAGAGCCAGAATGGTGGCTTGTCCTTTGCACCCATTTTTGATAAATACTGCCAAAGTATTGGAGCCCTTGCCGTAGAAAAAAACAATGCTAAAGTTGTATATGCAGGTACTGGTGAGAGCAATATGCGCAACACTGTATCTATCGGCGATGGTATATACAAATCTACGGATGGTGGTGGCAACTGGCAAAGGTTAGGTTTGGATAGTACGGAGCATATAAGTAAAATAATAATAGATCCTACCGATGCTAAAACAGTGTTTGTAGCAGCACCCGGTCCGCTTTGGAGTAGCAGCCCACACAGGGGTTTGTATAAAACCACGGATGCCGGCAAAACCTGGAAAAAAATATTGTTTATAAACAATGAAACTGGTTGCGCAGATATTACCATGGATCCCAGCAATCCAAAAACAATGCTGGCGAGTTTCTGGCAGTTTAGAAGGAAGCCTTTCGCTTTTTCATCTGGTGGCCCCGGCAGTGCATTGTATAAAAGTACCGATGGCGGCGAAACCTGGAATAAGATTACCCAAGGCCTGCCCACCGGAGACCTTGGTAGGATAGTGGTTACTGTTAATCCGTCTAAACCTGCAGAAGTGTTGGCCATTGTAGAGGCTGCGGTTCCAGGCCTTTATCTATCTAAAGATGCAGGCAGCAGTTGGGAGAAACTGGCAGCAACAGAAAACATTACTGCAAGACCATTTTACTTTAGCACGCTCGTGTTTGATCCTAATGATGCAAAAAAAGTTTACCGCCCTGCATATGATTTTTCTTACTCAAAAGATGGCGGCTTTTCGTGGACCAATACTGTTATTGGTGGCGTAGTGCCGCATGCAGATCATCATGCACTCTGGATAAATCCTCAAAATACAGATGTGATGTACCTGGGTACTGATGGCGGCGTTTACCTCAGTATGAACAAGGGCGTTTCCTGGCAGTTTCTTAACAATTTACCCGTAGGACAATTCTACCATGTGGCCGCTGATAACGAACCTGTGTATAATGTTTATGGGGGCTTGCAGGATAACGGAAGCTGGATGGCTGCTAATTCTTCGCCGGGAGGTGTAAGTAGTGCCGACTGGTTGTTCTTAAACGGTGGCGATGGGTTTTGGGTACAACCAAGTCCTGTAAATTCTAAAATTGTATTTGCGGAATCGCAGGGTGGCAATGCCAACCGCATAGATCTGAGTACCGGCCTCTCCTCGTCTATAAAGCCACAAAAAGTGGGTGACGAAGACGAGCATCGTTTTAACTGGAGCTCGCCGATTGTTACAGGACCTTCTGCAAAAAAACAAGCCAACGGCAAACCCATGTACAACCTGTACATAGCCAATCAATACCTATACAAATCTACCGACGATGGACGAAATTGGAATCGCATATCCCCGGACCTGACCACCAACGATAAAAGCAAACAGAACACAGAGCAGAGCGGCGGCATCACAGGAGATAATACCAGTGCAGAAAATCATTGCACTATTTATACCATGACGCAACACCCCGCCAATGAGAATATTGTATGGGTAGGTACCGATGATGGCAACCTGCAGGTAACCACAGACGGCGGAAAAACATGGACCAATAAAGCCTCGGCTGTTTCGAAAACCGGCATACCCAAAAATGCCTGGGTAACCAGCATCGAAATTTCCAAGCTGGATCCTAAAAGAATGTATGCCAGCTTCGACAATCATATGTATGGCGACCACTCCGCTTATTTTGCCATGAGCACCGATGCCGGTAATACCTGGAAAAAACTTTCGTCGCCAGAGTTTACCGGCTTTGCGCATGTAATAAGGGAAGACACGAAAAACCAAAACCTGCTTTTTGCAGGTACAGAGATGGGGCTGTTCATTTCTTTAGACGCTGGTGCAACCTGGATGAGAAGTAAATATCAAAACATGCCATGGTATAATCTTGTAAGAGACATACAGGTACACCCTGTTACCGGCGATCTGCTGGTAGCTTCTCATGGCAGGGGTATTTATGTAGCCGACGATTTGCAACCCCTGCGGGAGTTGGTAAAGGCCGACGCCAATGCCGACGTGTTGTTTTTTCCTTCCGCACCATTTAAATATGACTTTGCCCCGCAGGCACCCAGCACTGGTGAAAATATTGCCGGGTGGACGGAGGCAAGTAAAGTGGTAGCCCCCACTTTTAACTACTACCTTAAACAGAAAAGCAATGATGTGGTAAAGCTGGAAGTGTATGATGCCAACAATAAAAAAATGAAAGACATAAACGGCAGCAACAATAAGGGGCTTAATAAAGTATATTGGCCACTAACGAGTAACCCGCCCAAAGTGGCACTAGGTGGGTTTGTTGCTGGGTCCAGTGTTTTTTATGCTGGTATACTGGGGCCTAAAGTGCCTGTAGGCAAATACAAGGTGATTTTAAAAGCTAATGGAAAAAGCTACGAACAGTTTATAGAAATTACCGCCAACGATGCCAAAGGTTTTTCTGCAAAAAATATGGAAAAGCTTAATCAACAAACTATGCGCCTTCATGCTGTGCACGAAAAGCTGGCTGTACTTGTAGACTCTATGGATAATACAATTGCCAGCCTAAAAAAATTATCGAGCCGCACAGACGCACAGCAAAAAACATACAATGGGCTGGACAGCATGCGTTATGAAATTTTAGAACTGAAAAGGAAAACCGTTTTCTTTGATGAATTCAAGTACCGCCGTAAGTTGAGTGACCTTTACATGGAACTTGCCTTTGCTCTGGAACCCTTATCTGCCAGCAAAGAAGGATCTATTGCGTTGATGGAAAAGGAGTTTGAAAAGATTAAGAATGACGTGTATATGATTTTTAGACAATAAGTAGATTTTCTTATTCATAGAGCAGCTTATGATCGTATCATAAGCTGTTTTTTTTTAATAAATTGGCAGAACTAGCGGAATACACCGTATTAGACGGCTCATTTTAATTGTTAGCAAATGAAACAAAAGTTTACAATTCCTGCTTATTTTGCCGTGATATCAGTTAATTACGGCTTTGGCGTAAGGCAGGGGTATCATTTTTTAGAAATTGTCTAATATGTTAACTCAAAGTTACTAAAGGGTTTTTACTAAATTGGCTGTTACGGTAAACCACATCGAAATGTAGTAGAATTACTACGAAAAATTAGGCAGTTCATAAGTTTAATAATATGTTTGCGTCGAAATTTAGAAATGACGATACCTCCGTTATCCTGATTTTTCAAACCAAAACTCCAAGTCTCCTTAAATGCGTTATCAGTTTTTGCCTGAAACCCAAAAATGATTCCCGCAGAATTACCAAGTTTATTTTAAGAAACCTCTAGACACAAGAAAATGAAACGTAATTCTACATTCGTAGGCAAAATGCTATTTGCCACATTGTTACTCTCTCTTCAACTTTTTACTGCACAATCCCAATGCATTGCACCATCAATGATTTGGAAAAACGCTGTATTGACTACTAGTTCAGCTGGTTCCGTTGGTGCAACCTATCGTTTTTCGGAAGTAACACCAGGTGTATTTGCACATGTTACCATTACCGCAATTGTTGGTGGTGCTACGCTTACAAATATTGATGATGTAACTTTTGGATATGCCAATGCCTGGCAGCCAGTGGTAAAAACACCTACAGTTCAAGGCGCTAGTGAGTCTTATATTAGCTTCTCCATTAAGTTTTACAATAACGCCGATAGTACAGACCATAAATATGATTGTGCACAATTATCATTTATTGATGTAGATGGCGATGGCCAACACGTAAGGGAGTTTGTAGCTGCAAAAGGGTATGAAGATTATACTGTTGCTAATATTTCGATACTAACACTTACCGAAAGCGGAATCGGAACAGACAAAATACTGAAAGCTGTAGGAACTTACGCCAACTATGCTGGCCTTGATACTTCTGCCTGGATAACTAACATAAATTATAGGTATAAGAATATAAAGGAAATAAAAGAGGTACGTATTGGTAGTATTACCGATGCAACTTTTGTGGTGCAGGACAGGTATAGCTGCGGTTATTTTCAGCAAATTTCTATGCCAGCGGTAATTATCTTGCCAGTAACCTACACATCATTTACGGGCAAATTGGATGATAAAACAGTGTTCCTGGATTGGAAAACAGCCAGCGAAATTAATTCGTCTTATTTTGAAGTAGAACGCTCTTTTGACGCAAGTACTTTTAAAACCGTTGGGTTGGTGTTAGACGGTTTTGCAGCAGACAACGGTGCAACTTTTTATAAGTTCAAAGATAATTCTGCAGAGTTGCAAGGTAAAAATTATGCTTATTACAGGTTGAAGCAAGTAGACAAGGATGGCAAATACAATTACAGTACTGTGGTAGCCCTGGGCCTAAAATCATCGGCTTCAGATGTAGCAAAAATGACTGTGTCGCCAAATCCTTTTGTAGAAAAGATAAATGTTCAATTTAATGCTGCTACCAATGGCAAAGCAGAAATACGCTTGTTGAATGTGAACGGACAAACAGTGATTTCATCAAAAGCTAACATTAATACCGGGTCTAATAACCTGCAGGTAAATGGCTTAAGCAATTTAAACAGGGGTGTATACATATTCCAGTTACTTAAAGATGGTTTGGTAATTGACAATCAGAAAATTATTAAAAATTAAGTTTTAGCAGTCAATAAAATATCAAAAAGGGAGCAGGTTAATTTACCTGCTCCCTTTTTGGTGCCTGCGTTTTAATCTAATGAAAGCTTTAGTAGTGAAACAGAATCCACGCCCCCCTTATTTAAGAAATATGGACTTAAAAAAGTAGGCGACGAACTTCTGAAAGCTTCTGCCCTTGTTGCTACAGTAAAAGGTACTTGTAATGCGGGCACTCCACCCAGTAGCGCCAGTGCCAAGTGTTTTCATTAACTAACGAATTTGGCCAGCAAAGTGACAACTTAATTATGCTGGGTGCGGACAATAGGTTCGTGACATCCTTAACTTTGAGGCGTCGCTCCCGGTAGCCATACAGGCAAATAGCGGCGGCGTTTAAAAGTTGTAGAGCGGCTCGGTGAGAATACTTAAAACCATCAGCGGCAGAATGGCATCGAATAAATCATCAAAATGAAACCGGGCAAATTGAAAACAACGAGCTTGAGGAGGGTTATCATCTTTCAGTGCGTGTTACCGCTTTTTGCCGGATTACTTATCTATATTTTTTTAAGATCCGGCACTTTTATCAACCAGCTTATTGTAATACCGGTCTCCCTAAAGTGGGCAGGATCCGATAATATATTGATAGCTTTCGTTCGATACAACTTACCTGATTTGTTATGGGCCTATTCCTTAACAGCAGCATTAATGTTGTGGAAAAGTGGCACCGGCACGAGCAGTACCTATTATTTCATCATTATTTTAGCTATAGTTGCTGCTTCCGAAACAGTACAGATTGCCTTTCCCGATAAATTTACATTTGATTGGTCAGATCTTGGTGCAGCTATTGCTGGTTCAACGCTCTCCTATATTGCAAATAACCCGAGTTTTGAAAAAAAGAAATTATGACCTGTTGTTTGTTGCCATAATAGCTTGCTATGGATTACTCTATATGGCTACTACTGTTCCGGATAAAGATTGCATTCCCTGTAACCAGTTAAGTACACTTTATCAAAAGCTATCTGTAAATAAAAGGTATATAACACAGGTAAACTCCTGCAGCCGGCAAAATACGGTGGATACTATTTGTGTATCAGTGATGGACACAACTGGTATTAACTGGGCTGCACTAGCAGATACAGCCTGCATTTATAGCAAACAACAGAATATGCCCACCAGAGTAGTCTATATTATTAATGATAATGTTTTTCCACGGGATACTCTTGCTGCGGTTGTCTGTTTATAATGGCATTTTATCTGGGTGGGGATAGCAGTACAAACCCAGCCCTGTAGTTTTTTGTGACAAATAGCTAAACGCTGCGCAACATTTTGGGGTTCAATTGGCATGTTATTAAAAAAAATCTAGTGATGAAATCAAGATTACTGGTTGCATTCTTTGCCATTACTTTATTGTCTGTTACCTCCTGCAAGAAACCAGTTGAGAATAACGGACTGGTAGGAAACTGGAAATTAACAGTTGTGTACGATGGGTATTTGAATGGTGGAAGTTTTAAATGGAATGTGGTTACTTCTGAAAATTCGCATATCCTTTCTTTTCCCGCAAACGGAAACTATACCAGGAAGGATAATGTAAATGGTAACCCAACGCCATGTACGGGTACATATCTACTACAAAATTCCAACGACCTGGAAATTAGCTCTAATTGCAATAGCAGCATTGAGAAAGGGTTTGTTAGTGAACTAACTGCCAGTACATTTATTATTGACCGAATGGGTATTGAAGGGAAAATAAGATATAAGTATACGGCTGCTAAATAAAATCGTTTTCACCCGGCCTGAGAAGGTTGGTCTCCCTATTTTTTATTTGTTTTATTTTAATTAAAGATTTGCCAGTTCTGTTTTCCAGTAGTCAAGCGGGGAGAAGTATTTTCGTTTTGGTTCTTTTGTGCCAAACAATGAATTTAAGACGATGTTTTCCAGCCAGGTCTCAGAAATTTCTTCCCAGGAAGGAAAGCGTCTGCAATTATGCTCCAGGTCAAATATTACCTGGTTCATATAACCTAGCATGGAACGGTTGCTTGTTTTAGCCACCACAAAGTCGTTGGCCATAAGTAGTTCCCGTTCTAAAATGGCAGCAGGGAAGCCGCATTGCTTTAGCAGCATGGGCAGGCGCTGCAGGAATTGAGGCCATGTATGCCTGATCGTTTTCCCCTTGCACACCACCGCTATCATTGAGGGTTCATGAATGTAAACTGTCATCATTTTTCCAGGGAAACTGCTGGAAAATGTAGTGGCATACCAGCTATGCAACAGTTGCCCTTCACCACGTTTGGTAACATAGGCAGTTGCCGGCAGGCCGGCGGTGTTTAATAATTTTTGTGTAGCGTGTATAATAAGCATATTGTTTACATACCGGGAAGCAGTGAATTGAATTATCGGCTTCCGGTTAATTTTGTAACCATTTTGTGTATTGTTCCTCTTTATAAATATAATAGTTTTCGTGCAGTATAAAATTTGTCGGGGGCATTCCAAAGACGACCACCCGGCAAATAATATTGCCATTCATTACCCAGGAATCATTTCGCTTTTCCCCGTTATTTTTTTAAAGCGCATACTTAAGAAAATGGCGCTGCAGCTAAGGCCGATAATAAAGCCCATCCACATACCGGCAGCGCCCATTTTAAAATAAAAAGCAAGCAGGTAACCTACAGGAATACCAATAGCCCAATAAGCAATAGCTACAAAATAAGTAGGCACTTTTACATCTTTCACTCCTCTTAGCAAACCTGCACTCACTACCTGCACACTATCAGAGATTTGAAACAGGGCCGCAAATACTAAAAGATAGGCTGCTAAGGCAACCACCTGCGTATCATCATTAAACATTAGTGGGAGTTGTTTGCGGAGCAAGACGAATAAAATAGCGCAGGTAGTACCATAAATAAAGGCCATTATTAAAGTGCCTTTGCCAATTAATTTAATGGCTGCATAATCTTTTCGACCGTTGGCATTACTGGTACGTATGGCACCAGCCTGGCTTAAACCCATACTCGCCATAAAAGTTACAGAGGCCAGGCTTAACGCAATTTGATGCGCCGCAAGCTCCACGGCACCAATAGTCCCTATGATTATTCCGGAAATGGCGAAAGCACCAGCTTCCAGGGTAATTTGAAAGCTGCTTGGGATGCCAATGTGAAGAAGTTCCCGCTGCGCCTGCCAGCTAAATTTCCACTGTTCTTTGCGCAGGGCAATATATTTTTTGAACTTATGGTGATAATTGATAACAAATAAAAGCAATAGAAAAATTAGTATTCTTGTAAACAAAGTGGCCCAGCCGGCACCAGTTAGTTCTAAACGGGGAAAGCCCCAGTTGCCATAAATGAGCAACCAGTTTAAAAAAATATTCACCGGCAATGCAAACAAGGAAAGCAACATGGCGGTTTTGGTAAGTTCTAAACCATCCGCAAAACTTTTGAGCGTCAAAAATAATATCATGGGAATTACACTCCAGCTCATCAGTTTCATGTAGGGTAGCGCAAGTGCAGCAACTGCTGCATCCTGGTTCAGGTGAAATAAAATTTGTGTATTGGCAAGTAGTATAAAAGTTATGAGTACCGCCGTAACAAGGCATAGCCAAAATCCATTGTATAAATAATGACTTACTTTTCCATCATCGCCTTTACCATGTGCCATACTCACCATTTGCGAAACGGCTATGGTTATACCAATGCCAAACACAAAAGGTATATTCATTACACTTAAAACCAAGGCCGCTGCGGCCAGTTGCTTATAGTCAACGGCGCCTACCATGGCGGTATCTATTACATGCAAAGCCATCTGGGCTAATTCTCCCAAAATAATTGGGAAGGCTAATTTTAAAGTTTTTTTGGCTTGGTTGTACATAAAATAGCCGTAAAGTTAAGAAGCGGCTTTCTAAAAATATTTTTTGACAATTTAACCAATTTGCTAATAGTTATCTATTCCACTTTCTAGATGCATTTACCTTTTATAAGATTGATAGGCCCTTTCTGTCGCTGCAGGTAATCCATCCACACGTAAGCATTTGGCGCCGGCTTGCCCGTTTTGATAATTTAGAAGACTGATCAGTGCAATAAAATCTTCCTATTTAATCAACGGAGAATAGCTTCATCACAATATTAATTTAGAGAGGTCGTTGATAGGAAGGCGCATAAAACTTGGAGAAAAGTAATAATATTTCGTTTTTATAAATGAAACTGGGAGCATTTTTGGTTTGATAGCACCAGCATTCCTCATAAATGCATAAATTTACATTCCTCTGCTCAATCACCTTATCTCATATGAAAATTGCTAACATTATTATTTTTCATGAAGACCCTGCTGCAATTGAACGTCTCCTTAAAGCGATGTATCATGCTGAGTTCGATTTTTATCTACATCTTGACAAAAAAGTGGCTATTGGCCCTTATGAATATTTGGCAAAACTCCCTAACGTTACTTTCATTAAAAACAGAAAATTGGTACAGTGGGCTGGGTTTAGCCAACTGGAAGCCACTCTGAATTCCATAACCGAAATTGTAGAAAGTGGCAAGCCTTACGAATTTATTAATCTTATTAGCGGGCAGGATTATCCTATAAAACCAACAAACCTAATACACGACTTTTTATGCAGAAACAAGGGGCTAACTTTTATGATGTCGGAATCTGCACCATCTGATTGGTGGAGCCATGCCACCAGCCGTTTTAGCAGGTACCATTTGGTAGACTGTTCATTTAAAGGCAAGTTCCGACTGGGTAAATTGATTTCTGAAGTTTTGCCAGCAAGGAAATTTCCCCTGCAGGCTGACTTATTTGGCGGACCTCATAGCGCTTATTGGACCATGAATATCAGTGCCGCCAGGCATATTATAAAGAGTTTAAACAAAAAGGATAAGCATTGGCAATTTTACAAATACACCTGGGGCCCTGATGAATTTTTAATGAATACCATGCTCATGAATTCCCCGTTGAGGAATACAATAGTAAATCAAAACTTTCACCTCATAGACAGATCCATGGGAGGCACAAGGCCGAAGGTACTTACCGTTCAGGATTTTGACATGCTTAAAAATTCCAACAAGTTTTTCGCCAGAAAATTTGATCGCAAAGTTGATCATGAAATACTGGATATGATTGATGAGCAGCTGTTAGGCCAGCCGGTGAAGCAGGAAACAATTACAAAGCCGTAAATTGTAGTTTGTAGTTAACTTTCAAAACAACATTCTTGTATAACAAATCCGAATGGCAGTGGAAGATAAAGGCTCATAGTGGTTGGTTTCACTGGAACCTGCAGGAATTATGGCATTACAAGGATTTGCTACGGCGTTTTGTACGACGGGACTTAATTGCCAACTATCAGCAAACTTTACTCGGACCTCTTTGGATTGTTTTACAACCATTATTAACCACACTCGTTTATTGGGTAATTTTTAGTGTAGTAGCCAGGGTGTCCACAGATGGTATTCCGCCACTTCTTTTCTATTTACCTGGAATAATTGCCTGGAGTTATTTTTCAGATTGCCTCAATGGAGCCATGTACACCTTTATACAAAACTCCTCCATTTTTGAGAAAATATATTTTCCCAGGCTTATTGTTCCCATCAGTAGCGTAGCCACTCACTCTATTAGAATGATCGTACAATTATTGCTGTTTGCTTTAATGTACATTTATTTTTTTGTCACTATCACCCTTCCTACCCCTGGCATTTCTCTCTTATTACTTCCTTTATTGCTGCTCATCACAGCGGCTTTTAGCCTGGGGGCTGGCTTAATCATGAGTGTGATCACTGCAAGGTTCAGGGATTTGGATTATGCGTTGCAATATATACTTCGGCTTTTTATGTTTGCAACACCAATAGTATATCCAGCATCCCTGGTGCCGGAAAAGTTTAAGTACTTATACTGGCTTAATCCGCTTACCCCGATTGTAGAAACCTTTCGTTCCATTTTTTTTCATCATTACCCTATTGAATGGACTTACCTCCTGATAAGTGCATTGGTAAGTATGGTACTGCTGGGTATTGGTATTACTTTTTTCAAAAAATGGGAAATAAAAATAACTGACATCGTTTAAAACATTGAAGTAATAAATATGGGGAATACGATCATCGAGGTAGAAAACATTAGCAAATATTACCGGCTGGGAAAATCCGGCTCAGGCCGCCTGCGGGAAGATATTAGTGCCTGGTGGAATGGGCTCACAAAATCTAATGATGGCAACGAAGCTAACGACAACGGGATCTGGGCACTCAAAAATATTAATTTCAATTTACAAGAGGGCGAGGTTTTAGGGATCATTGGAAACAATGGTGCCGGTAAATCTACCTTACTAAAAATTATATCCCGCATTACTTCGCCTACAACAGGTAGCATCATGGGCAATGGTCGCATTGCCAGCCTCCTCGAAGTAGGCACCGGCTTTCACCACGAACTTTCTGGCAGGGAAAATATTTACCTAAATGGAAACATCCTGGGCATGAAAAAAAAGGAAATAGATCAGCGGTTCGATGAAATTGTAGATTTTTCCGGCGTAGAAAAATTTATTGATACCCCCGTAAAAAGATATTCAAGTGGCATGTATACCAGGTTGGCATTTGCGGTGGCAGCACACATGGAACCAGAAATACTTATTGTAGATGAAGTGCTGGCTGTGGGCGATGCATCCTTTCAGCAAAAATGCCTGGGTAAAATGAAAGAGGTTTCCAGGCAACAGGGAAGAACCATCTTATTTGTAAGCCACAATATGGCGGCCATCCAAAATCTTTGTAATCGTGCGCTGTTGTTGCACAAAGGTGAAATAGCTGAAATCGGACAGCCTGATGTAGTGGTAGGCAATTATTTAAAGAAAGAAAAGGCAATGGATTTTGAACAGTGCTACGATACGTTAGAAACAGCGCCAGGCAACGAAGCCATCAGAATAAAAAAAGTAATGGTGAAACCTATGCTGTTAGCAGCACAGCAGGTGATAGATATACGCACCCCGCTTAAAATATTGTTTGAATTCTGGCATCTCGACAAAACACCTGGATCGCTCATTGTTGGCGTTCATTTATTCAGCATCACCGGTGAATTTATTTTTGATGTGTGCTCAGAGGCCGTTCTTAACACCAATGGCCTAATGGAAGGCGAGTGTGTAATTCCGGGACATTTTTTAAATGATGGCGCCTATTATATTTCTCTCGTATTTGTAAAAAACACCACGCAGCGGCTGTATTACCACGAAGCCTGCCTGCAATTTGACGTGGAGGATTACCGGAAAGACACGGCATGGTTTGGTAAATGGCACGGTGTTGTTCGTCCCGGTTTTCCTGTTACTTTAAGATTAAAATAAATGCACGCAGCCACTTCATACCAGGTGCTGCATTGGCAGCTGAAAGATTCAGACGATGCCAACCGTCCGAACGAGGATAGTTATATTTTAATTTGGCAGGATCAAATTCCCCTCGGCCATATCTGGTGGCAGAAACAAAACGAGCAGCCCTTAAAAAAACTGATTCTCGATGCCATTAAGCCTGCATTGGATTTCTATCTAAATAAAACTTACGTACAAAGTACAGCTACTGATAGCTGGCCAACTGACGCACACTTTAAGGAGCTGTTCGGTTTGCTGAGCTTTCCTTTACATTCTACGCCCCACACCTTCAGTATATCTATTGTTATTTGCACCAGGAACCGGCCGGAGCATCTGCAAAAATGCCTTGCTTCTTTATTTAAAAATATTAACCCAACTACGGAGATAATTGTGGTGGATAACGATCCCTCAGATCAACGAACAAAAGAGGTGGTGGCCGCATTTGCCGGGGTGCAGTATGTGCTGGAGAAGCGAAAAGGCCTTGACATTGCCCGTAATACCGGCGCACGGTTTTCGCTAAACGCCATCATCGCTTATGTAGATGATGATGTGATTATACCCGAAAACTGGCTTAAAAATATTTCCGCTTGTTTCAACGATCCGCTCACCATGGCGGTTACAGGGCTGGTGCTGCCTGCTGATCTTTCCGGTGAAGCCCAGGTAATTTTTGAAAGAGACTGGGGCTTCAATAAAGGTTATTTACCTAAAACATTTGACCAGCTTTTTTTTAAAAAACATGCTGACACAGGTGCGCCGGTTTGGGATATTGGAGCAGGTGCCAACATGGCTTTTAGGAGAGAGGCATTTTTATATGCAGGTTGGTTTGACGAACGCCTGGATGTAGGTGCAGCCGGATGCAGCGGCGATTCTGAAATGTGGTTTCGCATACTGGCCGAAGGTTGGAATTGTTGTTACTTTCCCCACCTCTATGTGTACCATCACCATCGTTCCTCAATGGATGCTTTAAAAGACCAGTTGTTTCATTACATGAAAGGTCATGTATGTGCCCTGCTGGTGCAACATGAAAAGTATCCATTTACGGGTAACTTTAAAAGGCTCAATTCACGAATGCCAAAATATTATGCAAAGCGTTTGGCTAAAGCGGTGTTGAAGGGATACCAAAAGAAGGACCCATTTTTATTGACCGAAATAAAAGGCTGCCTTGCCGGCAAAAATTATTACTATAAAAACAAAAACCACTTGCAAAGTTCCATCAACTGCCTACCAGCTTCTTTACTTGAATACCGGGATGCAGGCTCCTCCTGCCTTGTTTCGGTGGTTATTCCCTGTTATAACCACGGCCGGTTTTTAACCGAAGCCATTGAAAGTGTATTAAATCAAACACATGCAAACCGTGAAATAATTGTAGTAGATGATGGCTCAGACGATACTACTAAACAGGTGTGTGATTCCTTTGCGAAAGTAAAGTACATTAGGACCGAAAGGGTGGGCTTGCCTGCAGCAAGAAATATAGGTGTACAACATGCCACGGGCAATTACGTTGTCTTCTTGGACGCTGATGATTTTTTATACCGGGATAGCATGAAGGTAAATTTATATTTTTTCAATTACTACAGAGATGTTGTGATGGTATCCGGTGGCCATCAGCGGGTAGATCAGGCCGGCAAAAATTTACCAACAACTCCGAACCAGGTATATTTAAACAACAACTATACATCCCTTTTGCAGGGAAACTATATTGCCATGGAAGCTGCGGTGATGTACCGAAGAGATCTGTTTCCATATTTCAGTTTCGATACCAGCCTGCAAGCTTGTGAAGACTATGATCTGAACCTGCGAATAGCACGTGACTTACCGGTGTTCGGCCATGAGAAAATAATGGCAGCCTACCGCATGCACGACACTAATATGTCTGCCGATAAAGATAAAATGCTCAAAAATGCTTTGGCAGTATTAGAAAAACACAACACTAATTTACTGAATGCGGAACAGCAGCAGGCTTATGCATCAGGAATAAAAAACTGGACACAATTTTACCAATCCGGGAAAGGAGCATGATATCATGAGCAATCGAATTCCGGCATCACCACCCGTGATTGCCCCTTTACTAAACAATGAAAACAGGCCAACATGGTCTGTAATGATACCTGTGTACAATTGTGGAAAATTCCTGGAACAAACTTTAAAAAGCGTTCTCATGCAGGATCCGGGTGCCCAGCGGATGCAGATAGAAGTAGTTGATGATGCCAGCACAGACCTGGATACAGAGGCCTTGGTGTCGGCCATTGGAAAGGGACGAATCGGTTATTTTCGTCACCCGGAAAACATAGGCAGTTTGCGAAATTTTGAAACATGTATCAATCGCTCAAGGGGGCACTACATACACATATTGCATGGCGATGATTTTGTAGAAGAGGGTTTTTACAACAAGGTAGAAGAGCTCTTTACAAAATTTCCTGGGGCGGGATCGGCTTGTACCGGTTATAGAGAAATTAATGAAAATGGTACATTCATTAGCAACAGCCGCCTCAAAATACCTGGAGACAGCATCTTAGAAGACTGGTTAAACATCATTGCACAGCAACAGTTGTTGCAACCACCCGCTGTGGTGGTAAAGCGATCTGTTTATGAGCAGTTGGGCAGTTTTTACGCAGTTACGTATGGCGAAGACTGGGAAATGTGGGTGAGAATTGCAAGCCGGTATCCCGTTGCACATACACCGGAAAGACTCGCCAATTACAGGAACCACACAAAAAGTATTTCCAGCTTTTCGTTACTCACCGGGCAGCACATCAAAGATATTTCTACCGTTATCAGTATTATTGGTAACTACCTGCCACACCATAACCGAAAAAAGATTATTGATGATAGCAGGAGAAACTGGTCACACTACTTTGCCCGAACCTCCGATAAAACCTATGGCATGTATCGGCAACCCAAACTGGCGCTGCGGCAATCGCTCACAGCCCTTCGGTTGCATCACAATAAAACAACACTCTATTTTTTTATTAAAACATGTATAAAAGTAATGTTGAAACTTGAGGCCCGGGTAAAAAAAATCCGCTCGTGATTTTTTTTACCCGAGCCTCTTAATAAAGTTAAGGCCAGCAACTTCAGAAAGTAGCGCAAGAGCGGAGTGCCAGAATAAAACTAACATTGATGAATAAGCAAATGATACTACATCTACTATTCGCTGTACTGGCAAGTTGCCAATCCCCACAAAAAGAAAAAGTACAGACAAAAAACTCAAATGCTTACTCAGGGGTGTTAAATAAAAACCAACTAGTAGTTAAGGCCAAAAAGCTGGAGCTCGGGAATACCACTGCAGAAGCTGCAGCAGAATTTCAGCCTGATACAACCATCAATAAAAAGTTAGTTTTAGAAAACCATCTTTCCTCAAAAAACTTTTATGCTAGAATAGAGACAGTTGATTTATTGGAAAGACTAAGAAATAGTCCCGTAGCGATGTTTTCCAATGCCAGTAATAGCGAATATCTTTTGGCTTATCAGTATGAAGGAAATACCAACCACTCATTTAGTTGTTTCGAGGTTGGTTATATGAAGGATTTAAAAAAAGTAGATGTAAGAAAAATAAATCTCTTAAGTGAAAAGTCATTCAAGACAGAAAGTGGATTGGAGCTTGGGTTATCGCTTCCTGATGTTGTAAAAATTAAAGGGATCTACTATAAAAAGGCAACTAAAGGTGATGAAGTTTTATTGACTTATCGAATGAACGATTTAGCTACATCTCCATTTCTGATGAAATATAATATGCCAGGATATTTCATGGAAATAAAGATAAAGGGAGATGAAGTTGTAAAAATATTATTTGGGTTTGATTACCCATAACAATCCCACAGCCTCATAAAATAAACTCCTCCAAAACAAAAAATCTCTCTGCGCCCTCTGCCCCTCTGCGTGGAGTTATCTTTATTCCCCTTTATAAACCACACCGTCCTTCATCACAAAACTTACCTTGCTCATCACTTTAATATCTGCAATTGGGTCACCATCTACCGCTATAATATCTGCCAGTTTATCTTTTGCAATCACACCCAGCTGGTTGTTGCCCAAAAGGTCTGCTGCATGCACGGTGGCGCTGCGGATTGCTTCCATGGCTGGCATGCCTACTTCTGTCATGTAAACAAATTCCATCCAGTTCTTGCCATGCTGGTACACGCCGGCATCGGTACCAAAAGCTATTTTAACGCCGGCCTTGTAAGCTTTTGCAAAAGTGTTTTGTATTTGTGCGCCCGTAACCAGGGCTTTAGGTGTTACGATATCAGTGTAGTATCCAGGTATCTTCGCACTGTCGGTTACAGATTTTCCGGCGGTGATGGTAGGTACATAATAAGTGCCATATTGTTTCATCAAAGCCATGCCTTCATCATCCATAAAAGTTCCATGCTCTATAGAATGTACACCGCCACGAATGGCCCGCTTAAT
>JBBSJJ010000005.1:0-62813 GCA_038257335.1 Chitinophagales bacterium | reverse complement strand
TTCTATTTTGTCAATCATCCGGAAAGAATTGAAAGTGGAAAAATAAACACCAAAGCAGCGTATGAATCTAATTTAAAAAATGCAGATTTTGAAATTCCGCCCTCATCCCTCGATCCTCATCCCTCAATCCTCAATCCTCAATCCTCAAAACGATTCAACCTTCATCCCTCAACCCTCATCCCTCAACCCTGACATTATCAATCGGCTTCCGTTGCAATGCCCCAATCTTTTTAAATTGTGACGGCGTCATGCCGGTGAGTTTTCTAAACTGGCTGGAGAGGTGCTGGGTGCTGCTATAGCCGAGATTAAATGCAATTTGGGTTACCGACTGTTCATTGTAGATCAGCCATTCCTTTACTTTTTCTATTTTCTGGAGATTAAAAAACTGTTCTAGTGTAATGCCTTCTACTTCAGAGAAAAGCTTACTGATGGAAGAATAATCTTTAAATACTTTTTCGGCAATAAATTTTGTAAGGCCGAAATGTTCTTCCACATTTCCGGATTGCACTTTTTTTATCAGCAGATTTTTCACTTGTTCAATCAATTGGGTTCTCTGGTCGTCTAACAATTCAAACCCGGTTGCTTTTAAGTGTTCAGAAAACTGCTGAAGTAGATTTCTGCCTGGATCTTTTGCCAACATTACTTCTCCCAACCGCACATACCTTGCCTGTAGTTCAAGGCTTTTTAGTATTTGCTCTACCGAAGTAATGCAGCGGGGACAAACCATATTTTTTATGATGAGTTTCATCTGTGTTCAATTTTTAGCGTCCAATTTTACATCAGGCATAAATGGCTTTGTTTTGCAAGTATAAATAAATTGAAATCAAAAAACTTCATTGCGCCAGCATACCAAGCGATTTACTTGTACCTGCAGAAGATACAAGTTACTGATATATGAAGGCTCAGCGCTTACTTAGTTTTATAGAAATCAACACTAAGGTAAAGGCACCTAAAGAAGCAACATGTATGGTATGATCAAAAACTTTCAGATTTGGCCGGTACCAGTTGGTTCGGTAATAAGTAAGGTTGCCCGTAAAGAAATTATTTTTCTTCGGCTATTTATATTAACTACAGATACGACTGGTATGAGCATAAATAAAATGGCTGAATAAAGCCATGCATAAAATCTATTATATAAAAAAGAATTGACGCATTATTCTACCTCAATTAATTTTCGATTTTAAAAGGCGCTTTTAATTTAATACCAACTGACGAAGTACCAATCAAAATTTCAAAATCACCGGGTTCTACCGTCCAGTTCATATTCTTATCCAGTATTGCCAGATCATCTGCATGCAAGGTAAAATGAACTTTTTTCGTTTCTCCAGGTTCTAATGTTACCCTTTCAAATCCTCTTAAAACAGATTCATAAGTGGTAACAGAGCTTACCAAATCTTTCAAATACAATTGCACCACTTGATCACCTTTTCTTTTTCCGGTATTGGTTACATCTACCGTAACATTGATATCACCTTGCGGTTTTTGCATTGATGGAGTTACTATTAAATTTTTAAAATCAAAACTGGTATAGCTTAACCCAAAACCAAACGGGTACAGTGGACCAATCACTGCGGTTTTACCATACCCATTAGGACCATCGCCTGGTTGGCCGGCGTGCGAGCCTGGTTTAAAAGGAAAATTGAGTTCAATTTGACCCATTGTTTTAGGAAAAGTGATGGGCAATTTGCCACCGGGATTGTAATCGCCAAACAATGTTTGTGCAATGGCCTTGCCACCATATTGGCCGGGAAACCATGTTTCTAAAATGGCAGGTATATACCTGTTTGCCCAATTGATTGTTAAGGGCTGTCCGTTAATAAGTACCAACACCACAGGTTTTCCTGTAGCATATAAAGCTTCCAGTAAATCTTGTTGGCGACCCGGTAAATCCAGTCCTGTTCTCGACTTACTTTCGCCGGTTCTACCATCGTCCTCACCTAATACAGCAATAATAACATCACTTTTTTTAGCCTGCTCCACTGCTAAAGTAATGTCTTTCTTTTCCTGCCCCGTTAATGGAGTATGAATAATTTCGCTTTCGGGCCAGGTAGCATCTACTACCTCACAGCCCTTACTGTACGTAACTTTTAAGCTATTACCTAAGTACTCTTTTATACCATCTAAAACATTGGTAATTTTTAAAGATGTTGGGCCGTACCTGCTTACTGCATAATTGGTTTCTGTAGCCAATGCCCGGTTACAAAAACGCTTTTCAATTTTGTTTTATCAAGTGGCAACGTGTTATTGGCATTTTTTAACAACACCAGTGATTGCTTTTGCATATCCATTACAAACGCTTCCTGTTTAGCAGTACCAACTGTTGTATCAGCAATAGATGGATCGGCAACATAAGGATGATCAAAGAGTCCTAATTTAAATTTCACTCTTAATACATCTGCTACCCGGCTATCAATTGTTTTCATGGAGAGGCTGCCTTCATTTACCAATTCACGTAATGGATAAATGTAATTATGAGGTTTTGTGAAGTTGGTTCTTACATTCAATCCTGCTTCTACCACCTGTCGTACAGCTTCTTTATAAGTGCCTGCAACACGATGCTTACTAAACACATATTCTACCGCTTCGCTATCGCTTACTACATAACCTTCAAAACCAAATTGCTGCCTTAGCAGTTGCGTCAAGAAATAATAAGAAGCTGACACTGGCACACCGTCATAATCATTGTAACTACTCATCACACCCATTGGATGGGCATCTTGTATTACTTTTTTGAAGGGATACAAATGAATCTGGTGCAACTCTCTAAATGCAATGTGTGGATCTGTTCTTGCCTCGCCATCTCTACCACCTTTAGGTACACTATTGGCAGCAAAGTGCTTAAGCGTAGATGCTACGCCTTCGCTTTGAATACCCAAAACCATTTGCGTACCTAATGCACCAATTAAGAACGGATCTTCGCTATAACATTCTACCAACTACCGCCCATGTGTATACAAAAACCGGTATCACTTTTTAGGGAGTCATTCAAACACCATTCCCAGGCGTTGCCACTCATATCATAAATGCCCAATTCGTTGGGGAGCTTCTCTCCTACCGGATGTGACTGTTGCTGGCTATTGCTTTTATACCAGCCCACTTCATTTAAAGTATTGCTACCAGCATAAGTAAAATGCTTTGACAGATTACCGCCAGAAGCTGCATATTTCCATTGCATTTCTGTTGGCAATTTTGCACCCATCCCTTTACCATATTCAACTGCACCAAAGTAACTCACCATCACCATGGGATGTTTTTCTTTGCCGGCTTTTGCTTGCCATCCATTTTTTATAAACTCTATTTGCAAATCCTTATCACCAACATTTACTAATTGTTTTTCTTTAAACATACCATCAGGGCCAACCTGCCTGCTATTTAAATAGATAGCATATTGCCCGTTGGTAATTTCAAATTTTGATATTTGAAAACTGTTGAGAGGAATAGATGATTTTGCTTGTTGAAACAAGCCTCCCTCAACTTTCACTTTTAGTAATGATTGTGCAATAGCAGCTTGTCCAACTATTTGGCCGAAAGCAAACAATATGAAAGAATTGAATATTTTCACTTTATGGCTTACTTAATTATTTCAAACCTGGTAGATAAATAATCGGTAGAATTTTTACCAACCTGCACTTCAAATTCTCCAGGTTCAACTATGCGTTTCATATCTGGCCCAAAGTATTCCAACTTATCTTTTGTAATAGTAAATGACAGCGTTTTGGTTTCTCCCTTTTTTAAATGAATGCGGCTAAAATCCTTCAGTTCCTGCACTGCTCTGGTAACTGTACTTACCATATCTCTTATATACAATTGCACCACTTCATCGCCATCTACATCCCCGGTATTGGTAACATCAATGGTTACTTTTATCGGTATTCCGGCTCTTGATTTTTTAGTGTTAATGGTAAGATTGCTATATTGAAAATTGGTATAGCTTAATCCAAATCCAAAGGGATACAGTGGTGCATATTCACCATCAATGTATGGACTTTCATGCACATAAGGTTTACGATTGTAATACACCGGCAATTGACCCACATGTTTTGGTATGGTTACCGGCAGTTTGCCACTTGGGTTTACATTGCCAAACAATACATTGGCAACCGCCGTACCTTGCTCCTGGCCTAAGTACCAACCTTCAAGAATGGCTGGTGCATTATCTGCCAGGTAATTAACCGAATGTGGACGACCATTAATTAATAAAACGGCCGTTTGTTTATTCAATTCAAAAACAGCTTTTGCCAAATCGTTTTGTCTGCCCATTAAATCCAAATCATAATAATCGCCGGTATGACCCTTCCATTCTTCCCGACAGGTTAATTCGTTGCCGCCCATTACCAACAAAACGGCATCACAAGTTTTTGCCAATGCCACGGCATCTTCAATGCGTTTATCTTCTGCTTCCTTTGTTTTATCCGAAGCTTTAATAGTGGTGTCGTTTTCATAAATTTTATAGCCTTCAGCAAATACCACTTCAAATTGTCCTTTTCCATATTTAGTTAAGCCTTCAACAATACTTACACCGGGGCTTTTGTCATTGGAGTAATTACCATAATGCACTTCATCTGCATTAGGGCCAATGATGGCAATTCGTTTGATAGCATTGGCATTAAATGGCAATGTTTTATTACTGTTCTTTAGTAAAATCATTCCTTCTTCGGCAGCTCTTAAAGCAATTTGCTGATGGGCTTTTTGCATAGCGACTATTTCTTGCTCACTTATTGCGTTGATATAAGGCTGTTCAAACAAACCCAATAAAAATTTATTACGCAACACTCTTGCCACCGCTGAATCTAAAACGGCTAGCTTTACTTCGCCCGATTTTATTAATGCGGGCAGATAACTAAAACAATATGCTCTCCAGCTACTGGGGCATTCAAAATCCATACCTGCATTGATGGCATTTTTGGCAGCTTCCGATCTATTTAAACTGGCGTGCTGCCGGGTAATCATTCTGTTTACTGCATCGTAGTCGGAAATTACATAACCGCTAAAACCCCATTGGCCCCGCAACACATCGTTCAATAACCATTTATTAGCATGATTTGGAACACCATCAATTTCATTGTATGAAGCCATAACGGTACGTACATTGGCTTTTTTAACTGCCAATTCAAAAGGATAGAAATGATTTTCACGCAGTATTCTTTCCGAAAGATTTGCCGGTGCTAAATTAGTGCCGCCTTCAGGCTGACCATGCCCTGCAAAATGTTTGGCACAAGCCAATAGATGATTTTGATCAATCATTGCTGAACGGCCCTGTAAACCAAAAATAGCCGCTACCCCCATTTGAGCAACATGGTAAGGATCTTCGCCAAAAAACTCATCTGCCCTGCCAAAACGAGGATCACGCATTAAATCAATAACTGGTGTTGCAGCATGTGTAACGCCATAACTACGCATTTCTTTTGCCACAGCCCTATATACGCTTTCAACTAGTGTAGTATCCCATGTACTACCAAGCAATGGCGATACAGGAAACACCGTAGATTTACCTTCGTTACCAACAAAACCATGACAACCTTCGCCATTGGAAATGGCAGGAATACCAAGCCTTGTTTGCTCTACAAAATATTTTTGAATAGCATTAAATCTTGCGGCATATTGGGCTCTGTTCATTACTACTTCAAATTGTAAAAAGCCAATGCCGTCTTTTATAGTGTCGCCTAAAGCTGCAATTGATTTTTTTAAAGTATCCGGTATACTTGCATCTATTTTTGCATGCCAAATATCTAGCTGCCTGCATTTATCTAATAACGTCATTTTGCTGAGCAAATCTTTAATTCGCAACTCAATGGGTGCTGATGGATTTTTATACAGCACATTCTTTTTTTGTGCTACCATTGAAGTAGGTAGCAATAAAAAAATAAGAAACCCAGGCAGATAATTTTTAATCATTTTTATACTCATTTTTGATGCTGATACTAAATGCATTTGCAGGATTTTGTGTCATTATTTGCTCAATATCCTTTTGAGTAAATCCAGCATTAAGCATAGCTGGTAACAAATTTTTATTTATTGCATCATAAGGTCGTATTGCTTTTCCCCGGGGAAAAGAATTTCCATCATGCGATAACAAAATTCTGTGAAGTAGCTTTCTTTCCTTAAAGAATTGGAGCCTTTTTATATACTCTTCTGTGTTGGACGTTTTTACCCCATCCAACGAAACCCATGCACCGGAAGCAGCAGCTTTTGCCAACAGCTCATTATCTTTGATACTACCAGCATGAGCCCAAACCCAGGCAGATAATTGTACCTTATTTTGTTTTAGTAAATGCATTTGCATGGTTGCCGCTTCAGGATTATTGCCAGTATGCGCTACTATAGTTAATCCCGTTTTAAGATGTGTTACAATGCCCGCTTCAAATAGTTTGATATCAATTTCAGACGGCACGCCATCATCAAATGCCAGCTTAATAAACCCAGGCTTAATCCCTGAATTATCAATACCATTTTCAAATTCTAAAATCCATATTGCAGCAATAGCCTCGGTTGTTGAAGACTTTACAAATTCAGGAACATATTGGTCATTACTGGCACCATAGTATCCTGTGTTGGTAATAATATGTATGCCAGTAACATCGGCAATAGACTTTAGCAGTGTTGGATTTCTGCCAAAATAAGCACCTGTACAATCAATAATTGAATTGACACCCTGGCCTTTTATAGTTTGCATGTAAGGTATTACCTGTGCAAACAGTGCAGCAGTATCATATTCTGAAGTAACAGAAGCTGTGGCTCCAAAATTTGACATGATGTGCTCGTGTGTAAGGCAAAACCTAAGTTCGTTGGCAGCAATCTTACCATTTACAGTATATACATATCCCTGCTGCCCAAATGCAAAGCGATTACAAAACAATAAGAATATGACAATGAGTTTGTACATCCTTATTTAATAATATTTACAATGTCCATTGAAATTACTCTGCCATTTGGAATAATTAATTCTCCCTGGCAAGTATTATTTTTTACATTCAAATCCTTGCTTGATATTATTTCTATTGCTGCAGTAATGACATATTTACCATTTGCAGCAATCCAATCTTTTCCACCCAACCCGCTGGCAACGGCCATATCCATACCACCCACAGGAATTATAGAATTGTTGGTTACATAATTGGCAACTTCTTTTCCATTTACATAAAAATGTAGTTTATAAGCATCCTCTTTTTTTATGGCTGCTGTACCACTATTAATAACTGAAGCCATAAATACAACAGGCTCACCTGCTTTTGGAAAAGCAGGCATGGTCCGAATATTTGTAACCAATAAATCTGCTTTGGGTGCTGCTGCTGTTAAGTTGAAAGAAGCGTTCAACACTAACTTATCGGATGCCCCACCAACATTAACGATGTAATTACCTGATGGTACCTGGTAAGCTTTTGTTTGCTCATTGTAGATGTATAATTCTTCCGGGCTAAGCGTTATTATGATGCGTTTTACTTGTCCCACTTGCAACATTGTTTTTTCAAAGCCACGCAACTGCTTTGCAGGCATTGCCAATGATGGTATTTGTTTACCCATAGATAAGTATAACTGCGCCACTTCTTCTCCAGCCATTGTTCCAGTATTTTTAATATCAAATGATATTTCTATGGCATCGCCAACTTTTGCAACAGGCTTATTAATTTTAATATTTGAATATTTAAAATTGGTGTAACTAATGCCTGCCCCAAAAGCATACTCAGGCGTTAGCTGCTGACCATCAAACCAACGGTAACCGGCACCTGTACTCACCATATTTCTAAAATCAGGATTGATGGGAATGATCTGGCTATCATCTTTTGGCATGGTGGCAGGCAGCTTGCCCGATGGATTATAATTGCCAAATAACACATCTGCAATAGCTTTACCAGCTTCCTGACCAGGATAAAATGCGTACAACAACCCCTTTACATTTTTTACAACCGGTGTAACGCTACATATGCCACCAGAAATAACTACCAGTATGATATTTGGATTTACTTTGGCAATTTCATTGATCAACCTGTTTTGCATACCTGGCAATAAAACCGTTTGCGATGCTCTATCAGGACGGGTAACGGCTCCACCTCCTTTTTCATCGGCTTCTTTATTTAAGAAATATCCTTCGCCCTCAACAGTACTATCTAAGCCAGCAACAAACACTACATACTTTGCCTTTCCTGCAACTTCAATTGCTGCTGCGAACTGGGTAGTATCATTATCATTGATGTTGCAACCTTTAGCAAATTGTGTTCTATCATCACCAATAATATTTTTAACACCATCCAAAACAGGAATACGGTAAGAAGGCGAAACTTTAGAACTACTGTTTCCATCCAAAGGCAAGACGCCAGCGTTTGGACCAATCACAGCAACAGAAGCCATTTCCTTTTTGCTAAATGGTAAAATATGTTCTTCATTTTTCAACAGCACCAAACTTTTCAAACCACTTTCATACACCAATGCCCTGTTTTCTTTTCCATCGATAACAGACTTTGGAATTACAGGGACTCTATCCAGCATGCCTGACAAAATTTTTGTGCGCAACACATTTCTAACGGCACGATTTACCAAAGCGGAATCGAACCTGCCATTCTTTACGCCTTCGGGCAATTCTTTTATATACAAATCATTTCCTTCGCAAAAATCCAGTTCGGCCTCCAGCGCTTTGGCGGTATTACTAAAACCACCCCAATCGCACATGGTGTAAAAATCGTAGCCCCACTGGTCACGCAACAAGTCTTTGATCAGAAATTTATTCTCTGCGCACTTATCACCATTTATCCAATTGTAAGCAGTCATTACTGACATCGCACCACCGTATTGAATGGTTCTTTTCCAATGCGGCCCCCAAAACTCCACCAGGCTTCTTTGGTCGCTTAAATAGTCATTAGTTCTTCTGTTTAATTCGTAAGTATTTAAATTATAGTGTTTGATGGATCCAAAAACAGAAGTGGTGTTTTGTCCCAGTACAAATGCAGCGGAAATTCTACCCCCTAAAAATGGGTCTTCCCCAATGGTTTCGGGGGCACGGCCAACACGTGGGTCAATCATCATATCTAAAGCAGGGCCTGCAATGCGGTCTTTACCTCTAGCCGCTTGCTCTAAAGAAATAGCTCTGCCTACTCTTGTAATTAAATCAGGATCCCAGGTGGCAGCCATACCAATAGTTACAGGAAAAGAGGAATAACCTTTTGCATTGTTTCCAATACCATGTGGTCCATCGCTGCCTTTAAATTGTGGAATTTTTAATCTGTCATTACCATCTGTTAAATAATAGAGTTGCTCTATTTTTTCCTGCATAGTCATCTTTGCTAACAATGTATCTAACCGAAGTTCTAATTGATTTTTATTAGATTCTTGTGCAGTTGAAGATTGATACATCACAAAAGTCATAACCAACAACATCAAACAAACAAAGAAGCAAGATTTTATTTTTTTCATCTAAAATATTTGATCAATTATTTTTAATAATGGCGGTAACCGGTGGACGTTCGTTATCAAAATCATCACTGGTATAAGTAACTTTTGTAACGGCGTTTCCTTTGAAGATGATCACTTGTGTTGAACGTTTTGGAATTTCATCTTTGTACAACTCTTTACGGTTGGCTGGTAAAACAATATTTAATCCGGCTTTAACTTTTTTAGGATTGTCCAGGTAGAGTTTATAAGCTTTGGACTTATGAAAACTTGTGTTCATAATCATTACACTCGTTTGGTCGCCATGCTGGGCACCGTACACAATTAAATTTGAGTCGGCATAAGCTGCTTTAATAAAATTTCCTGTAAAATATTTTTCTACCAATGCCATGTGGTGGTAAGATGCCCTTGGCGTCATATTTTTTCCATCATACAAACTATAGTCAGAACCTTTTCTATCGCCACTGTGTTCGAACATGCTCCACGTTGCTGCGTATTTTGCACCAAATTGCATGGCATATCCAAGTACAGAACCAAACATTTGACCGTTGCCCCAGGTATGTACTTCGGGGCCACCTTTTGCATTGTACTCACCAATTCCCCATTGCAAAGCAACCTCGCCTGTACGGTTGTGCAAAGCATTTACCTGATCTACTTTTTCTTTTGATTTTAAAGAACGGGTATAAAAATCTTTTGGCCCAACGGTAGCAGGGTCTTCGCTACTTTGTGGGTAACGATGCCAGGTAAGTCCATCGCAGTAATAATAATTTTTACCAGGCACTAAACCAGTAATATCGTTTTTGCCTCCAAACAAATCGTTGTAATAATCCTGGTAATCACATTCATCAGGGCCATAAATTTTTATGGTAGAATCTACCGCTTTCATAGCGGCAGCGATTGGTTTAAAATAAACTGCTACCAAGTCTCCCATTTTTGATTGTGCTGGCTTTTTGTTTTGTAACCAGGGTTCGTTACCAATGTTCCAATATGTAATAGGTTTAATGCCTTCGTGTTTTTCAATATTAAAATAACGAACAATGGCTGCTGCAAATTCAGGCGATTGGTATTGGGGCACTTGCATCACCGGCTCGGCACCCATGGCCTGTATTTTTCTCACCCAATCCGCCAGGGTTTCATTCGGGGGCATATTTTTGTCGTAAGCTGCACCGCCAATTCTCACCACTTTCACACCTGCATTTTTGGTCATATCCCAAACCTGTTGCTTCAAATCTTTATACCAAAGATTGGTACCAATTAGTGTAGTACTTATTTGCTGTGCAGATGCTGTAACAGCAATCAAAACAATAAGAAGAGAAAACAATTTTCTCTGATATTTTTTTATCTGAATCATCATTGGTTTTCTAATAAACTGATTATTATTTATAGGCGTAGGCAAATTAGTCGTAAAAGACGGCTGGTTGTGGCCTTGATCTTTTTTGTTACCTTTTTGCATCAAGGCAAAAAAGTAAATAGAGTCTAACTCAATACCGAAAAGGCTTTGCGAACTAAACACCTCAATTATTTATCCTCCAATAAGGATCTTAATATGCCTAACTCTACACCCCGTATCTCGGCCAAACCCCGTAAACGCCCAATTGCTGAATATCCCGGATTGGTTTTCTGTTTCAGATCATCCAGCATCTGGTGTCCATGATCAGGTCGCACAGGAATGTTGCATTTTCTTTCCTGCATCAACTTCACCAATTCTTTTATAACAGCATACATATCTACATCTCCTTCCAGGTGATTGTCTTCGTAAAAATCTCCAAATTCATTCCGCTTTGTGCTGCGCAAATGAATAAAATGAATTCGATCTCCAAATCTTTGAATCATAGCCGGAAGATCATTAGATGCGATAACGCCATAGGAGCCTGTACAAAAACACAATCCGTTTGACAGAGAAGGCACGGCATCAATCAATGCCTGTATGTCACCGGCATTACTCACCACCCTGGGTAAACCCAAAACAGCATAGGGTGGGTCGTCCGGGTGAATAGACATAACCACTCCCTCAGCTGCTGCTATAGGAATAATTTGCTGCAAAAAATAAATAAGGTGTTGCTGTAATTTTTTCCTGTCTATCCCCTGGTATGCATCCAACGCCTGTTGAAATTGTGTAACGGTAAAACTCTCTTCACTACCGGGAAGCCCGGCAATGATGTTGCGTTGGAGCAATAATTTCTCTTCGTCGTTCATTGCTGCGAATCGCCTGGTTGCTCTTTCAATAATAGCAGCATCATAGTCTTTTTCTGCACCGCTTCTTTGCAGAATAAATAAATCGAATGCGGCAAAAGCAGCCATTTCAAAACGCAAGGCCTTTGAGCCATCTGCAACCTCATAACTCAAATCGGTTCTTGTCCAATCGAGCACCGGCATAAAATTGTAAGTAATATTCTTTATGCCACAGGCTGCAAGATTTCTTATACTAATCTTATAATGCTCAATGTATTTTTGAAAGCCATCGCTTTGTGTTTTTATTGATTCATGCACCGGCACGCTCTCCACCACACTCCAAACCAATCCGACCTTCTCTATAATTTCTTTGCGTTTATTTATCTCCTCCGTCGTCCAAATATCTCCATTGGGTATATGATGCAGTGCTGTTACAACACCGGTGCATCCAGCCTGTTTGATATCTGCCAAACACACCGGGTCGTTGGGACCATACCATCGCATGGTTTGTTCCATCCTGTATGCAACATCTTTGTAAGAGGGGTTTTCGTTACTTGTCATTTCTTAAATTTTAAACACCGCTGTTAATGGTGAAACCTCCGTCTACGCCTATATCCATACCTGTAACAAATTTTGATGCATCACTCAGGAGCCAGATCAACGCTCCCACCAGTTCATCGGGATGGCCGAATCTTTTAAAGGGCGTTTGTGTTATGATGGTTTGTCCACGTTCGGTCAAACTACCATCAGCCCTGGTTAATAAAGTGCGATTTTGATCTGTGAGAAAAAAACCGGGCATGATAGAATTCATCCTGATGGCATCGCCATAACGGTTAGCCATTTCCACAGCAAACCATTTTGTATAACAATCTATCGCTGCTTTTCCCATGCTATAACCCAGCACACGACTCAATGCATTCTTTGAACTAACCGACGAAATATTTACGATACTCCCATTACCGGCTTTAGCAATCTCGGGGCCAAACACCTGCACAGAATGTATCGTTCCCCACAGGTTCAGTACCAATGCATCCTTCATCCCACAAATATTTAGGTTGAAAACATCTTCATCTGGTTTGAGCACACCCTCCGGCACATTGCCGCCTGCAGCATTTACCAACCCATCTATGCGACCATAGGCGGATAAAATTGTTTCCCGTGCTTTTTGCAACTGCGATTCATCTAATACATCAGCAGAAATGCTTATAGCACTCGATGCGCCATACTTCTCATTGATAACAGCAGCCAGGCAAGGCCCTTTTTTTAAACACCTGCCGATGATCATAACTTTTCCGCCCTGGCCTGCGATAGCATGTACAAACGCACGGCCTAACACGCCTGTGCCGCCTGTAACTATAATCACTTTTCCATTTAATGAAAACATTCCCGACGATTCTTTACTCATGTGCTAGTCTCTTTAATAAGCTTTTATAATTTATAATGCCTTCAAAAAAGCCAAACTAACAGGTACCTGCAGGTTCACCTCTTTACTTTCATCTTCTATGTAATAATATTGTATTCCGGTTTTCTGTGCGGCCTTTATAATAGCCGCAATATCAATTTGACCTGAACCCAATGCCACGTCGTTTTCTACAGGCGTGGTGCCGGTTAAATCTCCTGCGATACCTTTGCGCAGGTCTTTTACATGCATTAATTTAAAACGGGGCCCGTACTTTTTCATTAATGCCACCGCATCTTCGCCAGCGTGAAATGCCCATAAAATATCCAACTCAACACTTACATAATCTGGATTGGTTTGTTGCATCATATAATCGAAGAATGTTCCGTTTTCATAAGGCTGCATATCAAACCCATGATTATGGTAACAGAAGGTTAATCCATATTCTTCTTTCAGTAGTTTACCTGCCGTATTAAAATCTTCTACGGCTTTCCTGATGGTTTCAAATGTAACAGGACCTTTATCTGGCTTTATCCACGCAACTCTTACAAATGATGCGCCCAATGTTTTTGCATTTTGCGCCACCACCCTTGTGTTGTTTACAAGGTCAGCATAGCTTACGCCAAACGAAGTGCAAATCATTCCCCTTTCGTTGAGCATTGATTTTATTTCCGTAGCAGATTTTCCAAACAGGTTGGAGAATTCAATATTGGTAATCCCTAAAGATTTGATCGTATCAAGCGTAGCAGCGAAATTTTTTTGAAAACTATTTCTATAGGAGTAGGAAACTATACCGGGAGTTTCCTTCAGCATTTTGCCTGCACGTGCACCCGGCTCGTAGATGGTTTCTTTTATTTTAATATTCTTATAGTAAACTTTATTGCCATGATCCTGCAGGAGAATCCTTCCTTTATCATTCAATCCAAATCCTGCAATATCCTTGTACTTGCTGCCTGAAATCAAAGTTTTAAATGCATCGCTGTCACGCTCATAGGTTAATACCATCACCCCATTTAACCAATGCTCTACATGGTGCCCGTTAGATACAATCTTTGCCGTATTCCATTCACCAATCTGTTTGGCGGGTTTATTATCAATAGCCGGAACCAGGTCGTATAAAGATGAGATGGTTCTGTTGCCATTTTTTCCCAGCTTTGCATCAGGATGATTTTCGTCATCCAGTATTTGAAACTCCAGCCCAAATGCCGACCTGGGACTGGAAGGAACCGGCTGTTGCGCTGCCACAAAATATTTGATACCACTGTTGGCTCCTTCGGTCAATTTAAAATCGACTGATAATTCGAAATTGCCATATTCCTTCACCGTTACAATATCGCCTCCGTTGGCAGATTCTGCCCCACCAGATGGCTCCACCATTAAAAGCCCATTTTTAATAACCCAGCCTTTTCGGGGAAAACTATTAATAAAAGCTCCTTTCCAGCCTTTGTTTGTTTTACCATCAAACAATACATGCCAACCTTCCTTTTTCTCTTTTGTAGAAAGTTGATTATCCTGGCCATGTGCAGTTGTAGCCAGGAGCAGTACTGCTATTTGTATAATAATTGATTTCACTTTTTCGGAATTAAGGCATTCAACAATTCAGTTTTCCATTCATCTTTATCCAGGTCATATAAAATAAAATCTTTGTCAAACTGCCAGTAACTCCAGCTCCATTTTCTAATTTCGGCCTGCCTTGCTATAAAGCTAGTCCAACGAATCCGGGAAGGCATATCTGCTTTTTCATACGCACCAAATTCGCCGAGCGTCAATGGCCTGTTGTGTTTAACCGCCCATTGTTGTGCCATATCAAAATCTTGTTTTACGGCTTCTACTTCTGCTGCTGTTGCTGTCCATGTTATGCCACTCAGGTCTTTATTTTTTACTGACCATGGTGCACCCTGGTGTGTGAATTGTATTGGACTGTAATAGTGGATAGCAACAATTATGTTACGATCATCTTCTGGCAATTCCAGGTCTTGCAAAAATTTGATTTGGTTACCATTGATAGAACCAATCAGCAATGTTCTCTTTGGGTTACTCTCCCTGATCATTTTGTATGCTTCATTATGTAAGTCATTCCACAGTTCCGGTTTCATATTGGGTTCATTGGCAATTTCAAAAAGCACATCATTTGAATAATTTTTGCAATGCGCTGCAATTTGTTTCCACATGGCCAAAAACATCGGCTTAGTACCAATGGGATCTTTACCCATTGCACCATGCTCATGAAAATCTACAATGGCCATCAATTTGTTTTTCAATGCAGTTTTAATGGCCCAGTCCAATGTTTTATAAAAAGCCGGATTTATGGTATAGGTAGAATCATTCATGGAGAATTTAAAAGGACTGATAACAATACGTACATTGTTGAACCCTGCTTTTTTTATCAGGGCAAAATGCTTCTCCTGCATCCTTGCCTTGTCAGCATCTTTCCATACGGGATCATACCCGATAATATTTACACCGCGGCCTAGTTTTGCATTCTGTGCAAAAGCAAATTTATTTTTATGCTTAGCCTGGGCTGCAACAGGACCAGTTGGTATTAAAAAGAAAAATACTCCAAGAAAAATAATCAATGTATAGTTTTTCATGTGCTTTATTATTTGTGTGCTGGCTGTTCTATTTTTTATAAACCGCTTTTATCGCATCTGCCAACTCCTTCAGCATTGCAGGTACCAGTGCAAACGGATCATAAGGCACGCCACGCACCAGCAAAGTCTCCACAGGCAGGTAACCTTTGTAACCTCCGTCTTTTATGATCTTCGCCAGTTTTACGTAATCCGTTTTTTCTTTACCGCCAATGCCCGCCGGACTTTCTTTTACCTGCCAATTAATGGCATAAGGCACCACGGCTGCAATGTCTTTGTAAGGATCATCGGTTTTAAAATTGCCGGTATCAACTATCAATCCGGCCCATTTAGAATTGATCCCATTCAACACATACATGCATTGCTCCGCTGTCTGCAACATATCGCCATGGTTTTGTATACCTATTTTCACACCGTATTTTTCTGCATAAGGAATTAGTTCTTTGTAGGATTCAATCATCCAGTCGGCCACTTCTTTCCATTTGTTTTCATATCCTTTTGGAATTTCTCCCGAAAAAAGACGTAATACGGGCGCTCCCATTTTTGAAGCGGCAACGATCCATTTTTTAGCGAGCTCCACTCCGGCCTGCCGCACTTTAGGATCGGCAGATGCAAAATCATTTCGTATGCCTGTACCGCTGATGGCAATATTCAATGCTGCAGCCCTGTCTTTAAATCTCTCCAGGTATTCGTCAGAAGGCACTTCGGGGTAAGTAGGAAAAAAATATGCCGTAGGATCCACTGCTTTTATATTTTGTGATGCACACCAATCCAATAAATTAAATAAAGTGTACACTTGTTGCTTATCCCTTGCATCTTTTGCCATCAACAGATCACTAAAAGAATAAACATTTAATGATGCAACTAATGGTAGCTGTTTACTTTTCTTTTGAGCCTTTGCTGTAGTAGCAAATGCAGCAAATAACAACGTTGCTCCAAAAATCAAAGCCGCCTGTTTGATTTTTATTTTTAGAATAGAAATTTTCATGGTTTATATTTCTGTCAAATAATTAATAAATTCCGTTACTTACAAAAGCTATTTTCTTACCATCTGGCGACCAGCTTGGTACATTCATTGTTCCCTGTCCACCATATAAATAGGCTATCACTTTAGGTGCTCCCCCACCAATGGGCATCATGCGTAAGTACACCCGCTCGTAAAACGGATGCTTATCTGCAGGCACTTCTTTAGAAAATGAAATAAAGACCAACGTTTTGTTATCCGGCGACACATGAGGAAACCAGTTATTCATTTCATCAAAAGTTAATTGGGTTTGATTTTTTCCATCAGGGTCCATCCGCCAAACCTGCATTTTACCGGTACGGGTAGAATTGAAATAAATATATTTTCCATCAGCAGAATATTCAGATCCATCATCTAAACCTTTGGTATTGGTCAACTGAATTTCTTTTCCTCCATCTTTTGATATTTTATAAATATCGTAATCGTTATTGCGTTCTGCGGTATAAAGTAAATATTGATTGTCGGGCGACCAGCCATGAAGATAAGAAGGTGTTTTATCGGTTACACGTTTAGGAACACCACCGGTTACCGGCAAAGTATATATAGCAGATTGTCCTTTTGTTTCAGCGCCCTGGCTGCTGATGCCTATTTGTTTACCATCGAAAGTAAGAACATGATCATTGTTATTTTTAATGGCAAAATCGGTATTTAAAACAGTGGCTGTTCTGCTGGCCAAATCGAAATTATACAGCTTACCACTTTCATTATAGATGAGGGTTTTTCCATCGGGTGTCCAGTTAGGCGCCTGGAAAGAACCTTTGTTACTGGCAACCACCTGCCGATGGCCACTGGCAACATCCATTACTTCTAATGCGCTGCCGATGTAACTTTTATATTGAATTAAAGAATCTGGTGCTGTATTAAATATCCTGGTATTGGTAAACTCCGCTTCTTCTGAAAATAAATTTGTGTGTGAACAAACATACAATCCGGCAATTAGGCCAGGACCCAAATCAATACTGTCCAGTTTTTCTGTAACATACACTTCTCCGAAATGTGCCACCGACATTGTATAAGTATTTCCCTTTTTTTCTAACTGCAAAATATCTGGTGCTTTGATGGACATTTTAATTTCTTTCATATTAGCACCCGCGGCTGTTCTGTATTGAAAAGAAGTTAATCCATCACCATGAACAGTGCAGGCGATTACCGGAGAATTGGTTGCGGTTGAACTTCTGATCATCAGGCCAGCTTTTCGGTGAGGATCGTGCCCTTCGCCTAAAAAACGGACCTGTGTTTGTAAAATAAAATCCCCGTTCATTTTTTTTGATAATAAAGCAAAGCTGTCTTGTCCAAACCAGATATTTCTTCCGGAGCCTTTGATAAGATAGGTCTGAGAAGGTTCGCTATAACTTGCTGCACCCGGTATTTTAGGAGACCCTATATCAGAAAAGGTATCGAAGGAGCCGATCTTCGCACCTGGCACTTGTGCCCCTAGCGATGTGCAAAATGTAAAAGCAAAAATCATTAACAAGAGCACTCGCTTTATTGTAACCATGAGGTATTATTTATTGCTTATTAATTTCTTTTATTTATCGAGGTATTTAATTAATTCATACACATGTGTGTTCAACATTTTCATATTTTCCAATAATGGAGTATATGGTTCAAAACGGCTGTTCACAATGCCTTTATTCGAATCCCTGTTAGAAGGATCAGTTGTCATATCCAGCGGATCATTATCCTGGTAAGTAAACCAATGCCAGCCTACACAAGCTCTACTTTTTAATAATTCAATCGTAAAATTTTGATAGAAATAACCCCTGCCCTGCTGTGTAGGCACATTCCACCCCGCACCGCTTTCATTGGGCAAGCCGGAATCTTCACCTTTAGTGTACCATTCTGTAATCATAAAAGGTTTGCCAGACCAGTTTGCCCAGTCGGCCATAATGGATTGAACGGGCTCCCATTTTCTATAATGATTGATGGAAACAACATCCATGTATTTTCCTGCCACTTTAAATATCTCCGGGTTTTGCAGTTCTTCTTTTTCCTGGTTAAAGCGGCAACCGAGGTAGAGGTGATTGGGATCGTATTTGCGAACTGCAGCAGCGACTTTTTTTAAATAGGTCTCAAAATAAAACCCTGTAAATGCCAGGCGGTCTTCATCGTTTATATCTGCTGTGCTGGCATCTTTTCCTTTTCGATCATCCAGCCATTTTTTTGCCGCTATGTAGCCGGCTTCATCCTTAGCTAAAAAATTCAGGTGCCTGTCCAGTGCATCATTCTTCCAGGGCAATTCATTGTCTGTAAAGTAGCCAAGTAAATATTTATCATTGGCATACTTAGCAATTTCCGAAATAGTCTTTTCTACATGTTTATCAAATTCAGGATCAAAAACCATGGCCAGGTCAAAACGGTATCCCTGCCAGCCTGCTACTTTATATTTCCCAAACTTTTTTTGATGTTCCGATTTGTAGCTTCCCATCGGACTTATGATGACGGTATATACCAGTGGATTTGCTTCCTGCCTCATGAGGTCAACATTAGACCAGGCGCCTGTTCCATTAAAACCATGCTGCTTTAAAAAATTGCTTTCCTCAGAAACCCATTTTTCTGCTGTACCGTATTTTTTTGCCATCGCTTCCTTCTGTCCGCTGGAATTTCCCGGCCGGTACACAGCTATTCCTTTATGAATAAAGGGATACCCTTCGGGATCTATGATCCCCCATCGCTCACCTTTTTTTTCTACCCGAAAAAATCCAGTTGCAGTCGATTGATTAACCTTCCAGCTACCATAATTATTTAGTGCAGGATCAGGCTTTATCTTAAAGCCCTGCAATTTATCGATGGTTTTGGCTGTGTAGGTTTTCCAATCTGTGCTTTTGGCATTTTGGCGTGCTTCCACCTGGAAATATTCGGTTTGACTAGTCTTTATTTTCATTTGCTTCTGGGCTGAAATATTAAAACTGCAAATATTTCCCATGATGATTAGAGCCAAAATAAATTTCGTTTTCATATTCAATGTTCTTTAATTACCTGTCTAGCCTATACCCAGGCTGCTTTGCCCAACTGCCTCCACTTCATACCGAGTTTATCAATCATGAAGCAGCGTTGTTTCCGTTAAAAATAATTAGCTCCTCTATATTCTACCAGTAACTCAGGATCACCTTTTAAATCATAATAAACTTAATCTGTCAATTCAAACTTGATCTTCTGATTATTGATCATTAAATAAAAATCACCGCTCTCCAGCTGTCGGATCCCATTCGCATCCGGAAAACTTAAGTCACGCATGGGATCAATCTGAAACCGAAATACTTTTTTCTCTCCAGGCTTCAATTCCATTTTTTCAAAATATTTGAGTTCTTTCATCGGCCTTGTAATAGAGGCAACAGGATCTGCAATAAACCACATGGCTGTTTCTTTACCATCTCTTAATCCAGTGTTTGTAATTTCAACTTCAGCTATTAGTTTTTTATTTTTCCTGATGATGCTGTCAGAAAGCTTAACGGGTCCATAGGCGAAACTTGTGTAGCTGAGTCCATGCCCAAACCAATACATGGGCTCCGTAGCAATGTCCTGGTAACCACCGAGCTTCGGCCTTGCAGACTGCCGCATGTTGTAGTAGGTTGGTATTTGCCCCGCCGTAAGCGGAAACGTGATGGCCAGTTTGCCTGAAGGGTTGAGGCGCCCGGAAATAATGCCAGCCACCGCACTGCCGCCAGCTATGCCGGGTTGCCAGATTTCAAGGATGGCATCTGCAGAAGCATCTAATCTACCCATCTCTATGGGGCGACCATTTGACAAAACCAGCACAACCGGTTTACCGGTTTGCTTTAGTGCAGCAACCAGGCGTTCCTGTATGGCGGGTAATGCCAGGGTAGAACGGGTCGCATTTTCGCCGCTCCATTTTTTCATTTCGCCCATGCAAACAACTACCACATCAGAATTTTTGGCGGCAGCAATGGCTTCGTCAAAACCTGTTTCATCGTTTCCGTCAAAGTCACATCCTTTGGCGTAATTAAGTACTGCTTTGCCGGAAAATTCTTTTTCAAAACCAGCATAAATAGTTTCAACGGCTTCGGAAACGCCTTGCCCTTCCCATGAGCCCATGATGTTGATACTGTCTTTTACCATGGGCCCGATCATTGCAATCTTGATAGTGGATGATGAAAGCGGGAGTGTTTGTTTATTATTCTTGAGCAGCACCATGGATTCCTCTGCAAGCTTTGCAGCAACAGCCATGCTTGCCGGCTGATAATAACGGTCTTTCTCAGAGAGCTCTTCTACATATGGATTGTCAAATAATCCCAGCCTGAACTTTAGTCTTAAAATTCTTCTTACAGCCTCATCAATTTGCTTAATTGAAATTTTATTTTCTCTTACCAGTTGAGGGAGATTTTCTATGTACACATTATCTACCATATCCATTTCTACACCGGCTGTAAATGATTTAAGTGCTGCGTCTTTCTTGTCTTTTGCATAGCCCTGCGGAATTAAATTTTCCACCGAGCCCCAGTCTGACACCACAAAGCCATCATGCTTCCAACGTTGTTTTAAAATTTCGGTAAGCGTATAATAATTAGCAGATGCCGGCACACCACTGATATCATTGAATGCACTCATCAGCGTAGCCGCTCCTGCCTTTACGCCTGCTTCGTAAGGTGGCATGAAAGTTTCCCACATGGTTTGTGCAGATACATCGGCATAACGGTAGTCTCTACCACCCTCGGATAAGCTGTATCCGATATAATGTTTTAAGCAGGCAGCAATAGAATATTTGTCGGAAAGATTTTTACCCTGGTAGCCTTTTACAGATGCTACACAAAAAGCTGAATTAGCATATGGATCTTCACCATATGCTTCTGCAACCCTTCCCCAACGTGGATCACGGGCTACATCAATCATGGGTGAAAAAGTCCAGTCTACACCAGATAATCTTGATTCCTTAGCAGCCACCGCACATGCCTGTGTTACGAGATCAGTATTCCAGGAACATGCTTGTGCCAGTGGAATGGGATACACGGTTCTGTAACCATGAATCACATCAAAGCCCATTAGAATAGGAATGCCCAAACGGGATTCATGCATGGCTTTACGCATAATATCATTGCGAAAAACCGGGCTGATGCTGCGGTAAATCAAGGAACCTATTTCAGGTCGCACTGCTTTCTTACTGGCTTCTATATTATTAGCGTTGGCATTTTTGCCATAGGTCCATTGATTGGTCTGCAGAATTTTTTCTTCCAGTGTCATTCGCCTCAGCAAATCGTGGATTCTTTTCTCTATGGGTGCCTTGCTATCTTTATAAAGCGGTGCCCGGCTTTGCGACAAAACAACTGAAGGTAGTACCAGGAAAATTAAAATAATATAGCAGGCTATCTTCATTTTTCTTTAGATCTTTTTAGTTGCGGGCTATGCCTGCCAAAGCCAGGGATTATTGACTGAGGTTTGCTATGCTGCGGTTTGGTTACTTATATTTCTTCTCCATCTCGTTATAAAATTCCTTGAGCGTAAAAAATGCTTTTTTCTTTTTACCCGTTTCAGAGATTAATCCTTTCCTGTTCCAGAAATCCTGGAAATAAGGGTGCTGGCGCCTTGGCGATCTGAAGTCAACCAATATCCACGGCGTCATTCCCCGCAAGCCGCTAATGGCGGTAAGCATTTTAAATTGATTTTTATACAGCAGGTCCTGGTATTCTTCGCTCCACCTGGTATCGTCATCTGCATGAAAACCAGCCAGGGCGCTGGCTCCAAATTCTGTGATCACTACCGGCTTATCAAATTTTATATCGAACTTAAAATTGAGCATATCTTTATTGCTGCTCCAATACCAACCTGCATATTGGTTGAAGCTTACCAGGTCTAACTTTTCTCCCAGCGGATCTTCTACTACCACATCTTTTCCCTTGCGATGAATTTCAAGGGCAGCAGCCACCAGTCTTGTATCATCTATTGTTCGGGCTTTTGCGGCAAGCTTTCCCATAAAAACATTCCGTGGGTCGCTGATGGGTGTTTCGTTCCCGATAGACCAAACGATTACGCTTGCACGATTGCGATCCCTGGTCATCAGATCCGTTAATTGTTTTTCAGCATTTTGATAAGTGTCTTCATTGAGCCAGGAGATGGTCCAGTAAACAGGCACTTCGGCCCAAACGAGCAAGCCCATTTCATCAGCCAGTTTTATCATAAGCTCATTGTGTGGATAATGAGCCAGCCTCACATAATTACAATTCATTTCTTTTGCCCATTGCAGCATCATGCGCATGTCTCCCTCTCCTCTTAACCGGCCAGGGATCAGCGGATTTTCATCATGCATAGAAATGCCTCTTAAAAAAATAGATTTGCCATTTAATAAAATATCCTTTCCCCTGGTTTCGATGGTTCTGAAACCAATCTTGTCATTTACTTTATCTGTAGCAGAACTGATCTCTACATTATATAAAAAAGGATTTTCCGGGTTCCAGTAATTGATTTTCTTTACAGGAAAATTGAATACTGCCCTTCCGTTGTTGTCGGTAGTTGCGGTTTGGCTGATGCCGGCCCCAGGTATATTGATTGTAATTTTTTGAACTTTTTCCGGACCGGACAGTTGCACAAAACCTTCTATCTTATTCAAACTCCCTTTGGCCAATTGCACTTTATAATCATCTATATAAGTTGCGGGTAGTTCTGCCAATAACACATCCCTGGTGATGCCACCATAGTTCCACCAGTCAGTATTTACAGTGGGTATCTCATCAGGAAAACGTTTGTTATCTGCCTTCACTACTACAAAATTTTCTCCCTGGTTTAGTTTGCCAGATACATCAAACTGAAATGGCGTAAACCCACCTTTATGCGTGCCTACCTTTTTACCGTTTAAATAAACATGTGCCTCATAATTAACCGCACCAAAATAGAGTAGGTATTTTTTATCGGGCTTGGGTTGGGCATTAAATTTTTTGCGCAGCCAGATGGTGCCTTCATACAAGGATAATTTTTCGGCTTGCGAATTCCAATCGCCCGGCACTTTTAGAGTTGGCGAAAGTTCAAAATCATATTCGATTAATTCACCCTTGTCTTTCTGTTTTCTATCATCATAAAAGCCACCCTTACCGGATGGAGATTCATCAAACGGCATGTGCCTGTAATCGTAGTAACCCATCTCGTATGGGTCTATGATATAATTCCAACGACCATTAAGACTGGTGTGAGAACGGCCGTAAATATTTTGAATATTTAAATTTTGGCCATCTGCGTTTAACCCAACTAAGAAAGAAAGAAAGAAAACACCGAAGAAGAAATTGAATTTTTTTGTAAAGGCGATCATGGTATATGTTTATTTACATCACTTGACAAGAACTAAAAAAAGGATTTAAATCAATATAAACACTCTTTTTAAAATAGGTTGCAGACCGATCTCCCGGTCTACAACCATGTAACGAAACGATTGCTATATGAAAGAAAGATTAAAATACATTTATACTGAGTGGCTGAACTTTGAATGAGCGGACATTAAAAAATATCCCGATTCAATAAAAAATTACAGACATTCCTTATGAGCACATTTGATAGTAACAGAAAAAATGGCCGCTATCTATTTTGCTCCTTCAATTATTGCCCGGTATGCAGGTTTTCTTAAATAGTTTGCGTCAAAAGGTAATGGCCAATCTGGCGCTCCCAGCCAACCCGGGATCCATGAATCAGCATCGGTTACATTCCAGGTAGTTATTCCAAATTTTTGTGCTGCTGGTATTGCATTAAAAGCCTGTACCACGTATCTATATTTTGCTGCCTGTTGTGTTGCCAGTGCAGCCGTAAATGAGGTTAACGACTTATCGTTGTTTAGCCTGATATCCAGTTCAGAGATATGAACTTTTAGGCCGGTGGCAGCAGCAGCGGATATAGCTGCACTGATGTTAGCATCTGTTTGCGTAACTGTCATATGAAACTGCATGCCTGTTCCATGGATTGGAATGTTCCTGCTTTTTAAATTTGTAATTAGGTTGCTGATGGCGGTTCTTTTAGCAGAACTGTACTCATGCCCATAATCGTTGTAAAATAATATTGCAGCCGGGTCTGCCTGGTTGGCGTACTGAAAGCAACGGGCTATATAATCTGTGCCCAATTTTTGCACCCATATGCTATTGCGGTAAGTTCCATTATCATTAAAAGCTTCATTTACCACATCCCATGATGCTACTTTCCCTTTAAAATGAGTAACGACCGTTTGAATATGTGTTTTCAACAAATTTTCCCATGCTGTTGAATCTCCTACAAAATTTGTAACCCAGGAAGGCAGGGATGTGTACCAGTTTAGAGTGTGCCCGTGCACACGTTTATTGTTTGCTATGGCGTAATCTACCAGGTAGTCTGCATCAGCCCAGTTAAATGTATTTTCCGAAGGGTGCAATGCACCAAACTTCATGGCATTTTCTGCCGTAATGCTATTGTACTCTTTGGTTACAATGCCGTTGTATTTTGTATTATTCTTCATCAGGCTCACACCAAGCGCCGCTCCCACCGGAAAGGGCATGAACTTGTATAAACTCGTATCTACAGTAACAACCGGGGGAGGCAGCACGGGACCAGGACCTTGAGCATCTTTTTTAGAACAAGATGCCATTACAAGAGTTAGTATGAGCAGGTGTACAAAAATCTTTTTCATGATAGCTGTTAAAAAGGAATAAAAAAATAAGGCGATTGCAGCTGTTGCCAGCTTTTTATTACCTAAAACTAATGGTAGCAAATACTTGAACCTACGCCTGCTACAAAAAAGCGTGGCAGTGTTTGCTATTGTATTTTGTTTAAGAAAAGTAGAAGCCGGGTAATTTTTAAAAATAAACCCGGCTTCTGAAAATGAAATATTAATACCCGGTATTCTGCGGAAAATTGGGTGCCATTAAATCTATCTGGTCCTGCGGTATTGGCCATCGCACCATATGCGGTTGCATGGGAAAAACTGCTTCGTTAGAAAGGGCACTTCCAAAAGTATGGTATTGATTTACCTGGCTGAACAATACGCCCATTCGCTTTAGCAGGAACCATCTACCTCCTTCAAAAGCAAGCTCTCTTGCAGATTCATCAAGAATGGTCTGTTGATCGATGCTGGTAAAGCCCGGCATGCCAGCCCTTGTTCTTACCCTATTGATGTATAATAATGCAGTAGGGTCAGCGGCATTGCCCGACTTTCTCCAATGTGCTTCTGCGCCCATTAAAAGTGTTTCTGCCAACCTGTAAGCTATCACATCTTTGTAGCTACCTGCACGGCCGGCAGGCTTTGTAAAATCCTGGTATTTTTTTACACTCCAGTGATACTGCCTGTAGTTACCATACTGGTTGCTACCGGGATAGGCCGACCTGGGCAATTTCAAGCCAAAATAGATAGAACCAGGCTTGTTGCCAATGACAGTATCCGGATAAAAATATGCTGTGAAACGCTTGTCGGGTGAAAGACCGGTGGCAACATCCCATCCTAGCAAACGTTTCAAATAAAAGTTTGGCGTAGTCCATGCAAAAGAATTTCCGCCCCAGTTGTTATCTTCTATCATGTGTCCGCCTGGCATTTCATAATAACGGGCTGTAAAGAATGCGCTTAAAAAATGCTGTTCTCCACCTGCAAGGGCACCGCTGTTGCCCCCCAATATTTCATCATATTGGTAAGTAAAAATGGCTTCTTTATGATTTACTTCTGCGCCAAAAACATTGTCTACAGGTTGTAAACTATAACCACCGGTGTTGATGATGGCATCGCACTGGGCTGCCATGGCCGTCCAGTCACCCTGCCATGATGCAACTTGTGCTCTGATGTGGCGGGCAAGACCCTGGCTAACCTGGCCGGGCTTAACATTGTATGGGAGATTTGCAATTGCAAAATCAAGATCAGCATTAATGAGATTCAATACATCTGCTTTTGCAGCCGGGGCATAGGTCACCGGATCGAAAGCATTGCTTACCGTTGTAGGAATGGTATCGATCAAAATATTATCGTACAACTCCCACAATTTAAAATAAGTCATCGCTCTTAACATCTTAGCCTCGGCAATTATTCTGTTTCGGGCAGTTGCTGAAGAAAAACTAACGCCGGGAGCTGCAGTGATGATTGCACTTGCCCTATCAATCAACTGGTAGCCCGAATTCCATTTTCCCCTGGGGAAATTGATGGCGGTCATATTTGCTTTGTATATCTGGGCGTCGTTAAAAGTCCTGGTGGAACCTAAGTCATCAGCACAATATATCCAGAGGTTATTTTGTTGTAAGCCAGTGTTGAAGCTCATCAACTCGTATGCCCGTTGCAAGTTGTACAATGCCCCAAGCCCCACATTTAAACCATTTTCATCTTTGTAAATTTCATCTGATCCTATCTGGGTAAAGTTTTCTTCTGTGAGCCATTTCTTGCACGAACTGTTAAGCAACGTAATACTTACAAGTACCAGTGCCAATTTATATATATTTCTCATTGTTGTTTTTTTTGTTTGAATGATAAACATCAGTCTTCTCTGCTGTATTCGAAAAATTATAGACCGAATTTTAAACCGAAAATAAAATTCTTCGTCATTGGATATGCGTACAAGTCCTGCTCAGGGCTGTAAGCCTTATATTCTGTAATAGTAACCAGGTTCTGCGCAGTTGCATACAGCTTAAGGTTGTTAAGCTTAACCCTTGAAGCAATTCTTTCCGGGAAATTATATCCGATCGTTACGTTTTGCAATCTCCAAAAAGAGGCATCCTGTAAACCCAGGTTGGTCATTCCCGGAGGTGACGTACCTGCGTTAGGTTGCGGGAAAGTGTTAGAAGGATTTTCAGGCGTCCAGTAGTCAACCTTAATACCGTTTCTGTTTCCTCTCAGATCTCCACCGGCAGTGTAATCATATAAGAACTGGTTGTTCCTAATAATACCTTGCACGGTATATACGTCTGCAGAAAAATCAAAATTCTTATAAGTTACCCCCAAATTGAAAGAGCCATACCAATCCGGATTTCTAGAAGTTATATAATTATCATTTGCATCAATTTTACCATCACCGTTCTTGTCTTCCAATTTTACAGTACCTGGTACGGGAGTGCGACCAGTAAATGGATCTTTAATGGGCTGACCATTTTTATCTACAGCAACAGGAGCTTGCGCACCACCAATTACCCACTTGCCGGTGGCAGGGTTAAAGGTAGAGCCAGGGTACACTTCGGTACCTTGCCAAACCCCTATGTATTTGGCCTGCCTGAAAATTTCAATAGGTTGACCAATGAACCAGTTGTTGGCCACATCATCATCTTCTTTACCATCGCCATTCACATCACCATAAAGCCTTAATATCTTATTCCTGTTTTTTGAAAATAATATACCTGTTTGAACTGTGAGGTGTTTGGTTTGTACCGGTATGGCATCCAGCTGAACCTCAATTCCCTTATTTTGAATTTCACCAATATTAAATGGTTGCCGGGTGTAGCCTATAGATGCATTCAATTGGCGGTTAACCAATAGATCCGTCGTATTTGTTTTATAGAATTCAACCGTACCCGAAATGCGGTTTTTAAAGAAGCCGAAATCTACACCCAAATTTAAAGTAGTAGACGTCTCCCATTTCAATTTGGGATTAGATAGTGTGCTGCCAGGAGTGTAACCAGATACCCTGTTTGCCAGGAATATATAGTCCCTTTGATCGGCAAGGCTCAAACTGCCGTAAGGAGGTATGGCTTCATTTCCTACACTTCCGTAACTCGCTCTCAACTTCAGGTTAGATAGTTTTTCAAACCCGGCCATGAAATTTTCTTTATGCATATTCCAACCCAATGCTGCCGCCGGAAAATAGCCCCATTTATTGTCGGCTCCAAAAACGGAAGAACCATCAGCCCTGGCACTTAGCGTGGCGTAGTATTTAGATTTATAATCATATTGAATTCTACCTACACCGGAAACTAACCTGCGCTTGTTGCCGCCGATAGTAGGAAGATTTATTCCGGCAGCCTGTAATCCATAAATGCCCAATATATCATTTGGTATTTGGGAAGCCGAATTTCGGAAGTTGGTATAATCCTGTTCGCTGCTACTGCCCACCGCAGTGAAGTTCAGGTTGTGTTCTTTGATATGCGTTTTGTACGTAAGAATATTCTCAATCTGCCATTCTACATTATCCTGGAAGTAAATGTAGCCGTTTGCAAATCCACTGGCCACACCGCTTTCAGATAATTTTGTATTATAGTTTGTTTCCTTGTAATTCCACGATCTGCGGCTTGCATTCAACCTGTAAGTAAGATTTTTCACAGGACTCACATCTACAAAAATATTCAGTATATCATTGCGGTTACTCTTATTATTTTTTGTTTCCTGTAAATTAAGTAACGGGTTAAAACTCTCCTGGTTGCCACCAGGGCGCACATTATAGGACCCATCAGCATTAAAGATATTACCCAGCGGAGATGCCGTTACTACCTGCCTTACAATTCCTGAAACACCAGGATCGCTTGCTGAGGATGTTTGGAAAGAGGTATTTAAACCCACCTTTAACCAATTTGTTAAGGTCTGGTCTACGTTCATTCTCAATGTTCCTTTTTTGATGGAGGTGGTGGGTACAAGTCCGGTCATATCCTGGAAGTTGGTTCCAACATACACCTGTGTTTTTTCATTACCGGCTGAAAAGCTCAGGTCATGGTTTTGAATGGTAGCAGGTTTCAACACTTCTTTGGACCAATCAATAGAACGATTTTCTGCAATAGCAGCCAACTCATCTGCACTAAAGATCAATGCATCTTGTCTTAAAATATTATTGTTTACTGCACGGTCTGCTTCTCTTTTTAATTGCGCAAATTCAGACCCGGTGTAAACATCAAAATTCCTGCTGGCAGTTTGTGTACCATAATAGCCACCATAGTTAACACTCAGTTTACCGGCTTTACCTCTTTTAGTTGTAATAAGGATAACACCGTTAGATGCCCTTGCACCGTAAATAGCCTGGGCTGCAGCATCCTTTAATATTTCTATTGAAGCAATATCATTTGGATTCAGGTCGTTGATGGCACCAATTCTTACACCATCAGCAATAACAATAGGGCTATTGCCACCTGATATGGAACTCCGCCCCCTGATGAGGATGGCCGAAGTGCCACCCGGGCCGGCATCATTGGTTGTTACCTGCACACCGGCGGCTTTACCCCTTAGCATTTCGCCCACATCCAGGGTTACGTTCCTGGTGGCTTTTTCTGGTTTGATAGAAGCAACGGAGCTTATGATGTCGCTTTTTCTTTGCGACCCATATCCTACCACTACCACTTCATTTAACCCAGTGGCTGCAGATGTCATGTTTACATTTACAGAACTGGCATTACCAATTGCCATTTCCTTTTTTTCGAATCCAACAAAGCTAAAAACCAAAGTTCCGGAAGCATTTGGCGGAACGGAAATGGAGAACGAACCATCGCTATCCGTCTTTGTAGTAGTTTTTGAATTTTTTAATTGAACGGTTGCTCCGGCCAATGCGCTGTTGTCGTCTGATGAAACTTTTCCTGTTATCGTTTTGCTTTGTGCCATTGCAAAAATGCTGCACATAACCAACAACAAGGAAAATAGAATTTTCGTTTTAAGCATAACAATCGAATTTAGTTTGGTGTTGTGTAGTTTACTATTGACACTGTTAAATTGGTATTTTTTTCTAACCCAAAACCGTTTTAGCTGGTATTTATTTGCGATAACGTTTTCGTTAAATAGCCCTACATTGCAATAAATAATGCGAATATTTTTTCAATTACGTGTGCAACATTTATACAATATCAACGAACTAAATCATGAATTTAAAACAGCTTGCAAAAGAGTTGAGCCTTTCTATATCAACAGTTTCAAAAGCTTTGAGAGATAGCCACGAAATAAGCATTGCCACAAAAAAAAAGGTTCTTGCAAAAGCCAAGGAATTAAACTACCAGGCAAACCCTTATGCGAGCAGTTTACGAAAACAGAAGAGTAAAACCATAGCGGTGGTAATACCCGAAGTTGTAAACGATTTTTTTGGACCAGTAATAAATGGCATCGAATCTATAGCCCAGGAAAAAGGCTATCATGTGTTGATTTACCTTACCCACGAAGACATGCAAAAAGAAGTTGCATTTACCAACATCTTACAAAACGGCAGGGCTGATGGAATTTTAATGTCGCTTGCAGAACAAACTACTGATACGCTTCACCTGGAAGCACTTAAGGAAAGAGATATTCCCCTTGTTTTCTTTGACAGGGTGGCCGACAACATTGATGTGCCTAAAATTATTACAGACGATTTCAATAGTAGTGTTAACGCCACTCAACATTTGATTGACAACGGCTGTAAACGTATTGCTTTTCTTTCTATCTCCGAAACACTTTCTATAAGTAACAAGCGACTGAATGGCTACCTGGAAGCATGTAAAACCAATCATATTAAAACTGATAACAACCTCGTTTTATATTGCACCGGCGACGACCAGGCAAAGAAAGACCTGATAAGAAAACTACTATCGAGAAAAAACAGGCCAGACGGCATTTTTGCATCTGTAGAAAAGCTTGCCCTTTGTGCCTACGAGATATGTGAGGAACTGAAATTGAACATTCCGGATGACGTTAAGGTAATAAGTTTTTCAAACCTTAAAACCGCTTCACTGTTAAACCCTTCCCTTACCACCATTACACAGCCCGCTTTTGCAATGGGCAGAGAAGCTGCTGCCACCCTCTTTAAGCTGGTAGAAAAAAAGGGGCATCATTTCCTGCAGGAAAGAACAGTTATCAATTCAACATTGGTAGCTAGGAATTCAACACGGCTTAGTGCTCCAAAATAATATACCAGAACCGTCAAACGATAATAATTTTACAACAAGAGCAGTTGGTTGCCGATAGAAAAAATACAAGCTACTCATGTAACACCACGTTCAGCCTTTGAGCTAAAAAATAAACAGCAACTTTGGCCAAGCCAACTGCATTGCTGCACAACTGGAAAGAACATTATGGAAAATAGAAAGTGCAAGTCCGCATCATAGCCTCTGCGATTTTAGGGTTTTCGGGATATCATAACTGCGGGCAACCGTGTCTTGTTGTTATACGCAGTGCAGGAAAGATTCCAAAAAAAACCTGATGGGGTAGCTACATGAACCGAAGGGTAGCAGGTTAGAACAAAAGAAATAAGCTCTGTTACTGATAAAGTTTTAGAAACAGTAAGGAAGTCGGCCACAGGTAAAAATGCCGCCATCATTGGCACTGTTACCAATGAACATCCCAAAAAGGTAATATTAACCAGCAGCGTTGGCGGAAAAAGAATGTTGAATATGCTTGCCGGCGAACAACTTCCGAGAATTTGCTGAGTAAACGCACCAATGAATTACAGGGATGGAGTTTTAAACTTTTTTGAATGAAACCTAGTTTTCACAAACCTAAAAATTAATCGCCTTGCATCAATTTTTCTTGCACCTCAAATTTTTTATAATCTCTATGAGGGGACGGTTATCGGCAAATATTTTTCAACTGGATTATACATGGGGTGAGTAGCCTCATGGCTTTTTAAGACCAAATTTAAAAAAATAAATACTCCTACTTTCCGATACAGAACTTGCTAAAAATATAATCGAGTTTATCTTCGTTGGTAATTTCTCCAGTGATCTCGCCGAGATAATAGAGGCATCTCCTGATATCCAATGCCAGCAAATCGCCGGATAAACTATTATCTAAGCCTGTTTTTATTTCATGAAGGGAGGTTTGCACTTGCTGCAAAGCTTCGTAATGACGGGCGCTGGTAACAATAGTATCTTCTGCCTGCAAACTGCTCTCTACGGTTTTATGATAAAGTGCCATTTTCAATTCGGGTATACCTGTTCCATTCTTAGCAGCAATGAACAATACGTTTCTTTCGGGGGGAAAGATTTGTTCGAGCCCGGTGTTCACTTCATCAACTTTATTGGCCACAAGCAGGTATTTAATACCGGTCTTCTCAAAGTTATCTACCTGCAGTTGCAGCGATGCCTCATCCTCCTCCTTTACATCAAAAATATACAACACGGTATCTGCAGACTGCATCTTTTGCAGACTTCTTTCTATGCCAATATTCTCTATCACATCGTTGCTGTGACTTCGTATGCCAGCCGTATCAATTAATCTAAACAAGATACCATATATGTTCATTGTTTCTTCAATGGTATCCCGGGTGGTACCGGCTATTTCGCTTACGATGGCCCTTTCTTCATTGAGCAGGGCATTTAATAAAGTAGATTTACCTGCATTCGGTTTGCCTATAATGGCAACACTCACACCATTCTTAATTACGTTGCCCAACTTAAAAGATTGCACCAGGTGATCTGTTGTATGGGACACTTGTTGAATGAGCTTATAAAACTTTTGACGATCAGCAAATTCTACATCTTCTGTAGCAAAGTCGAGTTCCAATTCTATCAGCGCTGAAAATTGTATAAGTTGGTCCCTCATATCTTGTAGCAAATGAGAGAATCCTCCCCTAATATTATTGAGGGCTGCTTTTTGAGAAGCATGTGTGTTGGAGGAAATGAGGTCAGCAACAGCTTCGGCCTGGGTGAGATCTAATTTACCATTTAAAAAAGCCCGTTGGGTAAATTCGCCTGCCCTGGCAAGCCTTGCTCCTCTTTTAAAACAGGCTTGGATAATCTGTTGTTGTATGTATGGACTTCCATGACAACTTATTTCGATGGTATCCTCCCCGGTAAAGCTGCGTGGCCCTTTGAACAACGACAATACCACTTCATCTATCGCTCCATCCTTATCTTGCAGCAACCCTACATGCAAAGTGTGTGTAGGCAGGCTGTGCAAATTTTTAGAAGGAAATAATTCGTTGATGATCCGGAAACTTTCGACCCCGCTGATACGTATTATTGCCAATGCCCCTAAGCCCGGTGCCGTGGCAATGGCTACTATGGTATCGTTCCACCCCGATAATTTTTGACTCATGCTGCAAAGATAAGTTGCTTTGTATTTTTTCTGGCCGGGGAGTGCAATAGCCTAAACCCTACCGTGAATAATCGCTATCAACTAGCTGTAGTTAGGTCTTCGATTTAGTATCGCTTAAGCAATTGATGTTGTATTCATCTACTACATCTACGATATTTTTACACGAATATTTTGTAGGTTTTACGATGAGCACCATTTGGTCTGTGCCTTTTTTCTCCATGACCTTTTTTGTTTCAAGAATTAACTGCCGGATGAGGCTGGGCTATAGATAATGGTTGCAGGCCCCTTAGCTGACCTATCTCTTCTAAAATCAGATTCGTTGTTGGCCAGGTTATAGAAAGTAAGTACGAATGTTCGCAAACGTCATCGTAGACATTCATAATGCCGTAGTTGGCAAAAACAGGTTCATGAATTTCGGCACCTTCAAAGCGCACCGGAAAACAAAAAATACTTAAGTATGAGCCAATATCTAACATCAGTGTTAGAGAAACAGATCACGCTAAAAAGCGGAATGCTTTTGCTGAGGAAAATATTGGGTATTGTCTACCATGAGATCATTTTAGTTAAAGAGCAACGGCACACCAAGTTCCATAAAAAAAGCCTCCCCAAAGGAAGGCTTAAAAAAATACTATGAAAAAACTATTGCTCCTGCACTACAAATGTAATAGGCTGACGGCGATAGGCATTTACAAATCTTCCGTTCTGCTGAGCTGGAGTCCACTTAGGACCTTTTTTGATAATCTTCATAGCTTCTGCTTCCATACCGAAACCATGTTTGGTTTCAGAAACTACGTCACTAATACTTCCATCCTTGCTCACAATAAAACGAACGATTACAGTATAAGTACCTTCTGAAGCGCCATTATCAACGGGCGTGTTGGCGTCAAGATTGTTCCTAAGATATTTCACCCAGGCGGCAGTACCTCCGGGGTAAGCAGCTTCTATTTCTACCTTATTAAAAACTTTACCCTCATCATCCGCAACCGGCACTTCTGCTACTACGGTTCCTTTATCTTCTACAGGAGCCTGAACAATCTGAACTTTATTTTCAGTTTCAACAGTCTTAGTGCTAATGGCCGCATCGTCTTTAATTTCCTCAATCTTTTCTTCAGGCTTTACTTCTTCATCTTTTACAACCTTAGGAGGGGTAAATTTAACCTGGTTAATTTCCGGAGGAGGCGGCGGCTTTACAGGTGGTGGCGGTGGTGGTGGGATCACCACGGGTTCGTCTTTTTTGATTTCAGCCATCTGGGTGTCAATCACGTCAATATCTTCCTTGCCGGTATCACCCACTTTGTTGGCCAACACTGAACCAACCAATATAACTGCCAAGGCAATGAACATAGCAGCCATTGCCTTTTTTAGCCTGCTTGCATAAGATTTACGCAACTCATAAGCACCGTAGCTTTTATTTTTACCCTCAAAAATAATATCGAGCAGGTCTGCGTTTAAAATTTTATTTGCTTCCATTTTTGTTTCTTTATAATGAGATTCAAACTTGTCCCAAATCCATAAATTATTTCACCCCATTGGCTGCTTCTGTCATCCTTATCAATTCTGCTTCCGCAGGCGTCATATCTACTTCTGCATAATGACCGGGGGGCACAGCAGATATAGACATCTCATCCAGGATATCGATGGCATTTTTGAACGTGGATGCAGAATCAGATTTAATAATGTACATCAGATCATCAATGGGAGTAGCTTTTTTCTTTTCAAGGATAAGACTCCTGATTTCTTTAAAGTTGCTGCTTTTAAATTGCTCTGATAGTGTATTAGGATCTAATTGCCCATAATAGTAATACACCTGGTCTGCCTTACCCAATAAAATGGTCATCGCTCCAGAGTTTTTTACCTTCATTTGCTCCTCAGGATTATCATCTTTGGGCTCATTCATATTCATAGCCGTGCTCTGGCTCATTGTTGTGGTAAACACAAAAAATGTAACGAGCAGGAAACCGAGATCCACCATGGGAGTCAAATCTACACGGGTAGATAGTTTTTTTGCTTTTTTAACGCCGGGACCTTTTTTATGACCGCCACCCGACGAGGTATCAATTTCTGCCATGTCGCTTCAATTTATAATGTTATCAAAAAACGTTTACTGCTTATTTAGTAGGAGGAGGATTTAAATATAATTCTGATCCTACCGGCACGGGCTCGCCATTGGTAACGATTCTAAACTTGTAAATCTGGTTCTTTTTAAATGCTGCTTTGATATTTTTAAAGACCGGGTAAAGGGCTTTATTATCACCTTTTACCAGCAACATCTCCTGCAATTTAGTTTGATCACCACCGGCATATACGTTGGTTACGCTCCGAAGCCAATCTACCATTTCGTTGTTGGTACTATCCTTTATGGGAATACCAGGCATTTTAGCGGGCGCCATTGGTTCCTTAAGAGCCAGTGAACTCTTTATCATATTCAACGGCAAACCAATAAACTCCTCCTTTCCCCACTTGTTTAGTTCTGCCGGGGAAAGACCCAATCCTTTGGTAAGATTTACATTCTCTAATATTTCAGCCTTCTTGGTATCATCACCCAATGTTAAAAAAGCTCTGCCATCCATTGTCATAGTGATGAGGATAGATTTGTCGGGAGCAGCTTTGGATGAAATCGAATTAGGCGGATTTACCGAAAGTACTTCATCGGGCTTCTGCTTTGTTGCCAGTATAAAAAAGGACAACAAAAGAAAAGCTACGTCACACATTGCAGTCATATCCACAATCGTGCTTTTACGGGCTATTTTAACTTTTGGCATTTCTTCTATTTTTATTGATATACTTTAAGATGCACTTTATTTGATTTTCCACACAGCATTACCTGTATAAAGAAGCAAAACTTTGCGTTAAAGTAAAACCAGACTCATCAATACCATATGTAATACCATCTATCTTGGTAGTAAACATGTTATAGAAAATGATGGCAACTGCAGAGGTACCAATACCTAACGCAGTGTTATACAAGGCCTCTGAGATACCTTGAGAAAGTGCAGTTGCAGCAGCACCGCCACCACTATCAGCACCCAACGCAGAGAAGGAGCGGATCATACCCAATACAGTACCAAACAGACCAATAAGCGTAGCTACCGAAGCAATGGTTGATAAAAATACCAGGTTCTTTTCCAGCATTGGAAGTTCCAGGGCTGTTGCTTCTTCAACTTCTTTTTGAATAGCCACGACCTTTTGCTCTGTATTCAGTTCCGAATTACCGATCATCTCTTTGTAGCGATGCAAACCTGCTTTCATTACATTTCCTACAGATCCTTTTTGCTTATCGCACTCTGCCAAAGCTGCATCTACGTTTTTGTTAGCAAGATGATATTGTACTTTACGCACAAAGTCTGCATTGTTACCAGTACCATTTGCCTTAGAAATGGTCAGGAATCTTTCAATTACAAAAACTACAGCGGTAAGGAAAGTACCAATCAAAACCGGTACTACAATTCCTCCAAGGTACATACCAGAGATAGTTGTTTTTGGACCATGATGATCTGGCCAGAACCAACCCGTTCCCACTTTTTCAAAATTTGAGGGATTACCCAAACCAAATCTCCAAATAACATAACCGAGTAAAATACAAAGAACTGGAGCTATCCACGAGATAGCATTACCTGTTTTTTTTGCCTGAACTGAGGTAGTTGGTTTAACTGTTGCAGTTGGTCTTGTTTCTGCCATAACATTCAATTTTTAGAAAGTGAAAATTTAATTACTAATTGTTTAGAGAATTGGTTTTGTTGTGCAATGCTAATAAAAAATAAATTATGATTGGATAAATTACTCAATAAGTAATATCGTAGCGCACAAGTTAATAAAATAATTGAATGCACACACTGCATGCAAAAATTTTTTTTCATTAACTGAGTACGAAATTAAAATGGCTGGAGCACACCAAAAATAAAATGGCGAAAAGATATGTTTTTATCAGGATCTTATTCGTACCGAAGTGCTACGATGGGGTCTAACTTAGAGGCTTTGTAAGCCGGGTAAAGACCAGCAACTAATCCTACAACGCTGCACACAAAAACTGCTGCTGCTACCCAGGCCCAGGGCACTACAAACCCAGTCTTCAAAAACAAGGCAACAAGGTTGCCAACCAAAATGCCTGCAACTATACCCGCTGCTGCACCCATGAGGCTGATGAGTACAGACTCAAACAAAAATTGCGCACGCACATCACGGGCGGTGCAGCCAAGGGCTTTGGATAAACCTATTTCTTTAGTGCGCTCATTTACAGCTACCAGCATAATATTCATCAGGCCAATGGCTGCGCCAATGAGTGTTATAAAAGCTATACCAATGGTTCCTTTTTCAAGAAAGCCCAGGTTCTTTAAAAGAGTTTGCGCAATGCTGTCGCTCTTGTCTATAAAAAAGTTGCTGTTTTCTTTCACATCCAATTTGCGGATGGCTCTGAACGTTCCTTCGGCCTCCCCAGTGGCCACCGGCATCAACTTAAGATCGTTTACCATGGCAGCGATGGTATAGGTGCTGCTAGCACTGGCACTAAGCCTACGCACATTATTGAAAGGAGTGATAACCACCCGGCTGGTATTAAAGAATGCACTAGATCCTTTGTCTTCTAAAACTGCAATTACCCTGTACGGAATGTGATCTACATTTACAACAGCATCAATTGCCTTCTCTATATTTTCCGGGAATAATTTGCTGGCTACACCACTCCCGAGCATGCACACATTTCGGCCGGTTTGTATTTCTGATAGCGTAAAGTTGCGCCCTGTTTGTATAGAGTAGCCATTCAATTCCAGGTAGTTCTCGTCCCCTCCATACACGTTTACATCCGGGTTGGTTTTTCGCCGGGTATTGTTTACCACAATGCTTCCGGGGCCACGGAGTGCAATGCCAACCTTGCTGCCGGGGAAACTATATCTTTCTTTAAACTCCTTTGCCTGGTCATAAGTAATGGCCATCCCCATCTTAGATTTCTTCTCTTTTAAAGATGACTTTTTAGTAACCTCCCTGGCACCCCTACCACCACCAAAATTGATGTTACGGTCTTTGTAACGTATGCTAAAAGAATTGGCCCCCATGGTAGAAAAACTACTGGTAAGGCTGTTGCTTGCGGCCGTAATAGCGGTGATGATAAGGATAAGCGCAAAAATGCCCAATGCCATAATAATGACCGTGATGGCAGTGCGAAGTTTATTACCTTTTACATTCTTCCACGATAGCTGTAAGGAATCTCTATAAGTCATTCATCGGTTATTAAACCTAAAGGTAATGCAGCGAAGAAATTGAACAGAAAAGTTTTATGAGTGGCATTACCGGTAAAGCCAGCCCAGCAGGAATTCTGGATAGATGCCCAACAATAAGATAAGTGCAGCTGACAGTACTAACAAAAATTTAAACCCCCCGTTAATTTCTTCAGGGTTGATAGCCACAACGTTTGACTCCTTAAAATACATAGCCTGGATGACCCTAAAATAATAATAGGCGCTGATGGCTGCAAATATCACTGCCACTACCACCAATAATGTATTGCCCCCATTTTGAACGGCAGACATGAGCAAATAAAATTTACCCATAAAACCGGCTGTGAGTGGTATACCTGTAAGAGATAATAGAAAAACGGTGGCGGTAAACGCTAGCAAGGGTTGCTGCCTGGCCAGGCCATTAAAACCTTCAATAGTGTAGTCATTCATTTTTATGAGAATGGCAAAGAAGCCTATAGTAGCTACACAATAGGCCGCAGAATAGAGCACCAGGCCTTCCCTCCCCCAGTCGTTTAACGAAAATAACGCAAGCATCATAAATCCTGCCTGGGCAATGCTGGAGTAAGCCATCATTCGCTTTACACTTTGTTGAAAAATGGCGGTAATATTTCCCACCAATAAAGTGGCGATGGTAATTACAATAATGAGTGTCTGCCACTGGGCCTGCACTTTTCCAAAGGCATTGTCGAACAACCGTAGAAACGCAAAAAATGCCGCCACTTTTACAATGGTACTCATAAAAGAAGTGAACACCGTTGGGGAGCCATCATACACATCCGGCGTCCAAAAGTGAAAAGGCGCTGCAGACACTTTAAAAGAAAGCGCTACCATGAGCAAAACCAGTCCAACTGCTATCATTACCGGCATGGTTCCCTCACCGAGTTGAATGTTATTGATAAAAAATGAGGCATTGCTGTTGCCTCCGTAAATGAAGGCTATGCCCATGAGCATGATGCCGGTAGAAAAGGCTCCCATCAAAAAATACTTGAGGGCGGCTTCGTTGCTTTTTAAATTTCTTTTATCGCTACCGGTGAGTATGTAAAGGGGGATGGAAATAATTTCTATACCAATAAACAAAAACAACAACGTATTAAAAGTAGCAGATAAGGCTACACCGCAGAGCACAAAGAAGATCAGTGCAAAATATTCCCCTACATGTTCGCCTACCCGTTCTACATCTTTGCCACTTAGTAAAAAATAAAGGAGAGTGCTACCAAAAACCACGGTCAAAAAAGACAGGTTGAAACTATTGGTGCGAATCATATCGTGCGTATCTATGGCAAACAATGCTTTGCCGGAATATAACTCTAGAGCATTTACTAGAAACAACAGTGCGATGCCTGCAATAGCAAGATAGCGGGGAGTTCTTTTACTCTCTATAAAAGCTCCGCTAAACATCATTACGATACCCCAGATTGCAGAAAATATAATTGCGTTCATAATTTGATTCTAATATTTTACCGTGCCGAACTTTCCTATTTTTTTAAAGTTATCAAAGCCGTTACAGCTTCTTTGGTAAACTCTATAATGTGCTGTGGCATTACGCCCAGGAGAAAAATGAAAATTACTATAACTCCCAAACTGGCTTTTTCCACAAACGATATATCCTGTACAGAGGCAGTAACCGAATTGGTTTCGCCATAAAAAACTTTTTGAATCATTCTCAAAGTATACACAGCTGCCAGGATGATGCTAAAGCCTGCAGCTACAGCATACCAGGTATTTGCTTTAAACAAACCGCTGAACATGAGAAACTCTCCCACAAAGGCGTTGGTAAGTGGCAATGCAATGTTGGCCAGAGCGATAATAACAAGAAAAATGGTAAGCACAGGCGCCTTTTGTGCCACGCCTCCCAGTTGAGAAATGTGCTTTGCTCCCGTCTGTCTTTCAATCAAGTCTATTACTATCCACATGCCGATGATGTTAATGCCGTGGCTGAACAATTGTATCATAGCCCCTTGAACGCTCAACTCATTTAATGCAAACAAAGATGCGCACATGAGACCGATATGGGCAATAGAAGAATAGGCCACCAGTTTCTTCAGGTTATCTTGCACCATGGCAATACAACTGGCATAAATAATTCCGATGATGCAAAGAATGATCACCACGTTTGCAAACATCGAGGTAGCTGCAGGCAATACAGGAATGAGCCAGCGTATGACGCCAAACAATCCCATTTTTACCATGATACCACTTAGTACCATGGTAACGGCAGTAGGCGCCTGGTCGTAAGTTCCGGGTTGCCATGTGTGAAAAGGAAACACAGGCATCTTTATAGCGAAAGCAATAAAGAATAACCAGAACAACCATTGCTGTTCTCCCGGCTGAAGCAAGGCACCCATAAAAGATTGCAAAGCAAACGAATGCTCAGACACAGAGCCATCGCCAAACATACGCTGGGGAGTGTGCATGTATACATACATAATACCCACTAGCATTAGCAGAGATCCTGCGAACGTATACACGAAAAATTTAAAAGTAGTTTGAATTCTTTTTTCTCCTCCCCACCGGCTACAAAGAAAGTAAACAGGTATAAGTGCCAGTTCCCAAAAGAAATAAAATACCAGCGCATCAATGGCTACAAACACACCCATGAGGCCAGCCATCGTAAGCAACATCAGGCCATAGAAAGCTCCCGGGTTTTTATAATTATTTTTTTGAGTAGCAATAAAAATGATGGGAAAGCTAAGTGCGGTTAAAAATGTTAGCAGGCGGCCGGTTTCGTCAAGGCCAAGATAAAAACTGCTACCAATATGCTTGAGCCAATAATAATTTACATTGTTATAGGAGGCATATTTGCTTGCGTCCGTATAAAATAAGCTGGCTACAGAAACAGCCAATACAATGCAGGAAGCAAGAATAGCCATGCTTTTGGCGCCCTCTACCTGCTTTATAAAAAAACAGCTGATACCTGCCAGCAGAGGCAGCCAAATTAATAATTCCGGAAATGTAATGTAACTACCCACTCTTAATTTTTTTACGCAAATAATTGGATGAAAAATAATACCAGCATGCCTATCACCATCAACAATACATAGGCGCCTACTTGTCCGCTTTGAATTAATCTTAACTGCCGGCTACCATAATTAACTGCCCGGCCCACACCATTTACAAAACCATCAATGCCCTTTTTCTCCACAACCCTATCCATCAAAACAGACAATGCTGCCAGCGGCTTGCTCACCACAGCTGCATAAATTTCATCTACATACCATTTGTTTTGTAAGATTCTTCCAAATCCGGTGGCTTCTCCCTCGCCCTGGTAGTTCTTAAACTTCATCCAGGCAAATAATATGGCGGCAATTACGAGTACGGTAGATAAGGCCATGAGAATATATTCTGTGCTGTGCTCTAAATGATGTGCAGCAGATTTTACTACCGGCGAAAGATATTGTGCCAGGGCATGGTTTCCACCCAATGCTTCGGGTACGCCAATGTAACCTCCTACGATGCTGAGCACCGCCAGGATTACCAGTGGAATAGTCATAGCCGCAGGGCTTTCGTGCAAGTGATGTTCCTGCTCGTGGGTGCCACGAAATTTGCCGGTGAAAGTGATAAAATACAACCGGAACATGTAAAAAGCTGTGAGCATTGCCGTAAACAAGGCTACTCCATATATTATTTGACTGTGGCCAAAAGCACCCGCTAAAATTTCGTCTTTACTAAAGAAGCCAGAAAAACCAGGTATGCCGGAAATAGCAAGGCAGCCAATTAAGAAAGTAATGCTGGTAATTTTCATGTGCTTGTGCAGGCCACCCATATTCCTGATATCCTGCTCGCCACCCATGGCATGTATAACACTACCACTTCCCAGGAACATGAGGGCTTTGAAAAAAGCATGTGTTAGCACATGGAAAACTGCAGCCACATAATTGCCGGTTCCCAATGCCAGGAACATAAAACCTAACTGACTTACCGTGGAGTAAGCCAATACTTTTTTAATATCGTTTTGCCTGATAGCTATGGAAGCCGCCACTAGCGCCGTAGCCAGGCCAATGATGGTGATAACAGTCATCGTAAATTCTGAAAGGGAGAAAAGCGCATTGCTTCTTGCGATCATGTAAATACCTGCGGTAACCATGGTAGCAGCATGAATGAGCGCACTCACAGGAGTGGGACCAGCCATGGCATCTGGCAGCCAGGTGTACAAAGGTATTTGCGCACTTTTACCCGTGGCACCTACAAACAATAATAAAGTGATACCCGTGATATCTGTAGCCGAAAACCGGGCCAGGCTGGCAGCAGAAAATACCACGTCGTAATTTACAGATCCAATTTTTGCAATGATCCAGAACACCGCCAGTAAGAAACCCAGGTCACCAATACGGTTCATTACAAAGGCTTTGTTGGCTGCATTGGTATTTTCTTCTTTCTTGTACCAATACCCTATCAACAGGTAAGAGCAAAGACCTACGCCCTCCCACCCAATAAACATGATTACAAAGTTACCACCCATCACCAGCAGCAGCATGGAGAAAACAAAAAGATTGAGGTAGGAAAAGTATTTGGCAAAATCTTTCGCAGGCTCATCGTGCATGTAAGCAGTAGAGTACACATGTATCAAGAACCCTACGCCGGTTATGATTAACAGAAATAAAGAAGACAACGCATCTACTTTAAACTCGAAGCCGAGCTGCAAACTGCTGATATTGATAAAGTCGAAATAGCTTCTATCGAAATTGGCACCACTTTTTACTTGTATAAAAAGCATCACGCTGATAATAAAAGACGCCAGTACTACACCACTTCCAATAATGCCGGCCATGCCCCTGGATAAATTGTTTCTACCCAAACCATTAATTAAAAAACCAATCAATGGCAGTACGGGTATCAACCAAACTAATTCTAAAATATTACTCATAAGATTTAAGTGCGTCCAACCGCTAACCATCTACGCAGCCACCGGGCTACGTCCTGGTAAGGGTTGTCAGTTCTTTAACCGGTTTAAAAAATTTATATCTACAGAATGCGTATTCCTGTACAGCATTACAATAATGGCCAGGCCCACACTCACTTCTGCAGCAGCCACCACCATTATAAAGAAAACAAATATTTGTGCATCGCTGGCATAAGTAACCGATGCTTTCATAACCGGGCTTGCAGCATGCATTTTAGAAAACGCTACCATCAGCAGGTTCACGGCATTGAGCATTAACTCTATGCACATAAATACCAGGATAGCATTGCGCCGCACCAGTACACCAATAATACCAATAGTGAACAATGTAAGTGATAAAACTAAATATGCTTTTATATCCATAATTTACAATTTCACATAAACGCCCATGCCTAAAGTAGACGAGGCCGGCTGTATTGAAAAAATATCCTGTATTTTTTTCCTCGCAATACCGTTAAAAATATCCACGGCTTTGTAAGAAGCTTTTTTGGTTAATACTTTGGTGATGATACCCGTTGCTAAAGAACCCAGCGCAGGGTATAGCAGGCCTTTTACAGTGGCATCTTCAAATTTCTGATCATTTGTTACGCCCCGCACGGTGCTATACACCGCAGCAGCACCGCCTGCAGCAGCCAGCACTTTAAATACTACCAGCCCGGTTTTATAAGTCTTGTATAATTTGGTAACCTGGTCAATGTTTTTCTTGCTAAATACTTCGCCCAACAATTCCACACCTTTTATGTTTTCTCCCAGCAGGCCTACTTTATTAAGTTGTACCTCGCCCAGTAAAAACCTGGGACTAAAGCCTTTTTTTACTTTCAAAACTTTTACACGATTGAACAGCTGATCAATATCAATGGGCAGATCGCCAATTTTTATTTGAGCAAAGGAGGTGGCAGACGAAAAAAAGATCATCATCAGGCTAGCTATAAAAATGCGCATGGTCTTTTTCATATTTACAACATTTAGCTCTTTTTACTTAAAACAACAGCCCCAACCATCGCACTTAAAAATAGTACGCTGGCTATTTCAAAAGGCAATACATAATTGGTGAACAATACCTTTCCTAAATTCTGTATTAAGCCCTGGTCTCCTACTTTCATTTGTACCAACTGCGCCCTGTTATTCTGTAGCAATGCAGCCAATACAATGAGTAATAAAGAACCGCCAGATACAATGCCAATGATGTGTAGGCGGTAGTTTTTTACAGGCTCTGCCTCCGCATTTAGGTTCATGAGCATTACCACAAAAAGAAATAAAACCATGATGGCCCCGGCATACACGATGATGTTTACGATGGCCAGGAATTGTGCATTCAATAAAATATAATGGCCGGAGATAGCAAAGAATACTACGATAAGCCAAAGTATACTTTTAACAGCATTCTTGCTAAGCAGCATCATAATAGCGCTGCCTACGGCCATGGCAGAAAGTAAAACAAATAATAAGGTAGTAACACTCATGTTTAAAAAGTTGATTTATTTAACCTCCTCCTGCCTGTTTGGCCTGTTGCCCAATGCTTTCTTGTAAGCCTCAGGATTTTCCTGTGGGTGGGGTATCAACAAATCTTGTTTGTTATAAATAAATTGCTTGCGCTGGTAATCGGCGGGGGTAAATGTTTCGCTCAGGTAGATGGCGTCTTTGGGGCAGGCTTCTTCGCACAAGCCACAAAAAATGCAACGCAGCATATTGATCTCATACTTGGCCGCATATTTTTCTTCCCTGTACAAATGTTCTTCGCCCACCTGGCGCTCTGCGGCTTCCATGGTAATGGCTTCTGCCGGGCAAGCTACGGCGCAAAGGCCGCAGGCGGTGCAATTCTCTCTGCCTTCCTCGTCTCTGTTAAGAATTTGCAACCCACGAAATACCGGGCTAAAGGGCCTGGTTTGTTCCGGGTAATTGATGGTGGGATTTTTTTTGAATATATGACTGAACGTAATGAACATGCCTTTGAGGATGGCGGGAATGTATAAACCCTCCATAAAACTCATCGGTTTACGGCTCACTACTTTTACTCTGTTGGTTAATGCCTGCATGTTATAAAGGTTTGCAAAAATAATATTTAAAAAATGTGAACAGCTATTTATTAAAATATAAAATAACGGCCCCTGTAGCCAGCATGTTGAACAGCGCCAGCGGTATTAATATTCTCCAGCCCAGGTGCATCAACTGATCGTACCTAAATCTTGGAATGGTCCAGCGAACCCACATAAACAGGAAGATAAACAATACAACTTTGGTCATCAAAGCTGCAATACCGATCAACGCTGCAATGTTGGGAGAAAAATTTGCTTCGTTCACAAAAGGCATATCGTAACCACCAAAAAACAACGTGGCCATAATGACACTGCTGATGAACATATTGATGTATTCTGAAAACAAATAGAACCCAAGTTTCATAGAAGAGTATTCTAAATGATAACCTCCTACCAATTCGCTCTCTGCTTCTGCAAGATCAAAGGGCGTTCTGTTACATTCAGCAAAGGCACATACCAGGAATATAAAAAATCCGAGTGGTTGATATACAATGTTCCAGTAGCCTTCCTGCTGTTGCAGCACCATTTCTTTGAGGCTCAACGTTCCCGTCACCATCAACAAAGCAATCAGAGAGATGCCCATTGCTAACTCATAACTTATGATTTGCGAAGCAGCCCTCAATGCACCCAAGAGAGAAAATTTGTTGTTGCTTGCCCAGCCACCGATCATGATACCATACACCCCAAGACTTACCACGCCAAACACATACAATATTCCAATATTCACGTCTGCAATTTGCAGAGAAATAGTGCGGCCAAACATTTCAACAGTATTACCCCAGGGCACAACGGCGCTGGTCATAATAGCGGTTAGCATGGCCAGGCCAGGGCCTAGTATAAATAAAAACTTAGATGAAAAGTTGGGTACAATCTCTTCTTTAAAAAAGAGTTTCATCCCATCGGCAAGGGGCTGTAATAGACCAAAAGGCCCTGCACGGTTAGGCCCGGGCCTATCTTGTAAAAGGCCAGCCACCTTTCTTTCTGCAAAAGTGGTGTACATGGCTATTAATAGTGAACTCATTACAACAATGAGTATTAGAACAAATTTTTCCACCAACATTGCTATGTCAATTGCTAAAAGCATCGTGCCCATTTATTATTTTTTATTCCTTATTTTAAATTAATCCTGCTCTTTAAAATCTGCAGATGTTGCGGGCCGTTGCAATTCGCTCAGCTCCACTTCAGGCATATTCACTTCACTGATGTTGTGAATGTCCATGAGTATTCTTGGCTTGCGACCATCTAACACGGCTCCCAATACTTCTGTAGGCATTTCTAATACTTTGTACTTGTTTGCGCTGATAACAGAGTGGCGACTGATGTTGGTCAGCCCTTCAATCTGCCAATCAGCGGTATGTTTTTTATCAAAACGGCAGGTGTTGCAAATCCAGCCAGGCTTACCATCGTAGCTCTGCACTTCACCCCATTCGTCTTTGCGGGCAGTTACTCTAAATACCTCTTCGCCACGGAGCCACAAAGTAGCTTTACCACAACATTCCGGATTTTCGCAATTGCGGTGAGCATCTACAGGTTTGGTAAACCATACCCTGTTTTTGAAACGAAAAGTTCTGTCTGTCAATGCGCCCACCGGGCACACATCAATCATATTACCACTAAAGTCGTTGTCTATGGCTTTAGATATGTAGGTAGAAATAGCGGCATGGTCGCCTCTATCTACAATTCCATGAACTCTCTTGTTGGTAATCTGGTCGGCAACGTACGTGCAGCGGTAACAAAGTATACACCTTGTCATGTGCAGTTGAATGTAAGGACCAATATCTTCTCTTACAAAAGTGCGGCGTGCAAACTGGTAACGGGTGGTTTCTTTGCCATGATCGTAACCCAGATCCTGCAGGTGACACTCACCGGCCTGGTCGCAAATAGGGCAATCGAGCGGATGGTTGATGAGTAAAAATTCCACCACACCGTTCCTGGCATCTATCACTCTTTCGCTGGTAATATTTTTTACAATCATGCCATCCATCACCGTGGTGCGGCAGCTGGCTACAAGTTTGGGCATGGGTCTTGGGTCGGCAGTAGAGCCTGCTGTTACTTCTACCAGGCAGGTGCGGCATTTGCCACCGCTACCCTGCAGCTTACTGTAATAGCACATGGCGGGTGGTGCAACATCTCCCCCAATTTGCCTTGCGGCATTTAGCACGGTGGTACCTGCGGCAACATCGATAGTGATGTTATCTATGGTAACTTTAAAGGTTGATGGCTTAATCTCTTCGCTCATAATTAAAAATTAAAAAGTCAAAAGTCAAAATACTAGCCTCGTGACTTTACAATAATCGAAGCAATGATTTTAGACAATTCATTGGCCTCCACTATCAATTCATTTATTTTTTGTTTTGATACGTCAACAGTATCTCTTACTAAACACAGCCAGTACTTTGTTTCGTTTGCAGACTTCAAAGCAATGGCATAATAGTTTCTCCAGTCTTTTTTTGAACTTCCTGCCACGCCTTCAACTAAATTAGCTCCTACTGAAGTGGCACTTCTTATAAGTTGATCAAACAGGGAATGGTAAATTCTTTCGTATTTAGACTTTCCCACCCACTGAACAATATCCCTCGCAAAATAGTAACTCCTGTGTTTTATATTATAAGGCTTCGTATCTTAATTCAATTCAAGAGCTTCAATTTCATCCTCCATTTTTTGAATTTTTACTTTTGAATTTTGCACTCCTACGCTACCGGCACATGAATCTCATCCGCATAATGCCTTAATCCAAAATTTTCTGTCAGGCATTTTTCCGGGTTCATCACATGCCATTCAAACTCATCTCTAAAATGCCTGATGGCAGCGGCTACCGGCCATGCGGCGGCATCCCCCAAAGGGCAAATGGTATTTCCTTCAATCTTTCTTTGTATGTCCCACAGCAAATCGATGTCGCTCATTTTTCCTTTTCCTTTCTCTATGTTGAAAAGAATCTTTTCCATCCAGCCGGTGCCTTCCCGGCAGGGGCTGCACTGGCCGCAACTTTCGTGGCGGTAAAATCTTGCAAGGGTGTAAGTATTTTTTACCACGCACTGGTCTTCATCCAACACAATAAAACCACCACTACCCATCATGCTGCCGGTTGCAAAACCGCCATCACTCAGGCTTTCGTAGTTCATCAAACGCTTTTCGCCCTTGGCGGTGGTGAGCAATAAATTAGCTGGGAGAATAGGTACGGATGATCCCCCTGGTATGCAGGCCTTTAATTTTTTACCGTTGGGTATGCCACCACACCACTCATCGCTGTAAATAAATTCTTCTACGCTAATGGTCATGTCTATTTCATACACACCCGGCTTATTAATATTGCCACAGGCAGAAATTAATTTTGTACCGGTACTTTTGCCCACACCAATTTTTGCATATTCTTCGCCACCATCATTGATGATAGGAACTACAGCGGCGATGGTTTCTACATTGTTTACCACAGTTGGTCTGTCCCACACACCTTTTACAGCAGGGAAAGGAGGTTTGATTCTTGGGTTGCCTCGCTTACCTTCCAGGCTTTCTATGAGGGCTGTTTCTTCTCCACATATATAAGCGCCCGCACCACGGTGTACATAAATTTCACAATCGAAACCGCTGCCCTGGATATTTTTACCCAACCAGCCGGCCTGCTTTGCCTCTGCAATGGCATCTTCTAAAATATCTGTTATCCAGTCGTATTCGCCACGGATGTAGATATAACTAACATTACTTCCCAACGCATAAGACGATACGATCATACCCTCCAACAAAATGTGAGGAATAAATTCCATCAGGTAACGATCCTTAAAAGTGCCGGGCTCGCTCTCATCTGCGTTTACCACCAAATGACGAGGCACGCCCTCAGGCTTGGCAATAAAACTCCACTTCATACCGGCAGGAAAACCTGCTCCCCCTCGGCCACGAAGACCGCTCTTTTTCACTTCTTCCACCACATCGGCAGTAGACATTTTTAAAGCTTTTTCTACACTGCGGTAACCACCTGCACGGCGATACACTTCGTAATTACGAATGCCTTCAACATGTGCTTTTTCTAATAATAGTTTTCTACTCATTTTTATAAGTCAAAATCCAAAAGTAAAAATTCAAAAAAGGGCTCATCCTTTTTACTTTCAAACTTTTAATTTTTTGGATAATCGTAATTAAACATCCAGTTCACACCAAACTTATCGGTGGTCATTGCAAATCTTGCCCCCCAAAATGTATCCTGAATATGCATCGTAATATTACCTCCATCAGCCAGGGCTGCAAATGTTTTTTCTATGGTTTCAAGGTCCGTAAAGTTCAATGACAAACTCACCTGGTTACCGGAACTCACACTCACACCCGGGGGACAGTCGCTCACCATAAATTTCAAAGCGCCTGCTTCAAAAACCGCATGCAATATTTTATTTTTTGAGCTCTCATCCTGCGCCATATTGCCGTCTTCGAAAGTAGAAGACTGCGTAATCGTGCCACCCAAAGCATGAGAATAGAAAGCTAATGCTTCTACAGCATCACCATTGAAATTCAGGTAAGGAATGACCGCTTCCATATTCTATGATTTTAGTTTTGCCATCAACATCCTCATTGGATGCAATGTTCTTGTAAACGGATTTAACACCAGGCCCAATGATTCTAAAGTGGTAGCACCCAATAAAGGTTCGTCTCCTTCTTCACCGTAAACAACCGGTGCAGGTCCTCCTTCCCCTTCAAATTCAAACCAGGCACTGCATACTCTTCTTTTTAATGTAGTTCCATCTGCAAGAGAGAAACTCATTTCTTTGTAGGGATCGATGTTCAGTTGATCTAAAATTTTGCCTGCTACCAGGCTGTAAACTGCCCCACTATCTACCAAAAAATTAACCTCTGCAAATTTTTCTGATTTGCGGTGCTCTCTCACTTTTAATATGACAGATGTAATTCCCATTAATTTGCTTTGGCCCTGCATTCCTCAATAATACCGTCCACCCTGTCTTTAGTCAAATGCTCCCGGTAAGTTTTACCGTATTGCATCATAGGTGCGTAACCACATGCGCCCAGGCACTCCACTGTTTTTAAAGTAAACATCCCGTCGGTTGTTGTTTCACCCACTTTGATGTCTAATTTTTGTTTGATGTAATCTATGATGTCATCACTGCCATTCAACATGCAAGGGCCTGTTTGGCACACTTCAAAAAGATGCTTACCTACCGGCTTTAAATTGTACATGCTGTAAAAGCTGGCCACTTCATACACTTCAATAGGTTCTATGCTGAGGAGGGTTGCTACGTAATCCATCACGGGTACATCCAGCCAGCCACCAAATTGGTTTTGGGCCATGTGGAGTACCGGCAACAATGCACTCTTTTGTTTTCCTTCCGGATAACGTGTAATGATCTCAGTTACTTTAGAAAGTTGTTGTTCGTTAAAAGCTATCATATAAGTCAAAATTCAAAATTCAAAATTCGAAAACTGTAGAGCTAGATTCTGTTCGTTTCCAAACTCCAATTCCGATTTTTAATTTTTACTTTTTAATTTTTAATTTTTAATTTCTTTCCTACGCATCCAGTTCACCGGCAATTAAATTTAAACTACTCATGGTTATGATGGCATCACTCAGCATACCGCCTTTAATCAGTTCAGGATATGCCTGGTAGTAAATAAAACAAGGCCTTCGAAAATGCAGCCGGTAAGGTGTTCTTCCGCCATCGCTGATGAGGTAAAAACCGAGTTCACCGTTGCCTGCTTCAATAGAACTGTACACTTCTCCCACAGGCATTTCCGTTTCGCCCATCACAATTTTAAAGTGGTAGATCAAGGCTTCCATTTTGGTGTACACATCTTTTTTCTCCGGCAAATAATAAGCGGGAGAATCGGCATGAAAAACTTCTGCTTCAGCTCCTTTAAATTCCTTTACCTTTTTGTAAGCCTGGTTGATGATGCTGAGGCTTTGCCACATTTCTTCGTTGCGCACCAGGAACCTATCATAACAATCCCCTGTTTTACCTACGGGAATTGTAAAGTCAAACTCTTCATAACTGCTGTAAGGTGTGTGTACCCTCACATCGTAATCTACGCCGGCCGCCCTTAAATTAGGCCCGGTAAACCCGTAGTTCAGTGCTCTATCGGCCGCTATGGCACCACAACCAATGGTACGATCCATAAAAATGCGGTTGCGGTTAAACAGGTTTTCAAATTCCTTTAACTGGGCGGGATATCCTTTTTTAGGATCAAGAAACTTTTCTAATTTCTCAAAAGCCGTATTGGTAAAATTTCTTTCAAAACCGCCGATGCGGCCAATATTAGTGGTGAGGCGGGAACCACACACTTCTTCATAAATTTCATAAATCAATTCTCTGAACTGCATAACGTACAAGAAGCCGGTGTAGGCACCACTATCCACACCCACAATAGAGTTGCAGATGAGGTGATCAGAGATCCTTGCCAACTCCATGATGATGATGCGCAGGTAATCTACCCTCTTCGGAATTTTTACTCCCAGGAGTTTTTCGCAAGTGAGATGCCAGCCCATATTGTTAAGTGGAGAGGAGCAATAATTTAACCTATCTGTAAGGGGTGTGATCTGGTAAAGCGGTCGGCGCTCTGCAATTTTCTCAAAAGCCCTGTGTATGTAACCCACCGTAGACGTAGCTTTTAAAATGCGCTCACCATCCATCTCAAGAATATTTTGAAACACGCCATGCGTGGCAGGATGCGTAGGCCCAAGGTTAAGCGTAGTTGTTTGCTTTTCTATAGAACCCTCGGGTAATAAAATATGTGATGTATCTGTCATGCCATTTCTCCAAAGGGAGAATTTAATAATATTATTAAATGGTTGCTCTCAATTTATTAGTGAATGCCCGGCTCATGTATTAACGTCCAAACATCTCATCATCTTTGTCTACTCTTGTCTGATCTTCCAAAGGAAATTCCTTTCTCATAGGAAAATAATCCATTTCATCTACGTTCAATATCCTGATGAGGTTAGGATGGCCAGTGAAATTTACACCGTAAAAGTCATAGGTTTCTCTTTCCATAAAATTAGCCGATTGGTACAATGCCGTAGCGCTGAACACATCAGGTTGCTGTATATCCGTAAACACCTTCAGCCTAATGCGTATATTGTCCTGCAAATTGTGCAGGTGGTAAACTACCGCCAATTCGGCGCCTGTGTTGTTGGGATAATGAACAGCTTGTAGATCAGTCAAAAACCTGAACCTAAGGATTTCGTCATCAAATAAAAACTGCAGCACTTTTAGGTTCATGTCTTTGGGAGCTGTAAAAGTGAGCATTCCGTAGGGCTCCTGCCAGTCTGTGAGTTGCTCCCCAAATTTTTCAATGAGGCTTGCTTTTATTGTTTCGTTAGAAATTGACATAAAGCTGGTAGCTTTTAATCCCGGGTCCTTTCAAGGACGTGAAAAATAAATTAAATAGTGTTTGGCTTTTGGGTGATGGCACCCGGTGTTATTCTATTCCGTATTCTGCCAGCAAGTCTCTGTACTGATCGCTGTGTCTTCTTCTTAAGTTTTCGTTGTGCACCAGTTCCTGCACTTTCATAAAACCATCCAGCATAGCTTCCGGTCTTGGCGGGCACCCGGGAACGTACACATCTACTGGTATTACCTGGTCTATGCCCTGCAATACAGAGTAGGTGTCAAATATGCCACCACTGCTTGCACAAGCACCTACTGCAATTACCCAGCGGGGCTCCGCCATTTGCAGGTACACCTGGCGCAATACCGGCCCCATTTTTTTAGATATGGTACCCATCACCAGCAATACATCGCACTGCCTTGGCGAAAAACTCATGCGCTCTGCCCCAAAACGGGCAAGATCGTAATGACTTGCGGCGGTGGCCATAAACTCAATGCCGCAGCAACTGGTGGCAAATGGAAGTGGCCAAATAGAGTTTTTCCTGGCAAGACCTACAATCTTTTCCATGTTGCTTGCCATAAAACCTTCACCCATGTAGCCTTCGGGAATCCCCTCAAACTTTACTGTTGTGTTATATTGTACGGGACGAGACATGTTAATTATTTGATTTGATGATTTGACGATTTGACGATGATCATTCTTCTGATTTCCAAGACTTCTTCATTATCAAATTTTCAAATCGATTAATTTTCAAATTGTTTATTCTTCCCACTTTAAGGCACCTTTCTTAAATATATAAATGAAGCCAGTTAAAAACAGGCCTACAAATAATACCACTGCTTTGAAACCTTCCCAGCCAAGCTCTCTAAAATTAACAGCATAGGGGTAGAAGAAAATTACCTCTACATCGAACAACACAAACAGAATAGCTACCAGGAAATACTTAATAGCAATGGGCTGACGGGCATTTCCCTTAATGTCGATGCCGCTTTCAAAGTTTTGAAGTTTATCTGAGGTTTTTCTTTTAGGACCCAGGTAGCTGGAACCAACGATGATGAGCGCCACCAGGCCTATAGCAAACAGCAACTGCAATACTATGGGTAAGTAATTACTTGCATCATTTACGGAACCGGCCTGTAATAAAAAGAATTGCATAGAATAATGCTTAAAAAGTTAGAACGGCAAAAATAAGGCAGCCATGCTGATATACAATGACGAAACGCTTAAATTAATCTAATGCAAAAAGCCTGCTATTATCATAACAGGCTTTTTAATTATTTGTTTAAAACTAAGCAACTACTTTTTAGGTGCGGCGGCAGGCTTTGCCCGAGGTGCGGGCGCTTGCTTGCGTGGATCGTTTTTACTGATTACATCTTTGAAATTTAACAACTGTGCATCTGTAGGATCTACAGCAAGAGCTTTATCTACATAGGCAAGTGCTGCAGCCTGGTCTTTGTTAACGTTGTATTCATATCCTATAAAATATTTATACGCAGTTATCATCCTGGTTTTAGCTGCCGGTTTAGAAGTGTCTGACTCAGCTATTTCAATTACCTTTTTATAAAAAGGAGCTGCCAAACCTTTCTCGCTGGTAGAATCGATGGCTGCACTGATATTTCCCATCATATAGTGACCAAAAATATCAGCAGGATATTTATCTATATATTTTTGAAAGATAACACTTGAAGAATCGTACACACTAGCCCTGTAGTAAGCATAACCAGCATTGTAAAGATCAACATTGCTAAAATTTGATTTTACATATAAAACCTTGTTATACCAATCTGCTGATTCTTTGAATTTTTTTTGTGCATCGTAAGCATTCGCAAGTGATTTAAGATAGGCCACTTTATTAGCCTCTACAGTATCTAAAGCAACCGCTTTGTTTACCAATTCTCCCACTCTTGTTTCGTTACCAGGAAACTGCAGAAGCAATGCTGCATAGGCAGAATAATCGCCACCCTCAATTTTATCTGGATTCTGACGCTTGAAATATTCCTCAAAACTTGTTTTTGCATTTAGAGAATCTTTCAACCTGTTGTAAGCAAAAGCTTTAATCTTAAATAGGTTGATGTAAGGGTTTGCTCCTTCTGCTGCAATACACTCATCCGCCTTTGCAATGGCCTCACTAAATAGACCCTGGGCATACTTTATAGAAGCCCTGTAAGAACATGCTTTGGGATCATTATCAGAATTCACCAGCAATTTGTCCAGATATTCAGCACTACGTGGCACATTCGTTTCATAATAATACTGAAACAGCGTACCATATACCGGTGCATAGGCAGGATCCTTTGCAATAGCATCATTATAATACTTCATAAATATGGGCTCTTGCGAAACACCTTGTGTTTGGTAAACCCGGCCTGTTCTGTAAATTGCCCGTGCATATTTAGGATCAATTGCGAGGGCTGACTGGTAGCTTAACACAGCATTACCTCCGTCCGCAAATTTGCGATAGGCATCTCCAAGGTTAGCATATACTTCGGGGTCGTTGAATTTCTTGATGGTGGTAGCCTGCTTCAGCTTAGCTATGGCATAAGCTGCATCACCATTCTTGCTATCAGGGTTGCCATTGGCAAACCCTACAGCGTTCAACACTGGTATACTTTTACCTCCACTCAGGGATATGGCAGTTTCAAAGCGGCTGCGTGCATCCTGCGTTTTACCCTCAATAAGTTCTACATGTCCCATACCAGCTAACACCAGTGGGCTGTTTGGCATAGAAGATAATTTTGCCTGATAGAGAGCTTTCGCAGCAGGAACATTCTCTAACCCTATTTCCGCCTGGCCTAACCAATAAGTTGCTTCTTCATTGGCAGGATTAGCAGCTACAAGTTTTTGAAAAACTTCTTTTGCACTTTTGAATCTTTCGTAATACATAAATTTCTTACCCTCATCTATTGTTTGCGCCATGGTAGTAGACCCGGCAAAAAGAATAAAGGCTAAAAGAAATATGCCTGTTGTAATTGTTCTTCTCATATTTTTCAATTTGTAGTTTGACTGTTGCAATGATATAAAAATTTATAAAGAATCGTTAAAGAGGTAAACTAATTATTTGGTAATTTCTCGTTTAACTTCACATTTCTTACTTCGAGTTGCATTACCGTTCCCAGGTAAGCTCTTTTAAAAATCAACTGGCCACGCTCACTTTTAAGGAAGTTTACAAAGCCAGTACCGAGGCCATTGTAATTTTCTTTGTTTACATAATACAAACCCCGTACCAAGGGGTATCTCCTGGTCACAATGCTCTGTTGCATCGGCTTTACATACGGAGTATCTTCACAAAGGATGCAATTAACAAAAGCAATCTTTACTTTTTTTAACATCTCAACCTGTTCCCGAATTTCAGGATTACCTATCCAGTTAATACCAACCAACCCTATGGCATTTTCATTACTTGCTACGTAATCCAGCACGTCTCTACTGGTTGGTGCTGCCTTTACCACAGATGTATCAAACTTTTCCCCATTAAGAACAGAATCTACCACGAAACGCACCGTACTGGTAGCATTCAGACCGTCGAATACAATTACCTGGTTACGATTGATCATGCCTTTCAACTGTTCCCTTAATCTGTTTAAAGTAAAAAGCGTATCCTGGCTTTTTAAATTTACAACTACCGCAATTGCATCGGTAGCTACCGCATTCCAGGGGGGATTATACTTTAAGGAGTCCCTTAAAAACTTTTCTTCTTTTTCGGTAAGCCCACGTGTTATAATGATTGCCCTGTTAGTTGTGTCTTTAAACAGGTCTCGCAAACATTCCGCCTCGGGTTTGTAGTGAGGAATAATGTCCGTTCCAGGAAAAGAAGCTTCGTACATGGCTATCTGTTCTTCCATTACAGGTTTAAAAGATTCATCTATACTTATATGTATGGAACCATGTGTAGGGGAATCATACAACAGCTGATCGTTTTTTTGAGGAACGCAAGAAGAATATAATACCAACATACAAGCGTAAAGCACATATACAGGCTCAAACTTTGCTCTTATCATCTTTCTGTAAAATAGTTTTTCTTGTAACCCCTGTAAATTCTAAAAAAACCATAAACCATACATACCCCACCAAAGATTTTCATAACAGGATCATCGAACCTCGCCTGGAAAGCGGTGTCAAAATATTTTATAAAAATAAGGAAGGTACCCATACCCAGCCAAAGCAGGCCCATGCCAAAATCCATGATGCTTTTCATGCGTACATAACCCTTGTTTTTTTCGCTCATTTCTTCTCTTTCAAACTCTTCCAGTGCCATATTTAGTTTTTTTTTAGAAAAAGCAATTTACAAATAAAATTATAAGCTTCAATCTGCCCCCGTAAACTTTACTGGTATTGTATAGTAAACAGATACATTTTCACCCTTGCTTCTGCCAGGTATCCAGGTAGGCATTTTTTTCAACACCCTAATTACTTCGTTGTTAAATACGCTGCCGCCATCTTGTATAGTTTCAAAAGATTGTAGCTTACCATCAAAACCCACCACAAACTTTATTTTTACGGATACTAATTCTCCCGCTTCCATATCTTCAGGGTTGTGCAGGTTCTTCTGCAGAAATTTGCGCAGGCCTTCCATGCCGCCCGGAAATGCAGGCATCACTTCAGCCACCGCCATTGGGGTTAACTTATCTACCACAGTGGCAGTAACCGGCGCTTCTTTTATTGTTTCTTTACCAGCCACCGGTCCTTTCACAAGGAGTTTCTCATGCTCATCGCCCCCTTGCGTAAAATCTGAAATAGCTACGCTGTCCAGATTCCTGGCCAGCGTTGTTGTATTTCTTTCGTCTTTGGTAATAATTATATTATCTACAAACTTCTGGCTAGGAGCCTTTACAGTTTGCCTAGGCTTAGGAATTTCTACTTTTGGAGGAACAGGCGCTGCGGGTGGCAACACTTCGTAAATTTTAGTTCCATAAGTTTCCGGCACTTCAATCTTTGCCAGGGCTAACTTGTCAATTTTCATAAGCTTCAGCCAAACAAAACCCGCAGCAGCCACCAGAAAAGTAAAGCCAAGGGCCATCCCCAGCCTGTTGCTATAAAATTTGCGCAAGTCGTAGGCCCCGTAATTTTTATTACGATGTTCAAAAACAATGTCAATTAAATCGGCGGATAGAATTTGGTCTGTTCTCATGATTGATAGTTTTTGATGTGAAGGAAAGATTTTCAAAAGATCTGTATTTAGAGATGCAGCAAACCCAATAAATCCATAATGCATAGCCAGATCATTATCTCAGTTGAAAAACAGAAAACCTGCCAGGCGAAAAGTTGCACCACCCGTTAAAGCCGGTTGCGAGTCTCTGTCGTAAGCCATCAACTCTTTATCTTTGCCGGATGAAAATTTTAATGGTTTGCCTTGGAAACATTTGTAGAAGCCCACTTGCAGAGGGCATTCTGCAAAAGAAAGCCAGCGCCGCCGGCCTCGATTGGGAAATAGACAGTGCCGGTACCAACGGTTTTCACGTGGGTGAAGCACCACACCATCTCAGCCAAAAAGTTGCCAAAGCCAATGGCGTGGATATCTGTAGCCAGGTGGCACGCAAGTTTTCCCGCAAGGATATTGAAGAGTATGATGTTATTTATGCAATGGCAGCAGATGTGCTGCAGGATATTCGAAAAATTGGCGGCCCCGGCATGAAGGAGAATAAAATCAAATTGTTTTTAGAAGAACTGTACCCCAATGAATTTAAGGATGTGCCAGACCCATGGTTTGGCGATGAAGACGGCTATCATGATGTATATGAGCTCATTGATAAAACCTGCGAAAGCATTATAGAAAAATATCTTGTAACCAGCAAACAGCAGCAAGCAAACTAATGGCTAAACCGAGCATACCACAGGGCACAAGAGATTTTTCTGCCGCTACTATTTACAAAAGAAATTTTATCCTTGATACCATCCGTGCCGTATTTCGTCTCTACGGTTTCGAACCGCTGGAAACACCCGCCATGGAAAACCTGGATACGCTCATGGGTAAATATGGCGAGGAGGGCGACAAACTCATTTTTAAAGTACTGAACAACGGGTTGAGCGATCCAAAAAATACGGGCAAGGCAAAGGCAGGTTTTGAAAAGTTGCTGCAGGGCAAAAATACTGCGGAGCTTACAGAAAGGGCGCTCAAATATGACCTCACCATTCCATTTGCCCGCTATGTGGCGATGAACCATGGACAACTAACGTTTCCCTATAAACGCTACCAGGTGCAACCCGTGTGGCGGGCCGACAGACCACAGAGAGGTCGGTACCGGGAGTTTACCCAATGCGATGCAGATGTAGTGGGCAGTAATTCGCTCATCAACGAAGTGGAGCTTTGCAACATGTACCACACTGCTTTTTGCAACATGGGGCTGAAAGATTATGCCCTCAAAATAAACAGCCGCAAGATACTGGCAGCACTGGCCGAACTCTGCGGTGGTGCCGATAAACTGACAGAAATTACCATTGCCATAGATAAGCTGGATAAAATTGGTATTGACAAAGTAAAAGAAGAACTGGCATTGAAAGGCCTGGATACGTCGCAGGTAACAACCATTGAAACTTACCTGACCATTGCTGGCAGCAACGAAGAAAAAATGGCCGCAATACAAGTACTTTTTGCCGGCAACGAAACCGCTCAAAAAGGCATGTACGAAATTTCTTTCGTGCTGGGTCAAACAAAAAATACCAATATCTCACTGGACCTAACCCTGGCAAGAGGGCTAAATTATTACACCGGAATTATTTTTGAAGCCAAAGCGCCAGACACCGTAAAAATGGGCAGCATTGGCGGCGGCGGCCGTTATGATGATCTAACCGGCTTGTTTGGCGTACCGGGCATACCCGGTGTGGGCATCAGTTTTGGCGTAGATCGTATATATGATGTGCTGGAAGAATTGCAACTTTTTCCTGCAGACCTGCAGGCTGGTAGCAATGCATTATTTTTTAACATGGGTGCCATTGAAAGCCTGCTGGCTTTGCAGCAAATGCAACTGTTAAGGGAACAGGGTATTGCTTGCGAAATTTTTCACGAGCCTGCCAAGATGGATAAACAGTTTAAATATGCCGACAAGAAAAACATACCCTTTGTTGTTATCATCGGCACAAAAGAAATAGAAGAAGGAGAAGCAGTGGTAAAAAACCTACAAACAGCTACTCAGCAAAAAATACCGTTTATCCGTTTAGCAGAATTCTTTAAAGAAAATAAGCAATAGCTTAGATTACCAATCAATAAAATGGTATCAATCTAAAACAATTATTATGCTGTTCAAAAAAATACCTGCCTTTGCTATTGCCGTCTGTATGCTGCTGGCAATGGCTTCGTGTAAAAAATCAAACAAACAGGGCCGTTACATTCCGGCAAATGCATCTGTGATTGTTCATGTAAATGCAGGTTCACTTTCGGAAAAATTACCTTGGGAAGAAGTGAAACAAAATGAATTTTTTCGGCGCATGAGTGCTGACACATCTCTGAGCAGCATGGCAAAATCTGCTCTAGACAATCCTGAGAACACAGGCATTGATACCAAAAAAAACCTGGTCTTTTTTGTAGTAAATGACTCTTCAGGCGCTTACGTAGCTTTTGAAGGAAGTGTGAAGGATGCTGCCAAATTTAAAGCCTACAATACAGCGTCAATTCAAAATGCCAGTGCCTCTCAAAAAGATGGCATAGAATACATCAGTAACAATGAAATGACCGTATCGTGGGACAAAGATAAATTTATAGTTGTTGCCGATGCACCAGAAAGCAGCATGAAGTACGCCGAAAATCCATGGATGGATTCTGCTTTTAAAAAATTGAATATAGATAGCGTGAAACAATCGCCCACTAAGATTGCCCGCAACGTTCTTTTAACCGCCACACAACTGCACGCCCTTGAAGCAGACAAGAGCCTGGGTGAAAACGAGCGTTTCGGAGAATTGGTTACGGGGAAAGGCGATATGCATTTTTACATGAACCTGGAAGGCCTTGGAAATGTTGACGGAGGCATGCCGGGTATGAGTATGCTTAATTTAAGCAAGCTAACCGAAGGCGCCGTGGCTACAGGCACTGCAGATTTTGAAGATGGAAAAATTGCTATGGACCTGATGTTTTATGCCAATAAAGAAATGACCAGTTTCTGGAAAGAATATGCCGGCAACAAGATTAATGAAGATATGCTACAACGCCTGCCGGCCAAAGATGTAGCAGTTTTTATGGCTTTAAATTTTAAGCCGGAAGGACTGAAAGAATTTTTAAAAATACTCGGCCTGGAAGGTTTCGTAAGTCTCGGGGCCCCCACTCTCGGTTTTAGTTTAGACGAATTTTTAAAAGCAAATAAAGGCGACCTGGTATTTTCTGTGAGCGACCTTGCCCAAGACAGCAGCGAACAACAAAAAGCCAACATCTTTTTTGCAGCTTCCGTAAATGACAAACCCTCTTTTGATAAATTAGTAGCGGCCGGTAAAAAATTTGGCGGCCAAATTGCCAGCAAAATAAAGACCCCCTTGTTCTTTAATTATAATGAACAATATTTTTCCATGGGTAATAACCAGCAAGCGGTTAACAATTTTGTAAGTAAGGCAAACAACAGCCAGCTTGAGTATTACAAAAAGATTGCTACAGGCCCCATTGCCGGCTATGTAGATTTGCAATACATTTTCCGGTCTATGCAGGCCAATGCAAACCAGGATAGCCTGGCACAGGCAGCCCTGGTGGCTTCCTCAAAAATGTGGGACAACATCCTCATCAGCGGCGGAGCATTTAAAAACAATGGACTTAGCCAGCACCTGGAAATTAATCTTGTAGATAAGTCTACCAACAGTTTGAAACAGTTAAACCAGTACATGGGCAGAGTTGGTAGCCTGGCACAACAAAAGAGAGAACAACAAAATTCTGATCGTGGCAGGCAGCAGACATTACCGGGAGCTACACCAGCAGCGATGATTCTACAGCGATTGTAAACCGACGCCTTCAATAAAATTGTTTTAAATTGAAAGCCGCCGGCACATCACCCGGCGGCTTTTTAATGTAGATGTTTATGGAGATAACATTACAGCAACCCTGCCCCACTTTCCTTGAACAGGAAAAAATAAATCAGTCCCAGCTGTGGAATGCATCGCTGGTTTTTAAAGCGGCAGAAAAGATCCAGTTGGTGGCACCGAGCGGCAGCGGTAAAACTTCCTTCATTCATTTTCTGTATGGCCTCAGAAAAGATTTTAGAGGCAACATACTTTTCAACAATAAAAACATCAACTATTTTTCTGCAGAGGAAACAGCTTCATTCAGGAGCAGCCAGTTGAGCATTGTTTTCCAGGATCTGCGGCTTTTTGCTAACCACAGCGTTGCAGAAAACATACAGGTAAAAAAGAATTTAAATTCTTTTGAAGGAGCTCTACCTATAGCTGAAATGGCGGAGCGGCTTGGCATGGGCAGTAAATTAAGCCAGCTGGCAGGTATCTGTAGTTATGGAGAACAACAGCGCATTGCCATCATCCGTGCCTTGCAACAATCCTTTGAGTATTTAATTCTGGATGAACCATTTAGTCACCTGGACGATGCTAACAGCCGGAAAGCGATGACAATGATAGAGGAGGAAGTTGCTAAAAGAAATGCAGGAATTATTTTTGCAGACCTTAGTGAGGTAGCATATTTTAAAGCCGATAAAATAGTTAGGCTGTAGGATTCATGTTTGATTTATGATGTATGATTTATGATATTTTTTGATTCGAAGTTGTATTAAAAAAATGTAACTTAAAAATTTCCCGGAACGACACACACATTTTAAATCACAAATCATACATCACACATCACAAATCATAATTCAATGTCGTTTAATTAAAGATAGCTGATATTACTGCGTTTTATATAAATTTGCGTTACTAAAAAACACTACAGTATAATAGGGCAAACATTTTAAACGATATAACCAACATTCTTTATGACGAAGATTTTAAGCAC